>NZ_JAIZBG010000001.1:300000-600000 GCF_022267325.1 Leptospira sanjuanensis
GTTCCGAAATATCTCCTCGTCAAAAATGTTACGAAGATAATTATTGCAAATCCGCCGAATCGGATTGTATCGCCGGTTCTTTGTTGATTTCATCCTTGCTTGCAAATAATTCAAGCGGCTCCGGTTCGAGCTCATCAAGTGCAAGTTCATCGAATTCTTTTTTGAGTTTTTTATTTAGCCCGATTACCTGCATAGGCGCTAAAGCGTCTTGTGAAGCGGATTGCGACAAGAAACACGCGTTTTGATATTGTTTGAGGTTCTATTTGTATCGTCTAAAACCGATACGAAACGCAATCGGATCGTAGGCCCAATCGTAATAAGAACGGAAGAAGTTTTTTAGTGAGCGGCACTTGTAAGAATGTGGAAAAATTGCGGCCTCTTTGCGGTTCAGTTTATAACTTAATGCAGAAATACTAATGTGTTTCATTGATTGAAGATCGGATTTGGGATACAATCGAATTATGAATAAAATATTGATCCTCAATCTTTGGCTTTTGTGGGTTTTTTCTGCCGTCTCCTGTAACCAAACGACTTCTAAAGAACGTTGTGAAAACACATGCAAAGAACGGTCGCAACTTTGCTTTTCAGCTTTGATCGTAAAAGATTCTTCCGCTCAGGCCTCGAACCAAAGTTCGAATCCGGCAGGGGATGCGATTGCGAACTGTTCCGTCTTTTACAATTTATGCCAAACCGATTGTAAACTGAAGGATATGTATTGAAAGGATCAATCTGTTCTCAGCGATTCCTGCACGATCGTTTGAACGGCTTCTATTTTATAAGGTTTGTCTAATATGCTGACGACGCCTTGTTCCAATAATTTCTCCTTTTTATCCCGTTCTATGTGACCGGAGGTGACGATCACCTTAATGGAAGGAGTTATTTTTTTTAAAAGCGCAAAAAGAACATCGCCGTTCATTTCGGGCATTCCCAGATCCGTAATGACCAAATCGATTTTGTCTTTCGAATTCTGATAGAGTTCCAAAGCTTGTTTTCCACTGTTCGCCGAGAAAACTTTGCAGCCCGATAACTCCAAAATATCTTTGAGAACGTCGAGAACCATAATTTCGTCGTCTACGATCAATACGTTCGCATTCAGTCGGGTTTGTTTTTTTACCTTGTCCGTATCGGCGACTTCTCCGGTGGAAACGGCCGGAAAGAATAAAGAAAATTTTGTTCCATGATTGGGGAAGGATTCGACGTCGATAAAACCGAAATGATTTTTAGTGATCGTATCCACGATCGAAAGACCTAAACCGGTTCCTTTTCCCCGTTCTTTGGTCGTAAAGAAAGGTTCGAAAATTTTCGACTTCGTTGTAGAATTCATTCCTCTTCCCGTATCCGAAACTTGAATACAGACGTACCGGTTGGCGGTTCCGGAAATGAATTTTTTACGAACTTCTTCTCCCGTAACGATACTTTCCTGAATCGTAATTTTTCCGCCGTCGGGCATCGCGTCTCTCGCGTTCAACGCCAGGTTAAGAATCACCTGATGAAGATGTCCGCTGTCGCCCAAGATGATTCCTTTTGTGAGATCGACTTTCGTTTCAATCGAAATGTTTTTCGGAAGCGAAAACGCAAGAATATCCGTTACTTCTTTGATAATATGCGAAATGGAAATCGGTTTGAGTTCGGAGGAGCCCGGTCTTGAAAAAAGAAGAAGCTGTTTGGTGATCGAGCCTCCGCGTTTTGCCGCTTCAATAATTCTGTTTACGTGTTTATTCAGGTCGGAATTCTTATCGATCCGAAGTTCCATGACTTCCGCGCTTCCGAGAATCATCGTAAGTAGGTTATTGAAATCGTGCGCGATTCCTCCCGCAAGAAGGCCGATGCTTTCCATCTTTTGCGCTTGTCTTACGATTTCTTCGGTCACCTTTCTTTCTGAAATATTTCTAACAATTCCTTGAATATACCCGTTTTCCAAATAACGCGCATTGATTTCCACGGGGACGATGCTTCCGTCTTTGCGAACCAATCGTCTTTCCGTCAAAACCGGTCTACCGGCTTTCAGGTCGTTGACTCGAAGCGGTTGTTTTTTGAGATCTTCGGGTTCGATCACATCCCATAGATGAAGTTTCAGAAATTCTTCCTTTGTATAACCTAACAATGCACAGCCGCTCGGATTGATTTCGACGTATCTGCCTTCCCGATCGGTAAGAAAGATCGTATCCGAAGCTTGTTCCACAAGAGAGCGATAACGGGCTTCACTTTCCGTTTTAAGGTCTTCGATTCTTTTTCTTTCGATCGCAATACCCGCGATATGAGCCAGAGAATGAATCAATCTTAGATCCAGCTCCGAAGGGCGTTTCGGTTCGTAATAATAGAGCGCGAACGTGCCTAACACTTGTTCGGTGGGAGATAGGATCGGATGAGACCAGCAAGCGCGTAAATGAAATCGGTTTGCAGTGTCCTTATATTTTAGCCAAAGAGGATCGTTTTGTATGTCTTCGACGACAACGAGTTTTTTCGTATAAGCCGCGGTTCCGCAGGATCCGCAGTCGGGACCGATTCGTTCTCCGTCCACGAAGTCGCAATATTCTTTGGGAAGACTTGGAGCTGCACAATGTCTGAGAGTAAGGCCGTCTTGGTCGATTAACAGAATACTCGCGTGAATATCGGAACTATATTTTTCGATCGCTTGAGCCAAAGTAAAAAGAATTTCGGAAAGCGAATACCCTGCGGAAAGATCTTCAAAAATCCGAAAGAGATGATCCAAGAGAACTTCGATCTTTTTCTGTTCTTCCAAATCGGAAAGAGCCAACCATCCTTTGGATAAAAATAAGTTTCGAAAAAAAGTTTTTAAGAATACGATCGGAGAGGTTAAGAATTTAAAAAAAGTTTCAAAGGACGAAGAAGCAGTGTTTTTTTTGGGGAATGCCGCAGTATCGATATAATGATGAATCATAGTGTACCACTTTCAATCCTTTCGTTTATACCAAAGTGACGGCAGAGAATCGAGTCGAGAGCATACCTTCACCGATTTAAAACGGATCGCAGAGAAAAACGATACCATAGAATCCTAAAAAGGAAATCTTAAAGATAAAATAAGGCCGTTTTCGATCGGAATTTTCGAGGAATCAAATTCGGATTAACGTAGATCGTTTTAAAGTGAATTCTCGGATTTGTTTAATTCTTTGCAAAGAACGCGTTTTTAAGTCCAATTGTAGAAAATTATGAGTTGTCTGTTCTGTAAAAACGGTGAAAAAACTTTTTTCCGAAGAGTTACCTTGACTGAGGATCGTTATTCCTATGATTTTCCGATCCGGGACATCGTGGAACATTCCACGGAGGTTTTTCCCGATATTTATCGATGCAAAACCTGCGCTTCTTTGTGGGTCATTCAAAGCAGAGGAACGGGCGATCCAAGATCCACATATCCCGAGTTTTATGTTCAGGAAGCGAGGCTGCTCGAGGGCAAGGAAAAAGAGATCGTGGAACATCCGACCCTCGATAAACTTCTTGCGATCCGATTCGACGAAAAGCAGATTCTTCCCTACGGTTTCGCGGTGTCCTGCCTTCAAAAAATAGAACACGATGAACGAAAAATATTAAAGAAATTGTATATGGAAAGACCGATCGATCTTGATAATTCGATCAAGTATTGGTTGGAAAAGTGGTTTTCCGAGAATTTTCCGGAAGAACATAAAAAAATAACCGAACAAGGATTTCACGACGGTGCCGTTCCGATTCTTACTCTTCCGAAAGGAACCCGGACGATCGAAAGTTGTTCCATCGATGCGGATCGAATCGTTCTTTGGACCGCGGAAGGGGAAGAAAAACATTTTTTAAGTGCGATCGAAGTTAAGACCGGAAACGTATTATGGAAAACGAATATTCTTCCTCCGTTTCAAAGCGGTCCGAAGGTGCCGATTTTGTTTTGGAAAGCCGGATACGTTTGTTCTTTTCACGGAGTTCAGGAAACTCCGTTTTCCCTTTTGGATCGTCCCGATAAGCTGCTCATTCACGACTTAAACGGAAAAAAGTTGGGAGAATTCCTATTACAATTTTCCTGTTACGAAGTCGATCCGACGCGGGAACGGGATTATTCGGAATGTAGAACGGTCCATAACTTTGATGTAACGATTCATCATGACATTCTTTATTTGGCGAGGAACCGCTCCATCGTCGTTTACGATCTTCTCCGCCAAAAAGAAATCCGCCGATTGGATCTTCCCAACGGAGAAATTTTTTCGGGAAGAATGTTGTTCGACGAAACGGAGAATCTAATTCCGATCACGATGAAAGGATTTTCGGTGTTCGATTCCCGGTTTAAGCCGTTGACGGATTGGAAATCATTCGCACATCCGGTTTGGATCGACGAACGCTTGAATGTTTTTTATTATTATGCGAAGATCGAAAATCCGCAAAGAAACGGCTTAATCGAATTTAAGGAAAAACAGAATAGCGGCGTGGAATTGATTCATTTTTTGAACGCTCCGCCGTTGAATTTCGATGAGGGTTATCTTTTTTGTTTCGGTTACGATAAGACGTATGTCACCGATTCGGAATTTCGGATTCTAAAAATATACGATAAGACTTGTAGCGATATTTTAGGTCCGCACAAAAGTCCGAATCCGAATCTTCCCGTTTTTTTAACCGAGGATAGACTCGTCTTTGCGGAAGATTATAAACACGTCACGATTTTAAACCGAAACGGAGAATTGATCGCAGAATATCCGATCCAAAGCGAACTCAGAAAGATTTTCACGTTTGACGGAAAGAATATCGCGTTTGTCGAATATGTTTACGACGGCTACGGAGCGGAGAATCGATTTCTTTTGACTGTTTTGGGACCGGACGGAGAACGAAAACGTCGGATTCTTTTGAGAACCCTGGACGGTTTTAATATTTGTTTTGAGGCATACTTGACTTTCGTTTACGATTTCAAATTGATGAGGATCGATCTGGTGGAAAACCCTAATCCTTGAATGCGAAGAAACTTTTGAACTTGAATACGCTTTTCATCTATGACATTCTGATTTTAGTAAGAAAATGTCAATCATTACGGAAATGGAATATGTCTTAAACGGATATCGTCATTGCGGTAAGGTAAATTACGAGGTTGAATTGGGTTTGTCGAAAGGAAGTTCAAAATGCGAATGTTCCTTTCACCAAACAAGAGTTTGGCGAAAGGTGGGGGAATTCGTTATTCTTTAACTGCTTCCAATCCGCTGCGAGCCGCTTGACCGTCCTGGCTTGAAGTTCCTCCGGAAACGCCGATGGCTCCGGCGATTTTTCCATCGATCAAAATCAATTCTCCGCCTTCCAGAGGATACACTCCCGGTAAGCCTAGAATTCTTAATCCGACTCCGCCGGCGGCAATCGCGTCCTCTATCGATTTTGTGGGTCTTCTAAAATTGTTCGCGCATTTCGCCTTTCCCTGCGAAATATCGATCGAACCGAATTGGGCTCCGTCCATTCTTTCCAGAAGGATCAGATTGCCTCCGGAATCGACTACGGAAAAGACCATCTTCCAGCCGTTCTTTTTCGCTTCGTTCTGCGCTTTGAGTACGATCTTTTTTGCGAGATCTAAACGTACTGGGTTTCCGTAATCCGGAAAACTGGGTTGGCTTTGGCTTGCGATATAAAACGGATTTATTAGAAAAATAGAAACCGTTAATGCGACAATGAATTTTGGATTCATGGATGATTCTCCCTTGTGTGGATTGAAGTTCAATGAAACGGCGATCCAAACGAATCGACTCGAACCAAAGAACGTTTTGATTGTTAGTTTAACCTTTTCGGATTTGAAACTGGAATCGATCCTTGGACCGAATGTCGTAGGATCGAGGAGGGCGGCTTTCTTCCGTAAAACCGTTTCGAGGAAAAATCCCGACGGAAGTTCGGAATTAAAAAAATTGAAACGGGAGCTTTCCGTTCTGTCAAGCGGTTTATGCGATCTTGAATGGTAATGAAATCGGAATTCGATTCGGCGCCGATCGGATCAAAAAAAGCTTTCCTACTTTCGAAAAGAAAAAAGAATTCTGCGCTAAGATGAATTCCAAAATCAAAGTTAGATTTCTTTTCGAGATTTTTTTCGTGGTTCTTTTTTCCTCCGCCGTGCCTTCTTGTTCGGGCGCGCCGATCGTCAATAAGCCGTTAGACGGCATTGTGGATTTGCAGGGACATCGGGGTGCAAGAGGTTTAAAACCGGAAAATACGTGGCCCGCGTTCGAGGAGGCGATCCGTTACGAGATGACTACTTTGGAATTGGACACGGTTCTTACCAAAGATAAGAAAATCGTAATTCATCACGATTCGGAAACCAATCCAACGATCTGTCAGAAAAAGGACGGAACTCCGATTTCTTCCGTTTCACTATACGATTTGACTTTGGCGGAATTGAAACAACTGGATTGCGGGACTAAAAAAAATCCGAAATATCCGGAACAAGTTTCAGTTCCGGGAACCGAACTGATTACGATTGAAGAATTTTTCTCGCTCGTCGCAAACGTTGAAAAGAAGAATCCGAATCGGCCGAAGCTCAAATTCAATATCGAAACGAAGTTCCCGAACGACGACAAGGCTCAACTTCCTATGGAGAAAGTGAGGGATCATGTAACTCTCCTCGTCAAAGCCGTCGAAGATGCAAAAGCCGCGGATCGAACAACGATCCAATCGTTTTACATACAAGCGTTGCCGATCGTAAAGGAAAAAAATCCAAAGATCAAAACGAGCGCTCTTTTTTCCGTAACATACTTTCAAGGCGCCCTGATGAAATTGGGATTCGGAAATTCCGCTCGCGAAAACGCGTTGAAAAAAACGATCGAAGTGAAAGCGGATATTATTTCTCCGTATTTCTTATACGTGACGGAAGCATTCGTTCAGGAAGCGCATTCTCATAAAATTTCCGTGATCCCTTGGACGGTGAACGAGCCGGATGAAATGAGAAGATTGATCGATGCGGGTGTGGACGGTATAATCAGTGATTATCCGGATCGATTGATGCAAGCGATCAAAAGATAAGAAGCTGAAACGCGATCGAACGAAACTATCTTTAGAATTCTCGCGGAAAATCGGAAAACGATTTCGGAATTACACAAATCCATCGCCTCGCAGGTACGATGGATGTTCTGTGCAGTTTTTGTGTCGGCGGGATTCTTTATTTTGTCGAAGAGGGTAGCGCTAAAAAGTTTTTATATTTCGTAGCGTTTCTTCTACTGCGAATTTGTTCCCAGATTAAGTTGCCGATCATCGATCGAGGAATTCTCGGTTCTTTTCCTTGTCCCATTCTTCGGAACTGAAATTTGATGGCGGACATTTTTGAAAGAGAACTGAAAACCGGATTGGAAAGATTCGGAAGATTGAATTCGATCGTTTCCGCGTTTCCGGAAAGAAGTCGAGAAGCGCAATCCGGGTCGAAAGCGAACGGAGCCGCGATTCCGACAAGGTCGATGGCGCCGGAAGTGATTGCATTTTCCATAATATTCTTGGAACGGAAACCGCCCGTGGACATCAAAGGCATCTTTGCGATCGATCGTGCCTTTTTCGCAAAATCCAAAAAATACGCTTCGCGTTTGCGCGTTCCATTGGATTCTCCTCCCTGCATCGCGGGAGATTCATAGTTTCCTCCCGATATTTCAAGTAGATCTAAATTACATTGATTTAACATTTCAATCACTTGGATCGCGTTTTCTTCCGCAAAACCCCCGCCTTGAAAATCGGCCGAGTTGAGTTTTACTCCGACTCCGAATTCTTTTCGGGTGGAAGCGCGGATTCCGTTTACGATTTCGAGAAGAATTCTCGCGCGATTCTCCAGAGAACCGCCCCATTGATCCTCGCGAAGATTGGTCAACGGAGAAAGAAACTGATTGATCAAATAACCGTGAGCGGCGTGCACTTCGATTCCGTCGAAGCCAGCTTTTTCCGCGATGACCGCGGCTTGAATAAAACGATCGATGATTTTTTTGATTTCGTCTTCGGTGAGGGCGCGTGGAGTTCCGAAAACTTTCGCGAACATTCTTCCCGGAATATGAACTTTCACGGCGGAAGGGGCGACCGGAGTTTCCGAAATAAAACTGAAAACCTGTCTACCGGGATGATTGATTTGCATCCAAATTTTAGAGCCGCCCGATTTTCCCGCGTCGGCCCATCGTTTGAAAGAATCCAATTTTCCTCGGTCTCGGATAATGACATTTCCCGGTCCGGTCAACGCGGTCGGATCGACCATAGCGTTTCCGGTCAAAAGAAGTCCGGCTCCGCCGTTTCCCCAGCGTTCATACAAACGAATCATTTCTTTTCCTGGGAGAAACTCGTCGTCGGCTAAACTTTCTTCCATCGAAGCTTTGGCGATCCGGTTCTTTAAAACCTGGCCGTTGGGCAATGTGAGGCTTTGAGAGAGCGGGGAAACTGTTTGGGACATGGGAATTCTCCAGTTCGGAATTTTCTTTCCTACCCATCGGTATTTATGGAGAATTCTTTGTCAATATTTAATTCCTACCGGTTGGTATTTATTTTTACTTTGAAAAGCGAATTCGTTTGACCGGAGGAAAGTGGTTCCGAAGATGAAAGGGAGAATTTCGCAATGTCAAAGACTCTTGGCTGGAAAAAATTACCCGAGGACGTTCGGAGAGAATCGATTCTCTCTGCGGCGATGCGTTGTTTTTTTTCCAAGGGTTTTGAAAAGACATCGGTTCAAGACATCGCCGAAACGGCCGGTTTGACCAAGGGTGGAATCTACTTTCACTTCGAAAGTAAGGAAGAAATCCGGGACACTCTGATCCGTGAATTTTTAAATCTAGAACGTTTCGGATTTCAGGATCCGGAAGTTCTTTCTCTTTCTCCGCATTTGAGAATGAAGGAATATTTGGAGCGACTGGCGAATCGTCTTACGATCGAAGGGAATTGTTCTCCTCGGTTGTTTGCCGAAGCGACTTCCAACGGCGGAAGCATGGAGAAGGAAATCGTCGCCTTTTACGATTCTCTTGAATCCGTTTTTGCAAAGACGATTCAAGAAGGACAGAATCAGGGAAGCATCGTAAATTCTATGCCCGCAGTCTTAATCGCGCGCACCATTCTCGCGGTATTCGACGGGCTGCAGATCCAAGCTGATATTTCTCCCTCGCAACGAGACCTGCAAGTGAGGGGAAGAGAAGTTCTCAATTCTTTCTTTAAGAATCTTCTTTTAACGTTCGATCCGACCTGCGAAACGAAAAAGTAAATCCTAATTTCCGATCGCGATCAAAACGGAATGAATTCCGATTCCTAGATAATTTCCTAACGCGTATCCGATCAATCCCGTGAGAATTCCCACAACCAAAACGCCTTTGTTTCCGATCGCCTGCGAAACCGGCGGAACGAACGCGGGTCCGTAGATGCTCGATACGGAAGTGATCATCCAGGTATCGACCGGAATTCGAAAGAGAATTCCCAAGAGAAGGTGGAGTAGAATCGCTCCGAAAAGAATCGACGTTAAGATGAGAAACACGGAACCGAAATCTTTTTTCAATTCCTCCAAATCCGCAAGAAAACCGATTGAGACCGAAAAGACCAAAATCATATAACTTCCGAACTCGTATGTTTTGAGTTGCCGCACTTTGGAATGAAAGGAAATTCCGATTCCCCAGGTTGTGATTCCGAGAAGGATCGAAGGCGCGTACAAAGAAGAGAAGATCAAAAACGTAAACGCGACCGAAACTCCGAAACCAAGCGTCGCCAACAACAAACCGATCCCGTTCGGCAGAAGTATTTTTTTTAACGGAAGTTTATCTTCTACTTTTGCGGACGATTCCGTTTCTTCGATTGGAACGTTTTTGACTTCTTCCTTTTTCAGAAAGAACGAAAAGATTTTTTTTCCAAAAGTCAGTAAGAAGAGAAGATAAATCCCGCCGATGATTACATCGATCGTGTTGACCAAGGCGATCGTTTCTTTATTTGCGCTTAAGGCCAATCCGATCGCGTTCAGGTTCGGAGTTCCGCCGGTATACATGCCGGAAAGCATGCTCGCGATTTTTGCGGATTCGGGATGCGTTTCCGCGTATACGTATCCTACTAGCGCGGCGGATATCGCAACCGCAACCGCGGATAAAAAGAAGGAGAAGAGAGCGAGTTTCGCTTCGCCGAACCCTTTTCGAAAATCGGTGGAACTTAAAAGCAGAGGAATCGCAAGAGGAATCGCAATATCGGCTATGGTAAGAGGCACCGATTTCGGAATCCACGAATGAGGGACGAGGTTTCCCAAAAGGATTCCCGCAATGTAGCAGATCGATACGGAACCTAGGATTCCGAACAGTTTGACTTTTTGCGTGAGACGGATTGCGAGCCACGGGAAAAAAAGAATAAACAAAGCCAAAAATATCGGATTAAGGATCGAAGATGCGAATTCCATAAGGGTTCCTGAATATACAAAAATTTTAATCTTTCAATTCCGTATCGCGAGACCCTTGTTTGTGCGGACCGTTTCGAATCTTTGTTTGTATCCGATTCGGAAGTCCGCTCTTTCACGATTCGGTTCAAACCGACTCATAACTCTTCTTTTATTAAAATATCAGAACGGGATTTTGAAAATTCAAGCAGAAAAGCCGCCGAACGTACGTTTGGCCGATTTCTTTTTTACAGCGTGTCCCAAAACCTAATTTTACTTTAGCAGAAAGATCATCGGCAAGGTTCTGTCCCGGTTTTTGGGACAGGTTCTTATGGAAATTCTAAGATTTTATGGAAAAGGATGACTTCTTTGTTCGACGGATTTCCGAAAAAAGGGGAAACCGAAACGGGATAGAATCCGGTCTTAGTTTACGTTTTTTGGTATTCCGGAAAGATTGAGATTCTGTAAGGAATTAGGATGAGTTTCGTTTCGAATTGTAAAGTACCTTCATTATTGATCACGATCGGTTTGTATCTTCCGATTGCGGGTTGTCTCGACGCGGAGCCGATTCCGGCAAAGGTGAACGAGATCCGTCTTCCTGCGGGAACCTCTCGAGTCGCTTTTCCGAAAAATTCTTTTTCCGATTTCGTTCGGAATCTTCCCTTAAAAAGCGAACGGACTCTTTGGACGTATAAAAAGCAAAACATCATCCGCAGATACGACACGATCGCCGTTTTGGATCTTCCTCTTTTATTCAAAGACGATTTGGAACAATGCGCCGATTATTCAATGCGGGTTTGGGCGGAATATCACAAACAAACCGGCAACTTAAATCGGCTGTATCTTTTCGATTACAACGGAAATCGAAAACGATTTCAAGAAAGCGGTCTTTCGTATTCATCTTTTTTAAGAAAGGCATTCGCTTCCTCCAATTCCTATTCTTTGAAGAAGGGCGGGACGGTCGTTACGGAAAAGGATTTGAGACCCGGAGATCTTTTCGTTCAAAATGAAACCGGCGGAATCGGACACGTTTCTATGATTCTAGATGCGGCCGAAGCGAAGAACGGCAGGAAATTTTTTTTGATCGGATTCAGCTTTATGCCCGCTCAGGAAATGCACATTGAAAAGGCTCCGAATGAATTCGGTTCCTCCGGTTGGTTCACATACGAAGGTTTTATCGGCCATCTCAACGAATCGTATCCGTACGGGACGCCGGTTCTCCGGAGATTTTCGGAACGATAAACGAATTCGGTTTAACGAATTCTAATTTTGGAATATTCCAAAATTATCGTTTCGCTTCCCAGCCGCCCACGTGATAAGCCCGAAAGATTTGTCTGAAATTTTGAAAGCCCGCTTTGCGAAACAAATCCTCGTATCGGGCGCTCGGAATTCTATTTAAATCTTTCACTCTTTGAATGTACGTTTTCAGAGCTTCTTCTTCCCAGCCCTGAAACGTTTTTAGATATAAGCCGAGTTCATTGAAAACGACTTCCATTCGTGCTTGCGAATCGTAAAGATCGAATAAGAGAAAAATTCCTCCCGGTTCCAATCGGGAGGAAATGTCCCGAAGCAGGGAAAGTTTTGCCCCGTCGTCCGGAAGAAAGTGAAGCACGAATAAAAGCGTCGCAGCGGAGAATTTACGATTCGGATCCAGAGCTGAAACCGGAGAAGAAATCAACTCCGCGTTCGGAAAATTTTTACGCGCGATTGAAATCATTTCGGGAGAAGGATCCACCCCGGTGATCGAATAACGATCGGGTGCGATCTTTAGAAGGGCTCGAAAATCCGCGCCGGTTCCGCAACCGGCTGCTAGAATTTTTTTGCCGACCGGAACCGAATTCAAAATCGAAGTCGCGACCAATTCTGAAATTCCCGAATAGAACGGAATCATCGTTCCGATTCGATTTTCGTATTGAACCGCTCTTTCCCCTTCAAAGGTTTCAATGTAATCCATAAATATCTTCCTTCTCGTTTCGGTTTAAATTGATTTCGTTTAAGCCGAACCCGATACGCCCAAGTTTTTTTCCGTCTTCCATTCTTTCCAGCCGATTGCGATCCCCAGTATATGTCCCGCGAAGGCAAGAGGAACCATAAACAAAGGAAGGAAACAAACCGGATATTCCGTTACGACTACGTTAGGCGGGTTTGTAAAGAGGATTCGGAACGGAAACGGAACGGACGTGATTCCCGTAATAACAGTCAAACCTAAAACGACGATCGCCGCCGCGTTCCAACCGATAATCCATTTCTTGGAAAGAATTCCTTTGGACACGAGAAGGAAAAGAACCGGCGCCGTGATCGGAACCCAAATGTCGAAATTCCTACCTTTGATCGTCATGATGTCGGAGATCAAGCCCTCGCGAACCAAAAGAACGATCAGGATTTCCGGAAGAATTCTCCAGACCTGAAATAAACAAAGATGAATCGATCCGAACCGGGTTAGAATCCGATGCGCCCCTTTTGAAAATCCGAATCCTAAAAAGAGCGTCAAGGTCGATAAGACGCCGATCAAAAGTCTAGGAGGAAGGTCGAATCGAAAGAAGAATCCTTGAAACCCCAAAAACCATTGTCCGATTAAAAAAGCTAAAACGACAAAGAATCCGTATGCGGGTTTGTGCGACGGGTTCGAAACGTCCTTTCGCAGAAAAAAGATCGATAGGATCGTGACGAGCGTTCCGCAGGATGCGAGAGTGAACGCGGAAATGTAAACGGGAATTGAATTTGTTTCCATAGAAACCTCCGTGAAAGAGGTTAACAGGATTCGCAAAACGCGCCATAGTCCTGTCGTCACGAATCGGATTTTAAACCGTGACGATCGTCACGGTTTCTTATAGGAATGCAGAAATACGGTCAGTCTTTGGAATTTATCCTTGGAGCCGGAATTCTTTTCACGATCGATCGTTTTTTCATACAGATTTACTAAATGATTTCTTAATGTTCCGTTTGCGATTCCTAAAAAGAAACCGATCTGCTTTCGAGTATAACCTTCCGATATGAGTTCGCAGATTCTAAGTTCTTGTTTGGTTAATCCTTTTTGCGTTAAGGAGCTCAGATCCAGAAGTCCCGAATTTTCCTTTTTCCGAAACAGACGCAACACGATCCAAGAGGCGCCGACTCCGATTGCGGAAAGAAAGATCGTTTGGATTCGAGCAGATTCTCCGCTTAAAAAAAGAACGGAAAGAGATCCGCAACCTAGCGCGACGCTTGCGCTCGCCAATATTTCCGCAACCTTGTGAAAGAAGGAATCCGCGCGATCGCGTGAAAGATAAACGGAAATGAAAACGCTGACGATCGTATCGGCTCCCATTCCGAGCGGAAACACGTTCCATCCGAACAGGGGAAGAAAGTTCGTTCCTAATCCTAACCACCAGCATAAAACCAAAAAAGGAATCCAACCTTTGACGGGCGCGTCTTTCGGTTTTAAAAGAAGAAACAAAGAAAGAATAAAACCGATTCCGAAAAATCCTCCCACCAAGATTCGAGCTTGATTTTCTAAAACGGGAAACCAACCCCAGGAATACGATTTCCATTCGCGGATAAGAACGGATTTTGTTGAGGATGAATAATCCAATTCGATCAAAAGAATCAATCCGATTGCGATCGCGATCACACCCGCGGTCATCGGCGATTTTACTTTTCTTCCCGAAAGAATTCTACTCAGACACAAGAGAAGAGGAGGGACGAAAAAAATAAAATGCCGAAAGACGTGGAAAAAGAAGTAGGCTTGATCGGACGATGAAGACGCGAGTAAAAAGAAAAGGGAAAGATTTCCGCCCGCCAATATGATAAGAAGAATCCGAAAATAATTTCCGAACGAATCCTTGTCTTTCCACAACGCAAAGAACGCCGCAAGATTCGCGGACATCGCCGTAAGAGGGAATAGTTGAACGATTTCCATATATCAAATCGATCGATCACTCGAAAGAATTTAGAATTCTCGCATTCTCGATTCTGTTTTTTTACTGTAAAGATCTTTCCAATGTCCGAGTTTTGATTTAGGAACGATAGAAAAAACGACCTGAAATCCGATCGAACCTTCGGAGTTTAAAACGAAATATGAAACAAACCGCATTCATTCTCTTCATTCTTTGTATGAGTTTTTTCGCCTGTTCGAAAAATTCTTTCGAAACCGACAAGTTGGATGAGGAAAGCCTGAACGTTTCTCTCCATTTGCAAAACCGATTGAACGGATTGATCGATAAAATTTCACCCGCAACGGTAAGCGTATTTCCGAAAGGAAGCACGGAAAATTCCACTCCGATCGGTTCCGGTTTTTTTATAGATGAAGAAGGACATATTCTCACTTGCCAACATGTGATTCGGGGATCGGAAGAATTTATCATTCAACCGGGTAAATCCGGAGAACGTTTGAAAGCGAAGGTGATTAAACAGGACGCGGATGCGGATCTTGCTCTTTTGGAATCGGAAACGAACGACAACAAGAATGCGTTCATTGCTGTTCCCAAGTTGAATGTTCCCAAGGAAGGCACGATTTACCTTTCGTTTGGGGCCGCGTACGGACTTCCGGATTCGATTTCTACGGGCGTGGTTGCGTTTTCACAAAGGGCAAAGGTGGATCCGTATCATCCGGAAAAGGGTTTTGTTCAACTCAGTTTGCCGATCTATCCGGGTATGTCCGGCGGCGCCGTGATCGATATTCAAGGGAACCTAATCGGTGTTCAACGATTCACCTATAATACGACGGGAAATCAGCCGATCGGTCCGGGATTTGCAATTCCCGTAGGTCATGTTTCCAATTTTTTGGAATCATCGGCTCAATTAAGGGAGAATCGCATTCGTTCACAAAGAGGAATCGTGGAGATTCCATTTGTGACTCCTCATCTGATTGATAAGTTAAAACTTCCGCATCCGCTTGGTGTGATCGTGAGTTATGTTCAAAAGGATTCTCCCGCCGAAAAGTCAGGAATTCAACGTTACGATTTTATAACACATATCAATTCCAAAAAGGTAAATTCTTCCGCGGAGTTTTATCGCGAAATCGCTTTGTTAAACGGAGAAGCGTCAATAAAGCTGTTTCGAAGCGGTAAAGAAATGGAAGTCGTTTTAAAAAATTGGAAATAATTTATTAAAATTATGATTCGATGGAAAAAAATATTTTTCCATGTCTTTGTTCATATTGAACCGGGGAAGAATAGGAAGGACTCTAAACTTCCCAGGAGAATAATATGAAAAAGCATCAAGGTTTGCTGATTGTTATGATTCTAATCACGGCAATCACCGCTTGTAAAAAGGATTCGAAAGACGATACGACTCAAAATCTGGCTTTGTTAGCACTTTTGAATACTCGAAACGGCTTATCGCCGGAACAAAAGACCGCTAGTGCAACCGCGAACGGAGTAGTGGGTGCGGCCTCGGCGGCACAAACCAGCGGCGGTATGACCGCCTCCAACGAAGCCCGAACCGAACAAATGCTAGTGGCCGACATTTTTGAAAACGGAATGGACCCTATCGTAGTCCGGGATGTCGCTTCTCAACTTGCTTCTTTACAAAAAGGAAAACAGGAAAATCCAGTTCACCTAACGGCGATTACTGCGACTCCATCCGGAAGCACGCCGACTAGAACTTGGACTTTTTCGGGAGATGTGAGCGGATCCGGAGTGACGACCCAATCCAATACCTCATTCGGACTTGCTTTAGGAATTCCTAACTGCGCAATTTCTACGCTTGCTCCTTCCGGAACTCAAGGAACCGCCACGTTTTCCAATGGAACGCTTTCTTTCAGCGGATCCGGAACGAGTACGGCATTTTCAGGAACGAGCGATTTGAGTGCGAATATCGCTTTTTCGAATTATGGAGTCTTTTACGCCGATTATTTGGCCATGATTCAATACTATAAGAATCCTCCAAGTACGACTTCCAGTATCTCCACTTGTGAAGGATTACAGCAGGTTTTCGGTTCGTTCTACAATGCGATCGCGAAATATGCGGTTATTTCCGCAGGAAGCGCTGCGGTCACTTATTCGAGAACGTACAGCGGACAAAACGCGGCGTCCGGAGTTTCTTCCAATTCTAAGTTTGACGCAACCGTTAGTTCACCGTCCGGTATAACGATCACCGAGTATGAAGGAACCACAGCGGGAACGGCTAAAACCGTTACTCTTCAGAATGTGAAATACGGATATTCGTCCAGCATTAGCTTAAGCGGAAGTCCATCTTCGCAGGTTGGAAGCGGAAGTTTCAGCGTTTCTTTTTCCGGAATCGTGAATGGCGCCGCGATCGATCAAATCTTTTCGTTCACTTTCTAATCGTTTAGAAACGAAAAGTAGGCAAAAGCCCTTCTATATTGGAGGGCTTTTTTATTAGTGTATATTTTTTAAATATTAAAATTTACTAATTCAACGGAACCGATCCATTCATTCTTCGGTTTTCGGGTAGATTGTCCTTCCGCAATGTAAACTGTATCGATCGATTGGCTGTTGAATTCTTTATTGTTTGCCGAAGAATTCCCTCTTTGGTCGATCTCTATGTCCATCCTTACGATTTTCTTCTCTGAAGAATTTCACCTTTCTATCAAGTTCCGCCTATCTTCCGAAAACGAATTCCGAAAAAATGTTTCAACTTTTTGTATAAAACTTAGAACATTGTATTATAAAAATTGAATATATATTCGATTGTTGGCGAATGGAACAAGTGGAAGTCGCAGAATATTTTTGAAAAAATCTCCTTTAAATCCCTTAAATTCTTTGCCAAAAAGTAACTTTTTTTGTTACATTTTGTCTAAGTACAAAATCCCAATTTCATTTTTAGGAGAATAAAAAATGAACGTAGAATCCAAATCTTCCGTTGACCTTTTCGGGCCGGTAAAACTCGGAAGTATCGACCTCAAAAATAGAATCGTAATGGCTCCCATGACGAGATCCCGCGCTTTAAACAACGTTCCCAATTCGATCATGGCGGAATATTATTCCCAGAGATCCGGCGCGGGGTTGATCGTTACGGAAGGAACCGCTCCTTCTCCAAATGCGTTGGGATATGCGCGTATTCCCGGAATTTTTAGCAAGGAACAGGTGGAAGGATGGAAACTAACTACAAAAGCCGTTCACGCAAAGGGTGGAAAGATTTTCGTTCAGTTGATGCATACGGGTCGGGTCGGAAGTACGGCAAATCTTCCGAGCGGCGCAGAGTTAGTGGCGCCTTCCGCGGTTCAACTTTCAGGTGAAAACTGGACCGATGCACAAGGGATGCAGCCTTACGCTCTGCCGCGTGAGATGAATTCGCAAGATATTCGAAAAACGATCGAAGAATTCGTTCAGGCCGCAAAGAACGCGATTGAGGCCGGGTTTGACGGTGTGGAACTTCACGGTGCAAACGGTTATTTAATCGAACAATTTTTAAATCCGAATGTGAATCGCAGAACCGATTCATACGGCGGTTCGAATGAGAATCGGATTCGTTTTGCGGTGGAAGTTGCGCGTGCGGTTTCGGAAGCCATCGGAAAAGAGAGAACCGGGATTCGAATTTCTCCTTACGGAGTCTTTAACGAAATGGGAGCGTTCGACGGAGTCGAAGAACAATACGAACTTCTCGCAAAAGAATTGAATCATGTCGGTTTAGCATACATTCATCTCGTGAATCACAGTGCGATGGGCGCTCCCCCCGTTCCGGAGAGCGTAGTTCAAAAGATCGGAAATCAATTTAAGAATGTCATAATATTGAGCGGCGGTTACGATAAGACTCGCGCACAATCGGATCTTGAATCGAATAAGGCGGACTTGATCGCTTTCGGAAGACCGTTCATCGCCAATCCTGATTTCGTTTCCAGATTGAAATCGGATCGGATTCTCTCCGATGCGGATCAAAATACGTTCTATACTCCCGGTGAAAAAGGATATTCGGATTATCCGAACTATAACTGATTTTACCAAAAAATTTCGTTCAGTCGGATCGATTCCGGCTGAACGAAACTTCCCTTCCATGTTTCGAATCGAATTCATTCTTCGAAGTTCAAAAGAAGCTTTCTCAATAATTTAGAAAGTTCAGTGTGTTCTTTTTCCGTTAGGCAACTCATCAATGCCTGTCCGCTTTTTACGTGATCTAAAAGCGTTTTCGTAATCACGAGTTTCCCTTCCGATGTCAATCCGATCAAAACGCTTCTTCGGTCGTTCGGGTCGGATTCTCGTTTTACCCATCCCAGCGATTCAAGTCGATCGATGCGATTGGTCATCGTTCCCGACGTGATCATCAACGTGGAAAGAAGTTCTCCCGGAGATTTTTTGTAAGGCTTTCCGCTCCGGAGAAGGGCGGCCATTACGTCGAACTCGGGTGCCGCAAGTCCGTGGCTTTCAAAAACTTCCTTATGGACGTTATAGAAAAAAATCGAAGAGAGTCGGTGAATTCTTCCGATCGTGCCCATGGCCGTCATATCTAAATCAGGTCGCTCGTCGGCCCATTGTTTCAGAATAAAATCGACGTGATCTTCGTTTTTTTGGGATTTCATACTTCTTTATTTTTAGAAAATATCTTGACGTCAAGATAAATGAATGATTGCTTTGGCTTTAAATATCTTGATATCAAGATAATAATTTCTTTCGGAGAAATCTATGAGAATCCCCGTTTTCCTTTCTTTGTTCGCTTCGATTCTGGTTTTAGTTTTAACACCCGTTCAATCCTTGATTTGGAACGGAGAATCCTTCCCCGTTTATCTTTTAAAAACGGAAACGTACATTCGGGTTTTGTTCGATTTTCGAGCGGATTTCGCACCCGAGACGTCGGATTATTATTTTTTCGGAAGAATGACGATTCTTATTCATCTTGGAATTTTATTCGGATTACTAGAATTAAAACGAAACGGATTCTTTCCGATCGCCGCAACAAAGGCCTTTCGTGCGGTTCTCGGTTTTCTTTTGATCGCAATCATCGGTGATATAGTCGCGTATTGGGGAGGAAGTTTTTTCGGAGAATTATTTCGAAACATAGGTTTTCGTTGGATCGAAGCGCCCGGCATCTTTCTTCTTTTATGCGCATTCGGATATCTAGGTTTAAAAATAAGGCCCGAAAAGAAAGCGATCGGAATTACGTTTCTAATTCTTCCTTTTTTGATGATAGGATCCATATTATTTTTCCGTTATATACCGCACGGGCCTCTATTGCCGGTTTCTTGGATTGTAACGGTTTTTCTTTTAGGATCGGATTCCTCGGCTTCGTTTCGAAATCTAAGCCAAGTCTTTCTCAGGTTCACTTCGATCAAATCGATTCTGCTTTTGTTTATTGCGGCGTTAGTTTGCGCTGAGGGAATGCAGATTTTAGAAAAGTTCATACCGGTCGCGGACGGAAATATACTTCCGAAAAAAATGGACTTTCGCCCGTTTTCCGGAGCAAAGGACTTTATCGAAGTTTTCGGTGTATATGGGGAAGCGGGTAGACGTTTGTATTTTTGGATCGATGTCATCGATATGATTTTCCCGTTTCCATTAGTATTATGTTTCGGAGGTATTTATGCGAGGGCGGCTTTCAAGATCAATCTGCCCCTTTCTCTCGGTCTTTTTGCATACGGTTTTTTAATTTTCGATCTGCTTGAGAATTCTCTTATGTTTTATTTTCTATCGGTTTGGCCGACCGTTCCGGAGGGGTTAGCGGCGTTTACGGGAATAATAACCGCTGTTAAACTTTTCTTTTTGTTCACGGGATTTTTTATGTTTATCGCATCTTCTCTCATTCTTGTAGTCCGGTGGGCGCAGGAAAAAAAGACCGTAAAGGTTTGAGGTTCGTTTATGATAAACGTTTTTCGGAAAATTTTCAAATAGATAGGCTATACCTCTGAAAATCAGAATAAAATGAATGATTTCGATAAAAACATACCATAAGGTATGTCATGTATTTTGACAAAGTCGATTCTTCGCATTAGGATTATGGTAAGGAGAATCGTCATGGAACCGAAAGATTTTCTCGTTATGGGAACGATTCACAGCCTGGGATTTGCGGTATTTCACGTTTTATTCTGGAAAATTTTCCGTTGGAAAGAGGATTTAAAGCGTGTTTCTTTTGCGAGCCGCGCTATTTTGCAGATCGCAAATCTGCGTCTCATTTACCTTTTTCTTTTTATGGCGGGCATTACTTTCTTTTTTTCAGCCGAGCTTTTGTCTTCTTCTTTAGGGAAATGGATTTTGATCGGCTTTTCCGTTTTTTGGTGGGGGCGTTTGATCGAACAGTTTATCTTTCTTCGAGTGAATTCCGCGATGGTTCACGTTCTTTCCATTTTGTTTTGTTTGGGTGGAGTCGTATATCTGATCCCATTATTTGCGTTTTAAACTCGGAGCGATCCAGATATGATATCTTCCGAAGATTGGATTATGGCCGGACTGGATATTTTGTATCGCAAGGGTGAAGAATTTCTAACGATCGAGACCCTTTGTAAAAAACTGAAACTGACAAAAGGTTCTTTTTATCATCATTTTAAGAATCGTGCGGACTTTTCGCAAAGATTGTTGGTCTATTGGGAAAAGACGTTTACGGACGATATTATCGTTCTTGCGAGTTCGAAATCTTCTCCGCAAAACCGATTGGAAACGCTTCAATCTCTGACCTTCGGTCTTTCTAAAAACGCTGAACGCGCGATTCGCGCTTGGGCCTTTCGAAATTCTAAAGTGAAAAAAATTCAGGAGAGGGTGGATCGGAAGCGGATTTCTTTTTTAGGGGATGTTTATTTTAAACTTTTCAAAGATCGCAGGCAAGCGGAGCAAAAAGCAAGGCTTGCCTATGCGGTCTTCGTCGGAGTGGAAATGATTCTTCCGAGTTTGGAGGAAAAGGAAATCAAAAAATTATATTATTTATTCTGAATGTTATTCCTTTTTTATTCTTTCTTTTCTTCGGACGTAAACGACCTTATCCAATTCTGCGACGACTTTTCCGGTTTTCGCATCGTAAATTTTGGTTTGGAAGAACGCGTCTAACTTTCTCTTTTCGTCCGCTTCTTTTCGGATTCTTTCTATTTCGTCGTGCGCGATTTCGAAATCCGCGTAAACCTTTCCCAGTCCCGGACTGATAAAGCGAATCGTTGCGGCTTTGTCCCAGACGATGTAATTTTCCCCTAAGTTTTCCATGAGAATTAGCATGTAGAACGGATCGCACATCGAATACAGAGAACCGCCGAAATGCGTTCCTACCAGATTTTTATTCCACCAATGAAGTTTCATTGAAAGACGGAAATGGGTAAAATCCTTACTCATTTGTTTGTATCGAATGCCTGCACCGAAGTAGGGCGGATAGAAATTGAAAAAATAAAATCGAAGTCTTTTCCAAAAATTCATACAGTTTGATGTAAAACCTTTTAGGTATTTTGTCTTTTGTTCTACAAGGGCTCCAATTTGAAATCAGAAAATAAGTGATTTATAATGAATTTCGGCTAAAATATCGCGTTTCGATCGAAAGGATCTTGATTTTTCGGAACACGTCTTATAGAACAACTCACCCGGAGGACTTTGAATTTGAAAATTTATTATTTCCGCTCCTTTATCGCGATTTTATGCGTCTCGTTTTTTTTGATGGGTTTTATCGGTTGCGGCGACTCGACGACTTACGTGATTAAAAATAAAAAACCGTCCGTTCCATCGAACACTAAGGGCATCTTTGCGGGCGCGGTAAAGGTCGATATTACTCCACCGCCGGGGCTTCCTCTTGCGGGTTATTCGATGCTCGCAAATACGGAAAAAGGATTTAGAACGAAGATTTACGCGCGAGTGATTTATATCCGAAAGGATCAACATTCTCCCTTAGTCTTGATACAAACGGATTTGCTTTCCGGTTCTTTACTGCTGCATCATAAACTTGCTGAAAGGCTTGCGGATAAAACGGATATAAGTCTCGGCGGAATCGTTATTTCCGGAACACATACTCACTCGGCTCCGGGAAATTTTTATGAGAATAATTTTTATAACGAGTTTGCGGGAAACAAACCGGGCTTTGAAAAAGAATGGTATGAATTTTTGGAAAATCGAATCTACGACGCGGTTTTCGAAGCATATCAAAGCGCAAAGCCCGCAAAAATCGCAACAGGAAAATTGAATGTATGGGGTTTGACGCGAAACCGTTCGATTGAGGCGTATGCCGCGAATAAGAATTCGGGCATCAATGAAATTAAAACCGAACAAATTTATGACGCGGTCAATCCCGAGATGACGATGATTCGCGTGGACGCGAAGGATAAGGACGGAAGTTTTAAACCTCTTGCGGTTTATACGACTTATTCGATCCACGGAACGACGGTTCCTTCCTGGAACAAAGTCGTCAACGCGGACGTATTCGCTTATCCGGAAAGGGAACTTGAATTTAAGATCAAGGAAGAATTCAAAACGGACTGGGAACCATTGCACGCCGTTTCGAACGCGACGCACGGGGATAATTCTCCCGATTACCGGGAAGATATGCAGGGTTTTATCGAGTCGAAACGGATCGGTTATGAAATATCAAAAAAAGCTTATGAACTTTTTCAGAGTTTAGGAAAGAAGTTGAGTGGCGACCTTACCTATTCTTATAACTCCAAAGAAGTGGACGTCTACGAAAATCCTAAAATGGGCGATGCGGAACTTTGCAGCAGGCCCGTTGCGGGAACCGCATTAACGGGCGGAGCGGAAGACGGAATGACTCCGGTTTTATTTTGGCTTCCGTTTTGGGGCGAAGGTTGGCCTCGTTACATTTTTACGGGAGGATGTCAGGGACACAAACGAACTGCGGGTTCCTTCTTTCAGTATATCGTATTAGCAAAAAAGAATTTTCCTCATCGTATGATTCTTCAATCGGCAAGAATAGGAGACACGGCTTTACTGGCGGTTCCTTTTGAAGTTACAAACGAATCCGGAAGAAGATTCTCCAGTGCGACTTTGGAAGCGGAAAAGCAAAGGACTTCTAAAAGCAAGGAATCGATCACTCAAACTTCCGTGTTGTCCTGTGCGAACGGTTATTTCGGTTATACGACTACACCGGAGGAATATTCGAAACAGCATTACGAAGGCGGACATACGATCTACGGACCTGCGACACAACCTTTCTTACAAGCTCATCTTGCGGATCTTGTAAAACAAATGCCAGCGGAAGGAGGCAAAGAGAGTTTTCCGGAATCATGGGAATTTCAACTCGATACAAAGAGTTATATGCCTGAAAAGCGCGAGGCGAAAGGAAATCGAGAATTAAAGGAAGCTCCTCGACTTGTTTTGGCGGAAGAGAATTCGGAAAAACATTGGATCTTTCGTTATAAAGACGTGAACCCTTCTCAAATCCAATTTCATCAAGCCTTGGTCTCCATTCAATATAAGGAAGAAAAGGGAGAATGGAAAACTCTGCAACAAGACGGAAGAATGGTGAATGATAGCGGAACCGAGTTGGACATTCGATTGCAGGGAGATTCATCGGATGGAATGGCGGTTTATGAAGTTCGCTGGTTTAATCCCGAGTTTCACTCGAAACGAAAATACCGATTTGCGATCGCTCCTCGAGGTAAGGAGAAGGAGTTTTATTCTCCCGAGTTTTAGCGAATGGATTGTGAATCGAGGCGGGCGCTTCCCGTCTCGGCGATCATCTTTTAGAAAGCTCTTTTTGTTTCTTGAAAATATTCGAATAATCGAATTCGTTTTGATAAAGAAGCGAATGGCTTCGTTTCAGTATGTCCGTTGGTTACGGTAGAGAATTTTTAACAAAGTGGATCGATTGTTTTCGAATTGAAACGACTACGTTCGTAAAGAAAAAAACGAGGAAGGGAACTTTATCCTTAAAAACAAGGATTTGATCGTTCGGATAAAATTCTTTCCTGCAAGATTCGATTGACATCCGGATAAAATCGAATTCTTGCCACACTCAAAAATTTTTTCTTGCTCTCCCATTTTGAATTCTTATAACCTCCTCTCATGCAAAGAACCATAGCCATCGTCCGTAAAAAAGGATCTCTTGAAAACGTAAGATTAGAAACCGAAACTCTTCCCGAGCCTGGAGAAAATGAAGTGCAAATAGAAGTTCATTCGATCGGGTTGAACTTTGCCGATTTGTTTGCGATTCAAGGATTGTATAGTGCCACCCCGCAAGGAGCGTTTATACCCGGATTGGAATTTTCAGGAGTTGTAATCGCCGCCGGAAAAAAGGTAAAGAACGTTAAGAAAAAAGATAAGATCATGGGTGTAACCCGATTCGGCGGTTATGTTTCCCATTTGAATATCGATTCAAGATATGTTTTTAAACTTCCGTCCAAATGGAATTTCGATCAAGGCGCGGGCTTTCTGGTTCAAGGATTAACCGCCTATTACGCGTTAGTTGCTTTGGGGGATTTGGAGAAAGGTCAAACAGTGCTGATTCACAGCGCCGCGGGAGGAGTGGGAATTCTCGCGAATCGAATCGCGAAAAAATTAGGGGCATATACGATCGGAACGATCGGATCGCCATCCAAGATTGATCTTCTCAAGAAAGAGGGATATGACAAACAGATCGTACGTTCGGATCGTTTCGCTCAGGACTTGCAGGAAGCTTTGGCGGGTAAGGATCTGGATCTCGTATTGGAGTGCATCGGAGGAAAAATCTTTCAGGAGAGTTACGATACCATGGCCCCCATGGGAAGGATGATCGTCTATGGAGCAGCCGAAATGATGGGGGGAGGGAGCGGGGTGAATTGGCCGATTCTCGCTTATAAATATCTTTCCAGACCGAAATTGGATCCGATGAAAATGGTTTCGGATAACAAGGCCGTTATGGGTTTCAATTTGATCTGGTTGTATGAAAAGGTTGAAAAATTGACCAAACATTTGAACGGCCTTGTCAAGTTGAATCTGTCCGCGCCGCATATCGGTAAAACCTTTCCGTTTGAAAATATAGACGAAGCTTTGAAATACTTTCAATCCGGCACTTCGGTCGGTAAGGTCGTTTTAAAAGTTAAGTAGAGATTGCTCTTTACAATTCCAGGATTTCTTTCAAATTGGAGGCAGAGTGAGTCAATCTGCCTTTTCTGAAATATTCCATTCGTATCGGGTTGCTTTTGAGAATTTTTTAGATTCTCAAACACTCTCGGCGCTTGCAAAACAATCCGCCCCCGAACTTTTCGAAGCAATGAAGTATAGCCTCGTCGCCGGCGGAAAACGTCTTCGACCGGTGTTGGCCTTGGCCGCCGCAGGTGGACTTAAGAATGAAACGCGCAATGCCTTGTATCTCGGATCTTCCCTTGAATGCATTCATACGTATTCTTTGATTCACGACGATCTTCCAAGTATGGACAACGACGATTTTAGAAGAGGACTGCCGACCCTTCACAAAAAGTTTTCCGAAGCGACCGCGATTCTGGCGGGAGACGCTCTGAATTCTTTCGCATTTTATTTATTATCGTTTGTTCAAGGGGAGAATGGCGATTTGTCCCTGCATCGAGATTTATTAGAAATTTTGCATACTGGTTCCGGGGCTCCCGGAATGGTTTCCGGACAAATCTACGATCTCCAAATGGAGCGGGAAAACGGGAAAACACAGAATTCGAATGGCGACCAGGATCCGATTTCGATGGTTCAGTTGACTCATCGATTGAAGACCGGCGCTTTAATTAAAGCGTCTTTGCTTTTGGGGAATCGGCTTCGAAACGATTGGAAACAAAGGAAAGAGTCCTTACTGAAATATGGAGAGGACTTGGGACTTCTTTTTCAGATCACGGATGATATTTTGGATGTGGAAGGAACCCAAGAATCCTTAGGAAAAACGCCCGGAAAAGATCAGAGATCGGGTAAGATCACCTATCCTGCGTTATTCGGTATGGATCGTTGTAAAAAGATGACGAAAGAACTTCAAGACAATCTTGTTTCGATTGCTTCCGATTTTACATCTACGGACGAGGAAAGAATATTTTTCCGGGAGCTTCCGGTTTACATTGGGCAAAGAAAAAATTAGACTGGATATTCTACTTTTCGATCGGGGATATGCCGATTCGATTGAAATCGCAAGAAGTCTGATTCTTTCCGGGTCCGTGTTGGTAAACGAGCAAAAGATCACGAAAGTCGGATTAAAATTTTCGGAAGATTCCGAAATCCGGATTTTAAACGTTATACCGCGTTATGTAAGCCGAGGCGCTTATAAATTATTAAAAGCCTTCGAAACTTTTCCTTTTCGAGTGAACGGAAAACTTTGCATCGATTTGGGCGCTTCGACCGGCGGGTTCACGCAAGTTCTTTTGGAACAGGGCGCTTGGAAGGTTTTTGCCTGCGACGTAGGTTATGGTCAACTTGCGGACAAGTTAAGAAATCATTCTTCCGTGATCGTAAAAGATCGTTTTCATCTGAAAAATTTATCTTCTCTTGAAATCGAATGGGAAACGAATCGGTTTCAAGTTCCGAATTCGGATTCGATTGCGGTCGTGATGGATCTGAGTTTTATTTCTTTGCGGTCCGTTTTTCCGGTGATTCGAAGATTTCGGGAAGAAAAGAATATTCCAAAATTGGAATGTGTGACTTTGATAAAACCGCAATTCGAAGCGGATGAAAAAAATCTTGTGAAAGGAGTTTTACGAGATCCAAAAATTCGAATTCGAATCGTTCGTTCGATTTGCGAATATCTCAGGAAAGAAATCGGCGGAAAAATTATCGGTTTAAAATGGTCGCCGATCGAAGGCCGCGACGGAAACAAAGAAGTTCTTTTGTATTGGGAGATTTGACGATTTGCTTATCTATCGATTTCCGTATCCGAAAATTTTAATAGCCTGTCAATTATATGATTCCTTCTTTGTTATCTTTGTTGGAAAGTCACTTTACAACTAAATTCTTTAAAAAAAAATAGTTCGGGATTATGAAGCAAGAAGCAGTAGAAAATAAAAAAGAAGAAATCCTGCCCTTAAATGGATTAAGAGCGTTTGCAATCACGGCTGTGTTCGTTTATCATTATTATTTTTATTCCGGTTATACGGCCGCAAATAATAATTCCATTCTTCAAGCCTTCATCGATATGCTTCATCATTTTGAAATTAATTTATTTCTTATTTTGAGCGGATTTTTGATTTCGATGGCTTTATGGAAAGAATGGTCGGAAAAAGGACGCATTAGTTACTTAGATTTTTTCTTAAAACGAAATTATAAACTACTGCCAGTTTATTATATATTTATTACCATCAGTTACGTAATCAATCGAGTTTCCTATACGATTAGTCAGAAATGGATTGCAACGAAAGAATTAACTGTACCTGAAACATTGATGGCATTAAACGTAATGGAAAGTGCGGATAACGGACTTCGAAACGCTTGGGCGGACTTCGTATTTTTAGGAAATTATTTTAAAGGTCCAAACATACACACTTGGTTTTTATCGATGATCGAACAATTCTATATCGTTTTCCCGCTGTTCTGTGGATTTATCCTGTTTAAGAGAGATTTCTTTACTAGACAATGCATTCTTTGGGTCTTATATTTTATTCCCGTTTTATTCAGAGTTTATATTTACCTGAATCCGAATGTCTTCGGTACTGATTACGAAATTTTAGTATTTCGTCCGACGCATACTCGTATGGATTCCATTATCATTGGTGTGATACTTATGGATTGGGTAGTAAATCGAAGCGAGTTTTTAAAGAAATATTTAACGGGAAGAATTGTCAGTATTCTATTGATGCTTTTACCTATCGGAATTTTAGTTTTTATTAATATAGTAAGTGATTCCGTTTATTCGTTCTTTTCCGGTACGGTACGATTTAATTTAATCGATTTCGTTTATATTTCAGTTCTTTTATCGGTAATGTTATTTCCGAATACTCTTCTTGCAAGGGGATTGAGTTTGAAGTTAATCAACCCTGTTGCAAACTTAAGCTACACTATTTATATTTGGCATTTGCTTCTTTCGTTGATTTCTTTTGGAACGTTAAAGATACTATTACCGGATCTTTTTGAAACTGGTTTGTTCTTTTTCGTAATTAGTCTTTTGATAAGTTACTTTTTTACTATAGGCATTTGTTGGTTAATTCATAGATATGTGGAAAACCCATTAGGCAGGGTTTTTAAACGAATTTTTCCACTTTCTTCTGTTTCGAAGAAGTAACCTATATTCGTTATTCTGAAAATTTCTTTTTCCTGCTTAGTTTATCGGAACAATGAAAACCGACGTTGTTAAAATACTGGACAAGGTGTAACTTCCTCAATGGCTGAGCTGCTCAAAGATCTTTATACGGAAACCGTATTGCGTAAAATTGCCGATTCCTTTTCGAAAGAAATTTCTTCCGTTTCCTCGGAAGAATGGATCAAACGGATCAAACAAAAGGATTGGAAACAGCTCGAACTCAAACAAAGAATCCGAAGAATTGCGGAGACATTGGCGGAAGAATTACCGAAACCGTTTCCGAAAACTTTAAAGCCTCTGCTCAAAATCACGGATTCCCTTCAAAAGAAGTTTGAGGAGAAGGAAGTCTTTCTTACGATTTTTTTAGGAGATACGGTTGAAATTCTCGGGATCGATTATCCGGACGAATCCATGATCGCCTTTGAGAGAATCACTAAGTTGATCTCCTGCGAATTTTCGATCCGTCCTTTTTTAATCCGACATCCCGAACAGGCATGGAATCAGATGTCGGATTGGTCTTTGCATGAGAACGCCGCCGTTCGACGTTTGGCATCCGAGGGAAGCAGGCCTCGCCTTCCTTGGGGAATGGGAATTCCCGGTTTAAAACAAGAGCCGCAAAAAACTCTTTCCATTCTTGAAAATCTAAAAGACGATGTTGACGAAGTCGTTCGCAGAAGTGTTGCAAATCATTTGAACGATATTTCCAAAGACCATCCCGAGCTGATTTTGAGTATCGCGGAAAAGTGGGTTGGTTTTTCGGAAGAACGAGACGCGCTTTTAAAGCACGCGTTACGCGGTCTTTTAAAAGAAGGGAATCCGAAGGCGATGAGAATTTTCGGTTTCGGTTCTAAGATAAATGCAAAAATTCTAAATTTAAAACTGAAGTCCGCAATCGTAAAAATCGGGGGGAATCTTTTTTTCGGATTTAAAGTTCGATCTTTAGATGCAAAACCGAGTCGCCTTCGTATCGAATACAAGATTCAATATGCAAAAGAATCGGGTAAAATTTCGAGAAAGGTTTTTCAGATCGAGGAAAGAATCTTTCAGCCGAAAGAATCCGTATCTTACGAAAAGAAACAATCCTTTAAACAGATGACCACCCGGAAGCACGTTCCGGGTAAACATACGTTGGAAATTCACATCAACGGTGTTTTGAAAGCGAAGACGGAGTTTCAAGTCGTCCGATAAGTTTGAAGGATTCGATTCTCCGTTCTCTTATTTGATTAGGCGGAAAATACTCCGTAAGCGATCACCAAGCTTCCTGCAAGATTGGTGATAACACCGATCGCTCCTAAAGATTTTCCTAATATAGGATTTTCTTGAAATTCATCTTTGATCCCCTGAAGCCAGTTCGCCGTATCTTTCAACGCTAAAAATAAAGAAGAAACCGCAAACAGAGAGGCGCCGATCAAAGCCAAATTTTCCGATAGGTTCGCATATCGGAATGCAATCACTAGACCCAGCAACATAGCTCCTTGCATCAAAGAACCGATATGTGCGGCCTGCAGATAGCGCGAAGGAAATTCCGTTTTCTTTCTTGCGAGAGCGTAAGGGAATCCGGTAAGGCTTCCGTAAGCCAGATTGAGAACTCCGGCGATAATGAGTATCTTTTCGGGTAGAAGCATAGTAGACCTCGTTTAGCCGAAAAAAATAGCAGATAACGTTGATTTCGTCGATCAGATTCCGATGCAAAATGAGATAAAGTTGTGCGGAGTGATCTTGGAGATAACGTCCTAACTTTTTCGCATATTTACGAATAAACGAGAATACTCTCCTTGCCGATTGGGATTGTGACCAAACAAATTCAAGAAGAAGGAGCCCCCCGTGAGGGCAGAAGAAGAAAAACCACACCTGAAAGTAATCCAAGTGGATGAGACTCAACTCGGGGAAAGACTTAAGCGAACTCGTAATCTGTGTAGTGATAGTATTCACCTGACAGTAGGGTAAAAATCAGTGGTCCCGGCTTCTTCTGAAAGTAAAAATGATTTTACCACAAATTATTTAAACTCAGGAGAAACCGATGACCACCAACACCAATGCAGTAGAAAAAGCAAAAAGAAGGAAGCTAAATTTATTAGAGCTTGCTAACGAATTAGAAAATGTAAGCAAAGCTTGTAAGATCATAGGATATTCCCGTCAGCAGTTCTATGAGATTAGAAGAAACTTCCAAACATACGGAGCAGAAGGACTCTTAGATAGAATCCCAGGAGCAACTGGCCCTCACCCTAACCGAGTCAGTGAAGAAATCGAAAAAGAAGTCTTAAAATATTCTCTACTTCGTCCTACCCATGAGTGTTTAAAAGTCGCACAACAACTCAGTCTCAAGGGAATCAAAGTGAGCTCAGGAGGTGTTAGAGGAGTCTGGGCGAGAAATAAACTCGTAACCAAACATCAAAGACTTCTAAGACTCGATGAACATCATAAAGATCAAATCATACCTCTCAGCGAGGAGCAGATCAAGCTCCTCGAAAGATTCGATCCAGAATACAGAGAAAGGCACATACAAGCCGATTCTACCGGAGAATTAGTTTCCATGGATACATTCATGGTGGGTTCCTTAAAAGGTGTTGGGAGAGTCTATTTACAAACCGTTATCGATTGCCACAGTCGATTTGCTTGGGGAAGACTTTTCAACACAAAGATTCCTGTCACTGCCGTCCAAACTCTCAATAACGATGTTCTTCCATTCTTTGAAAAACATAATATTAAAGTTCAAACCGTTCTTACCGATAATGGTCGTGAGTATTGTGGAAGAGAAGATCAACATCCTTTCGAATTATTTCTTCAATTAGAAGACATCGAACATCGAACTACAAAGGTCCGAAGACCTCAAAGCAATGGATACGTCGAGCGTCTTCACAGAACATTACTCGATGAGCGGAGTTACCCCCAAAAATCATACAGCCAATGTTAGCTCTTTTTCGATAAATTCTTTTGGCGACATCATTTTCAATCCTTTATGTGGTGCAAAGGAATTGTAGTCGTCAATCCAATTGTGTATTTTCAGCATAACTTCTTCAGCATGGTTTAGGCGATTCACATAAGCATAATCTCTTTTGAATGTTTTCACAAAGGCTTCGGCCATTCCGTTGCTCTCTGGAGAATAAGCAGGGGTATGACAGACTTCAAATCCCAAGGTTTCAATAAAAGCCATAGTGGCAAAAGAAGTATATTGAGGACCGTTGTCGGATAGGAACTGCGTCGAAGAAACTTTGGAATCGCCGAATCGTTGCTCCTTTGCCTCAAGAAGCATATCTCGAATCATCTGACCGTCAATGCCAATCGTTGAGGAAATATAACTTATAATTTCTCTGTCATGGCAATCCATAACAAAGGCCAACCAAATAAGCCTACCGTCCCAACAGCGTATTCCTAAAATATCGGAACACCATCTTACATTGCTTTTTAATGTGATGATTTTCCCTTCATGGGTCCGTTTTAACCTTGGAACATTCCTTTGTAAAAGTAGATTTTGTTCCTTCATGATTCGGTAAATCCGCTTGTGATTCACTCGTGGCAAATCCTTGTTTCTATTGATCCGATTGACGATCGCTGTAATTCTTGGATATCCGTAGGTAGGTCTATCATGGCAGACATCTTTAATCGTTTGCAAGATATGTTCTTTGAATTCGCTGATCGAATGTTTTTTCTCGCGCACGCGATTCTTGTAGTTAAAAATCGACCGAGAAACGCCTAATGCGGTAGCAATTCTACTCATTGGAAACCTTCGATTCCTTCCAATGGCTTTTGCGAGATCAGTTTTTTTTTACGAGCAAGAATGACAGCTTCTTTGAGAATCTCGTTCTCTTCGGTCTTTCTTCCGAGAAGGCGTTCCAAATTCTTAATTCTCTGTTCGAGCTTTTTATACTCTGATTCTGGGACCAAGTTCTCTTCATTCTCGATTCCTTTGCTTGCGCCGTTTTCCATAAACCGCCTCCACTGAAAAAGCTGACTGGCGGCTATATTATACTTTCTCGCCACTAAAGAAACTGAATTTCCTGGTTCAAAGGTCTCTTTTACTATCTGTTCTTTGTCCTTTGAAGACCATCTTCTTCTTCGTTGAACCGATGTGATTACAGTAACCGGGTCATTAATAATAGTATTATTCATAGCATTACTCCTATTATTTAGAAGCTAACTCAGCTGTACGGTTTTAAGTGGGGTAACTACAAGGAGCATTTTAGAATAGCAGGAAGAACTAAATTCTACGAGTCCATTGACGAAATGCAAATCGATTTGGAAATCTTCTTTGAGGAATACAATTGTAAGCGCCTAAACAACCGCACCTTTTTCTAATCGTATAAATGTTGTAAACTGTCTTTGATGAAAAAAACGAAAATAGATTGGCCCAAAGAGTTTGATGACTTTTCAAAGAGTGGACTTTCCCAGCCTCAGTATTGTAAAGAAAGACACCTCAAATACACGACGTTTCGATATCATTGGGAGAGACGTTCTAAGCATTCAGAGAAGAACGACTTTGTAGAAATTCCTCCTTCCTCGACAAATTCTCAGTCATTGGTAGAAGCCGAATTTTTGACCCTAAAGATAGATACGTCGGGGAAGGCATCGCTCCAAGTAAACGTTCAGTTTAGTTTAGGACGATGGAGTTAAATCCCGGAAACAGAAAAGTGTATCTTCGACCTGGGGCGACGGATTTAAGGAAATCGATCAATACGCTCTCTGTAATCGTAGAAGGAAAGATGAAAAAAGATCCGTATTCGGCGAGCGTCTTTCTCTTCTGCAATCGCAAGAAAGATAAACTGAAGATGCTCTACTGGGATAAGAGCGGGTTTTGCCTTTGGCAGAAGAGACTGGAAGAGAGTAAATTCCCGTGGCCGAACTCAGAGGAGGAAGTGCATAAAATACCCGTTGAAAGGTTTCATTGGCTATTGAATGGGATCGATTTTTTCAAAGAGCACAAGAAACTAAAATACAAGAATGTCAGTTGAAAATGTTTGACTCAAGAAAAGAAAGTATTAAGACTGAATCCGAATGTCTTTGGATCTAAACTCTCTTCCTGATGATGTAGAAGAACTAAAAAGAATCATTATATTAGAGAATAATAAATATCAGGAAGAATTACGACTCCAAAAACAGAAAGAATCCGAACATTTGGATCAGATCGAGAGATTGAAGATCCAGCTTTTCGGGAGAAAGACTGAGAAATGGAGTCAGATCGAAAAAGATCAAGGATTTCTTTTTAACGAAATAGAAAGCTCCTTGCAAGAAGATTCTCCTGAACCCGAAGAAGAAAGTCTTTTTAGTCCTGTTAAAAGCCATACAAGAAAGAAGACGGGAAGAAAACCTTTCCCGGACTACTTTCCAAGAATCGAAATCCTACATGATATTCCTGAAATTGATAAAACCTGTTCTTGTGGTCACGAGCTTACTCGTATCGGAGAAGACAAGTCCGAGAAGTTAGATATTATCCCGGCTAAAATACAAGTCGAAGTTCATATTCGCCCTAAGTATGCGTGTAAGCATTGTGAAGGAACTTCTGATGAAACTCTACCTGTCGTAAGAATCGCGCCGGTTCCCCATCAGATCGCTGAGAAGAGTATGCTTTCTTCCGGATTCTTAGCTCACACGCTTACTCAAAAGTTTGCGGATGCTCTTCCGTTTTACAGACAAGCCGGGATTCTCCAGAGATCGGGAGTGGATATTTCAAGGAGCACCCTTTCCAATACCGCAATTCAAGTTTTTGAAAAACTTTCTCCGATGATCGAGGATGTGAGAAGGGAACTTTTCAAATCGAAGTATTTGCAGATCGATGAGACGATTCTTCAAGTGTTAAACGAAGAAGGAAAGTTGAATACATCCAAATCGTATATGTGGGTGATCCGAGGGTTCATCAGAGAAAAGCCCGTTGTTCTCTATCATTATGAGCCGAGTCGGAGCGCTAAGTTTTTAGAAGAATGGATCCAGGGATTTGAAGGAATCATCCAAACGGACGGTTTTGAATCTTACGATTCTTTGTTGAAAGTTAAATCTAAGATTCTTCACGCGGGATGTTGGAATCATGCGAGGAGGAGATTTTTCGAAATTCTAAAAATCGATTCTAAGAATGTGCAAGCAGAATGGATCGTAAAGAAAATCGGTAAGCTTTATACAATCGAGTCAAAAGCTAAGGTAGAAAGTTTAAGTTCTGAAGAACATCTGAAACTCAGGCAATCCGAATCTAAGCCTATCGTTGATGAGATTCGTTCTTGGATGAACAAACGGATCGTCGAAGTTGCTCCCAAATCTTCTATGGGAAAAGCGCTCTCTTATCTTTCTGGCCAGTGGGAAAAACTGCTTCTCTTTTTGGATCATCCGGAATTGCAATTAGATACGAATCTCGTTGAGAACGACATTCGTCCTTTTGTGATCGGTAGAAAAAACTGGCTCTTCTCCGGTTGTCCACAAGGGGCAACTGCGAGCGCGGGATTCTATTCGTTAATTCAAAATGCAAAGATCTCAGGTATCGATCCTTACGCTTATTTACGAGATCTTTTTAAGTCTTGGGAAACGATACCGAGAAGTCTTTCTTGCGAGGATCTGCCAAAAAACGGTGGGCTTGTGGTTCGTTAGGCGGTTACATACAATTACAAACGAGCTCATCAAGGAAGAAATATGAACGGAAGAACTCCTTCTCAAGTTTTCATCGAAGGAATCAAATTCAAGCAGGACGAGGATACAATTTTAGAAAATTAGGAAATTTCTTTCAGAAGAAGTGTAAGGGGAATACTGTCATTGTACAAATAGGGAACTAAAAAGTATATTGACATGGACAAGCTAAAAGAACTAAAAATTTCAAAGTTCACGGCTTGACATACTTGATGAGAGCCTTATCTGAAATTCTAATTGTGCGAAACTTTTAAGACACTATCTGTTGTCATCTTTTTCTCCTTGTTAGTTTCAAGAAGTAAGATCAAGTTCTAACTAATGCACCAAATAAAACCCCGTCGTTTCCGACAGGGTTAAAAGCTTAATGAGCAATTCTAATAAATGGATACTTATTACAAAATATACTCAATGAAACAGCTAAAAAAGAAAATTTAATTGTTAGTTTAATGTACCAAACTCGTTAGCGATTTTATTAGCTATATATTTTCCATAACTATTTACGTAATTTCTAAAGAATTCGCCTTCGATATCCGAGTCGAAAGATGTATATATGAAACCGCCGATTAAAGAAGACAATCCAAGGGTAAGTAGCCAATCTACTCCTTGCGTCCAAGTCCTTCCGAGGTCGGAGTGATTTGCTTTGAGTGAAAATGGAATCATAATTTGTTTCGTGACAATATTATTCTTCTTAATGGTAATATCAGTTTCAATATCGGCAAAATATTTATATCCGTTCCATGCAGGTGCAAAAATCAAAAAGCCTGGAAAACTAATCAAAAAATTCCATCTAGATCCATCGTATGTAACTTTAGGACGAAGTTCAAGAATGTATTCTACCTTTGATGCGGTTGGATTGTAGGGAAAAATTACCTCAAAATTTCCAGTTGCTCTAAGTGCCTGGAGAATTTCTTCCGCGTGACGTTCTTCAGCAGGGTTTGCTGAATTTATAATAACGCCGATTTTATGTTTTTTACCGGCAAAGGAATAGCTACTATAATACTCTGAAAGATTTTGAATTTTTAAGCTATGGGAGCAATTTGCCACAAACGCTAATCCAATTAAAAGAATTGCAATGCTACTTTTTCTCATTTTTTACTACTTTCTCCGAAGGAAATTATGTCCAATCAAAATATGTGGTACTTTATATGTATATTTAAACTCAGCTGTGTTAAGACTACAGAAAAAATACTAATAAGGAAGTCCAATATTTGATTTATTTCACCGTTATTCCAATGAAACTTGTGAAGTCAAATTTAAAACAGATTCTTATTTTATTTTTTTAATTTATAGTAAAACTAAAAAGTCTCAATTTCATTATTATGTCGAATAGTCACTTTTTTCAAGTAACCTGCATTCAGGAATTTCTTTTCGCTTGATAATTCTCTCCGTTGAAATTCCTACTGTATGGCCGGGAATACTAGAAACGATACTGTAAGGAAAAGTCAATACTTGACCCACGACATATGTAGAATACGCTGGATATAACGTTCTATAACCTAATAATTCATTTTTTTCATCGCATTTTTTCCGAAGATATCGAATTGCGTCGTCTGATGCTCGAGCCTCTGGATACAAAGGGCCAAAGAATGGAATCAGGGAATATGCTAAGGAATATAACGATTTGTATTTTCTTATTGAAAAATCCTTGGCATGCCCCCCTTCGTGAAGGGCTACCGTTGGTAAATCGCTATAAATTTTAATTGTATTTGAATACGGGTTATAATGATCTCCGCCAATGAGACCTGCAAATATTCTTTCAGGAAATACGGTTCCTATAAGCCAATTGAATAATCCAACAGTATATTTTAAGACAGGGTGAACTGTTTGGGCCCGCCACAGTTGAATCAGATCATCCAATGGCGCATATTGGTTAAATCGTACTTTAACATCTACAAGATTATTCTCTTTTAAATACTCTTTAAGATAATTTTTTGTCTCGTAAGAAATGCTATGACTATTCATTTTTCTATTCCAAAGAACCAATTTAGTAAGACTTCCGAAAATATTTCCTAATCCATCTAAAAGCCAATACCGCTCTCCTTCTTCAATTTGCGGATCTTCATCATTAAAGTAATTTTGATTTGGGTAATACGGCTTGGAGTAGGTATATTTTCTCTCAGTAGAATAGGTACAATGTAAAAAAAATAAAATTACGAATAAGTGTAATATTATCTTAAAGTAAAGAAATGCTTTTCTGTTTCCCATATTTTTTTTTCCTTCTTAGTAGAGGGATCGGCTTGATTTTTGATTCCTCCTTTAATGAGAGCTTTAAAGCATCAAGAAATTCTAGTAAAGCTAATTTAGAAACTTGATTTAATTGATCTTCTCTATTACCGCGAAATCCTATATAAGGAGCGTAAATAAACCACCCTAAGAATATAGGTAACGAGGCCGCAACAATGTAACAATCCGTAACATTAGAATTGATGTTGTCTTTAAATCTAAATTCTAAAATCTTCCGTTCGGCGGCTATGTTTTCGACGTCTATTGACAAGTTAATTCCAACATCATTACTAAAGCACCGATCTTTAGAGTAAAGATTGTATTCGATTAAACGTATCAAATACTTATCAGTATTTCCCACGCGAAAATCTTGATTAGTATTGATTTCTTGGTTGATTAGCTCTGATATCGTCCCATATTCATTCGTAAGGTTTTTGGGTACAAAATGGAAAAGATAGGGGGAATGTTTTGCGAAGGGTTCTTGAGAAAAATTCTTTGGTCTTTCGATTTGATAAGCACCGATTGAATTAAGAGTGAAATACTTCGATGAATCTCCTGTCAAGGCAGGTTTGGCAACGTAAACTCTCATTGCAATACAATTGTAAAGCATTAAAAAAAGCAGTGAAAATGAACACATTTTGACAATAGTCGAAAGTTTGAATGCTCTTTCACTATAATGTTTCGTTTGATAATCCCTAATTAAATAAAACATGATTGACGTATTTGAGTTATTTCTATTCCAATTTATGCTCATAAATTAAAGAAGCTTAGATAACGGTATCAAATTTTTTTTTACAGGTTTTAGTCAAATTTATTTAAGAAATCTATTAAATTTACAAATCACTTATTATAAATGTGGCATGACTTGATCACTCAAAGATTCGAGTGATTAAAGACGTGTAAAAGTTTTTTAGGGGACTATAAAACAAGGGTGGGATTGGACGTACAAACAAAAAACCCCGTCGTTTCCGACAGGGTCTTGTTTCCATTTCGATTGAAAGAGGGTTGATTACGGTCTTACGGAAATCACTTCGTCCTTGTTCACAAGGTTTACGATGTGTTTGTATTCCGGAGAATCTTTTCCGTATTTCAGCTCGGTCGCTCTCAGAAGGTGAACGTTTTTCTTGTAACGGTATTTGAACATCTGATCTTCGGATGCTCCGCCGTATTTCTTAATCATGTTCTCTTCGAAAGCGTAGCAACTTGCCAGATACTTGTGAGCAGGATATTCCTTCTCATTCTCATCGATCTCGATGTAGAGTTCGAGGATGGGGATACACTGTGGAAGATTTTGTAAATCATACTCAGTGAGAATCCAAGATCTATAAGTATCGGAAAGGAGTCTTTTAAACTCTGGTCTTTCTCTCAAGTCCGGGTTTTTAATTTCATCTAAGTGGTTGATCGCCTTAGTGAAATAGTTCAGAGCTTGTTGTTTCGCAACGAGTTTTTCGCGGGAAACGACACGGTCTTCTCTTGCTTTGCGGTCTACTTTTTGCCAGTACCACTTTTCATCGAGACGCTTCTTTTCCGCTTCTTCTTTGCGGTATTGTTCGACGGATTCTCTCATTTTGAGAACCGTGTTTACGCCCGATTGGTAGTTGGATAATGCCAATCTAAATTTGTTGTTAGCGAATGCCTTGGAGAGCTGGTGGAGTTCTTGGAAATTCTTGTCATAGCCCTTAAAGTCAGGGTTCTTCCACAGAGCTTCTTGTTCCTGGATTGCTTTTTTACGACGTTTCTGCTCTTCCGTGAGGTTCTTGTCATCGTCTTCGGGAACCAACTCGCCTTTTAACAGCTCGTCAATTTTTTCTACAGCTTCATTGGCTTGCTGATTACCGCCCTGATTGTTTTGCTGAGCTAAAACAGACAGGTTGAGTCCCAGCACGGCCAGAAGAATGAATATGCTTTTCATCACCTTCATAATGCTCACACCTTTTACTTCTCTTTCAATGGTATTAGGGAAAAGGAACATCCTGTGCCTTCTCTCCTGTATAACTATCGGACTTACAATCCGAGATATAAACTAAGAACGAATTTTTTTTCCGCTTTCTCCCAAATAAGCGACATAAGAGTCGTTTTTCTCGATTTGGGAAGAATCTTTTTCTTTTTTGGTCGGAATTCCGCACCGAAAAAGCACGTTCCTACTTTCTTTTATTCCCCGCATTTTTCCAGCAGATTCTTCTTTTAGAAAAGGTTTTCCTTCAGCCTTTTGGTGAAAAAACTGGAATTAGTCCTATGATTCTCAAAAAATACACCCCGGTTCAAGAAGGCGCTCCCAACTGTCCTCAGTGCGGGGGAGTGGGTTTTTCGCTTACCGAGAACGTTCCCGGAACCAGTTCGGGCGTTCTTACGATCTGTCATTGTATTTCCGAGAATTGTCCCTGCCAAGGCAAACCTCCTTGGAGGGTTTACGACGAAAGCCTCGGCAAGATGATTCCCTGCGTTTGTCATAACGCGAGAATGGAACTCGGTCATCTCGAAACTATATTCAAAAAATCTGGAATTCCCCCCAAATATCGATACAGAACCTTGGATCAAACCGATCACAGCGCCGCGGTGGGAATTTCTTTTACGATCGCTCACAATTGGGCGCATGATCTCGTCCATAAATGGAACGATCCCGGTTTTAAACCGCACGGCTTGTATCTTTGGGGCGGACCGGGAACGGGAAAAACGCTTCTCGCCTGCATTATATTAAACGAACTGATCTTTCGTTATAAAATAAACTGCAAATACGCAAAGATCAACCGCGACTTTCTCAATACTTTACGGGAAACATATCAAAAAGACTCCGAGACACATGGAATGGAAAAGACGATCGAAACGTTGTTTGCGGAAGTCGAAGTATTAGTGTTGGACGATTTCGGAGTTCAAAAAGAATCCGATTGGTCGAACTCCAAGTTATACGACCTCATCGATGCGAGATACGAGCAGGAAAAACTCACGATTCTCACTTCGAACACTTCTCCGGCGGAATGGAAAGACAAAGCGGAAGGAAGAATTTATTCCAGACTTCGGGAGATGACGGAAGAAGTTCATTTGGAATGCGCCGATTATCGGTTGAAACTTTCGGAATCCGGAGGAAGAGGATGAAAGAAGCGTTTCTTTCTTTAGGATCCAATCTAGGAAACCGCGCCGAGTTTTTAAAGATCGCCGTTCGCAAATTGAAGAACACGATCGGAATCGAAGTAATAAAAGAATCGGAACCGTTGAACACGGTGGCTTTGGAAGTTACGGATCAACCGGACTTTCTCAACCAGATCTTGAAAATCGAAACGTCGTTTTCTCCCGAAGAACTTTTAGAAGTCACGCTTCGGATCGAAAAGGAAATGGGAAGAGTTCGGGTGCAGGATAAGGGACCGAGAGAAATCGATATCGACATTCTTACCTACGACATAGTAACGATGCACACGAAAGGTCTGCATCTTCCGCATCATTCTCTGTTTACCCGTCCCTTTATCCGCGAGATTTTGGAAACGATGGGCGAAGGTTCGTTGTACGAACACTTTGCGGGAGGCGAATATGAAAAACGTACATAAGATCTTTTCTCCGGAAAAGAAAGGGAAAGAAAAAATTTCCGTCGTTACGTGTTATGATTTCAGTTTTGCGAGAATCCTAAACGAAACGGAAGTGGATTCGATTCTCGTGGGCGATTCTCTCGGAATGGTTTTCCAGGGCAATTCGAGCACGCTTCCGGTCACGCTGGAAGAGATGATTTATCATACGAAAGCCGTTCGTCGCGGGGCTCCCGAGAAATTTATTATCGCGGATCTACCTTTTTTAAGTTATCAGACCTCGATCGAAGAAGGAATCCGCTCCGCCGGGAAGGTGATGAAGGAAACCGATTGCGACGCCGTTAAAATAGAAGGCGGCTCGGATTTTATCTGTGAGTTAGTCGCCATTCTCAAGCAAATCGGCGTTCCTGTTATGGGACATCTCGGATTAACCCCGCAGAGCGTTCACGTATTCGGCGGTCATCGGATTCAGGGCAAAGGAGAAGAATCGAGTGCGAAACTTCTCCGCGAAGCTGTCGCACTTTCGGAAGCGGGAGCGTTCTCTATGGTTCTGGAATTGATCCCGGCCGATCTTGGAAAAAAGGTAAGCGAAGAAGTCGGGGTTCCGACCATCGGAATCGGAGCAGGGCCGGATTGCGATGGGCAAGTTCTCGTATTAAACGATCTTCTCGGGACGGATCCGAATTTCCAACCCAAGTTTTTGAAGAAGTTTTCCAATCTGCATTCGGTCGTAAAGGACGCGGTGGGAAATTATAACAAAGAAGTAAAATCCGGGGAGTTTCCGGGGAAAGATCACAGTTTCTGATGAATTCTTGACGATAATCGGAACAATAGAAGCTTGTAAACTAAGGGAGAATCTCCCGTTTGGAGTGAAGTGTGGACATAGTTGAGTTAGAAAAAGGCCATCCGGAAACGGAGAACAAAATCAAAGAACTGGCAAAAGAATGCGGGAATCAAACCGAAATCATCCGCGGTGCGGCGGTATCGGATACGATTCATTTCATAGGCGATACTCGCAAAATTTCCGAAAAAGAAGGCTATGTCAAAGAACTCCCGGGGGTCGCAAAAATCTGGAACGTGTCCATTCCCTATAAAAACATCGCAAAAACGGCAGCAGGAAAAAACGGAGAAGTGGTTCATAGAGCCACAAGAATCGTGGAAGTTAAAGGGCCGGACGGACTGGTTCGCAAGTTCGGAACGGGAAAACATATCTTCATCGTCGGACCCGATTCTCCGCAAACATACGAGCAGACGTTGACGATCGCAAAGCAGGCTGTTGAGCTCGGAAAGAAATACAACATTTTAGATAGAATCATTTTCCGCGGCGGGGCTTTCAAACCTCGCACTCGTCCGACCGACTGGAGAGGTTTAGGTTGGGAAGGAATAGCGATGATGGATAAGGTCAAGGCCGAAACCGGTCTTCCTTACGTGACCGAAGTGATGGATCATACCATGGCGGAAGAAGTCGCAAAACACGCGGATATGATTCAGATCGGAACTCGCAACGCGCAGGATTTTGAACTTCTCGAAGCCGTGGGAAGAACGGGAAAGCCTGTGATCTTAAAACGCGGTTTCGGAAACGAAGCGGTGGAATGGTTTTCCGCCGCCGAGTACATCGCTAATCAAGGAAATTTGAATATAGTTCTTTGTGAAAGAGGGGTCAAAACCCTTTTTATTAAGGAAGGCTACTGTAGAAACACTCCGGACTTGAACGTGATCACTCACGTAAAGAATCAGACGATTCTTCCGGTGATCTACGATCCTTCTCACGTTGCGGGAGACGATAAGATCGTGATCTCCAATCTTCTCGCTTCGTTGCCGTTCAATCCGGACGGTTCCATCACCGAAACTCTTCACGTCGAAGAATTCAGAAAGGAACAGATGTGCGACGCGGCTCAGGCTTTGCTTATGAGCATCTACGAAAAAGCGGTTCAATCGATTTTGAAATACGAGGAAGCGATTCGCCCGATTACGGACGACGTGGATTCTTATTTTGTGAAACGGAAATCGGGCAAGTAAGAAAGGCGGGGCGTGCCTCTGCGCTTATGATTCGATAGAATAGGATCGTTTTGAGCAACCGCGCAGAGTCGCGTGTCTACGGGCTCGCGGATTCCCGCTCGTTCTCTTCGAGAACGCTTCGCGCCCTTCGACCCGCTCACGCGGGGAAAGGGTCGGAATTACGGCGAACCTGTCGTTGGAACGGGCCGTCCTTGGCTTGGTTTAAAAATTTGTGGGAACTCCTGCAAGTCTGAAACCTTCGAATTAGATTTTGAGTACAGGACGTGTGGGAACTCTTACATTCTTCGCTTCTAACTGAGTTTGCATGTGAAACTATTGTAGGAACTCCTGCGAACTTTTTTCCTACGATTGGTTTTTAGATCAAACAAGTGTAGGAACTCATACGGATTCAAGAATCACAGTCGGACAAAGAGTCGCAAAAATCGAATAACCTAACGAACCGGAGTTTTGTTTTCGCCAACCGGAGCCTTTTTTGTCGCCGTAGCAGGCTTCGCATCTTTCAATCTCTTGATATACCAATGCATCATATTCTGGCCGTTGTCTTCCCAGGCAAATTCGCTGAAATGAGAAAACGCCCGTTCGGAGGCGCAATAGGTCTGCGGAGAAAACAACTGCGGACGTTTTGCAATCGTTTCCGCGAGATTCTTTTCCATTTTCGTCGAGTTTCCGCAAACGGAATGGTGATACCGATCATGAACCGAAGAATCGCTTGGAATCGTATTCAGGTCCAAATCCTTCGCGTTGGCGTTCGTCAACAAACTGAGAATCCGTTCGTATTCGTTGGGTTTGTTTTCTTGAAGAATCTTTACCGCTTCCAGATGAATGTTCTTTCCCTCTTTGTCGAAGAGATTTACGTTCGCGCCTTTGGAAATCAAATATTCCGTAATATCGACTCTACCCCGAAGAATCGCCTTTTTTAAAGGAGAATCTCCGTGGATATCCAAAATGTTCGGATCGGCTCCGTATCCGATTAACGTTTTCGTAATATTCAAATCGGTCGAATAGATGAGCGCGGTATCGCGTCCGATGGGAACGTTTCCTCCGTAAGGAACGGGTTTGAAACATTCGTAGTTGCGGACGTTCGGATCGGAACCGCTGGAAAGTAAAAGTTCGATGAAATCGGGATTGCCGTTCATCACGGCAACGCTCAAAGCGTTGTAACATTCTCCGATTGCGTTTACGTTTTCTCCCTGTCGAAGTAAAGATCGCGCTTCTTCTAAATTTCTTTCTTTAATCGCTCGAATGAGTTTTGTGTCATGGCTGCAATCGCAGAGAAGGAGCGCGATTAAAACGAAGAAGGCGAAATTCTTCATGGATTCTTTTTTTTAAATCGAAAAGAAATTCTATTGAATCCCGAATTTCTTTTTGAGTTCGTTTTTTGTTTGTTCCCAAAGCGCGGGAGTTTTCAAACTCAGAGCGTACGAAGAATTCGAATCCGCAGTTTTCAGAAGCTGTTCCGCTTCGGTGACTAACGCCCTCAAATCTTCCAAGCCAAAGTTAGCGGAAACTCCTTTGGTCTGATGAAGCTCCGCTTGAAGGTCCGCATCTTTTTTTTCCTCGGTAAAACGAACGATGTTTTTGACTCGAACTTCCATATTTGTGAGGAGAGATTCCACCATTTCTTTTAACCATGCGGCTTCTTCCTCATCGTCTCCCTGTTTCAGAGAATCCAGTCTGTTCCAGTCCACAAGCATGTCGCGACCTCGCTCCAAATTTATTTTTTTCGGGTAAAGAAATGCAATTTTTCAACGAAGTTTACGCTTGTTCAAGAAATCTTTAAAAGCTTGAATAAAAAAGCCGAGTCGATTTTTGTATTTTAGAACCGAAGTGAGGTCTAAATGAAAATACATCCGACTGCGATTATCGACCCGAGAGCCGAATTGCACGAATCCGTCGAGGTCGGTCCTTATTCCATTATCGAAGGACACGTTTCCATTCAAGAAGGAACGATCATCGAAAACCACGTGAAAATTTGCGCGGGTTCCGAGATCGGAAAATTCAATCGTTTTCACCAAGGCGCCGTTATCGGTGTAATGCCTCAGGATCTGGGATTTAATCAGCAATTATTGACTAAGACGATCATCGGCGATAATAATATTTTTCGAGAATACTCCAACATCCATAAGGGAACCAAAGAGGATTCTCCCACCGTAATCGGTAATAAAAATTATTTCATGGGAAATTCTCACGTCGGCCACGATTGTATTCTCGGAAACAATAACATTCTGACGCACGGTTGCGTGCTTGCGGGTCACGTGACTCTGGGAAGTTTTGCGTTTATCTCCGGTTTGGCGGCTGTGCATCAGTTCTGTTTTGTGGGTGACTACGCGATGGTGGCCGGTCTTGCAAAGGTCGTTCAGGACGTTCCTCCTTATTCCACCGTCGACGGAAACCCGAGCACGGTCGTTGGTTTGAACAGCGTGGGCATGAAACGTGCGGGGTTTTCTCCCGATGTTCGGAACGCGATCAAACACGCGTATAAAATCATCTATCATTCCGGTTTTACCACGAGAAAGGCTTTGGACGAACTCGAAGCTTCCGGAAATCTAATCGACCAAGTTAAGTATATTATAAAATTCTTTAGGGATAGCGATCGGGGAGTAACGGACCACAGGTGAGAATTCTTGTCACAGGCGGCGCCGGTTATATCGGCAGCCACGTAGTAGCCCAGCTTCTTGAAAAGAAATACGATCTGTTGATCGTGGATAATCTCGAAAAGGGAAATAAGGCCAATTTATTTCCCGGAGTCGAATTGATTCAGGGCAATATCCAGGACGATTCCATTCTGGAAAAGGCGTTTGCAAAACCGATCGACGCCGTATTTCATTTTGCCGCCTGGAAAGCCGCGGGTGAATCGATGACCGATCCTTCCAAATACGCGTTGAACAACATCAACGGTACGATCAAACTTCTTACGTTCATGGAGAAGGCCGGAACGAAGAAGTTTATTTTTTCTTCCTCCGCAGCGGTTTACGGTTCTCCGAAATATCTTCCGGTAGACGAAAAACATCCTCTTCATCCCGAAAACTATTACGGTTATACAAAACTCGCGATAGAAGAAAATCTAAAGTGGTTCGAAACTCTCAAAGGTTTCCGTTTTGCCGCATTACGTTATTTTAATGCCGCCGGTTATGATCCTAAGGGAAGAGTGCGCGGTTTGGAAAGGACTCCGGCCAATCTTTTGCCGATCATTATGGAAGCCGCGGTCGGCATGAGAAAGGACTTCGAAGTTTTCGGAACGGATTACGAAACACCGGACGGAAGCTGCGTGCGCGATTACATTCACGTAAGCGATTTAGCAAAAGCTCATGTATTGAGTCTCGAATATCTCGATTCCGAAAAAAAATCGCTGACCGTAAATTTGGGTTCCGAAACGGGATATTCGGTTTTGGAGGTCATTCGTCTTGCGGAGGAAGTGGTCGGAAAACCGATTCCTCATAAGATTTCAGGGAGAAGGGCGGGCGATCCTGCAAAACTATTGGCTTCTTCCGCTATGGCTCGCGAACTACTTCAGTGGAAGCCGGAATTCAGCGAAGCGAAAACCCTTCTCAAAACGATGTGGGACGTTTATCAGAACCCCGCATAACGGATTTCGCATAACGCGAAATCTTATGACGCAGGCGCATAATCTCGTTAACGGATCGATCCGCATTCCGGATTTACGGAAGTCACGTATTCCAAGGGAAGATTCTCCAAAAATTCTCCGCCTGAGAATTTTCCTTTGAACTGGATCTTTCCCTCTTTGAATAAACGAACCCAGTCGTTCTGAAGTCGGTTTGCAACGGGCGCATACGACCAGTGCCATTTTTCTTCGTTGTATCCTTTGTTTCCGCGGGAAGCTTTCGGAGAATAAGGTTGGCAGAATCCGAAACGTTTCGCGTTTTTCGTCATCCAAAGATAGAATTTTTCGCCGCGTCCGCCTTTTTCAAAATAAGAATTTTCTAATGCGTTTAGATCGATATCCGTTCCCCAATGATGTCTGGAAGTTCCCGGAGCGCTGGAGAATTCCAGGATCAGCGAGACGATTTCCTGCGGTGTTTTTCCTTTAACGGGTTCGCGCATTTTCCGTTTGCCGGAATACTTTTCTTCCCAGATTCCTTTTTGATCCTTAAACGAACGGAACGCGGAAACGATAAAAGGCTTCTGTCTTTCTTCAGGATTTTCTCTCTGATACGCTTGAAAGAGTTCCAGCAGTTTTTCCAAAACGTCTTTTCTAAGATAATGAACTCGAAATTCTCCCGGATTGGAATAAGCGGTTAAGACCGCTTCCTGTTTAAAATCGCCGAGTACATACGAGTCGTTCGAAACGTTTCCCGTCTGAGCCAACAATGCGTTTTGCAAAAAGAAAACCGTAAGGATGGAGAATAGAATTTTCATACCTGGTTGTCAGGATGCAGAATTCAAAGTCTCTTGCAATGGGTTTTTGCCGCGGATTTCGGGCAAATTTCGATCCGAAAAATTAGATACGATTCTTTGTCGCGGGTTTATAATTAGGATTGAAATATTCCTGATTTCGATAGAGTAGGCGAATTCACTTTTCGGAATGTGCGTCTTTGAATGAAAAGAAACTATGCGCGTACGCCGGGATGTGGATTTTAGTAAAAAAATTTGAGGGAGATCTTTCCAATGAAAAAGTGGTTCATCACTTCCCTGATTCCTTTTCTGTTGCTCACAAACTGTTACCTTTTCGATACGATCGGACTTTCCATTCCGGATACCGTTTCCGGAACCGAAGCTAAAAATCAAATCCTGACCAGCGCTTTGATCGGCGCGATCGCTTCTCCGGACAACACTGCGATCATTGCCGTGATTTCTCCGCAGCTTGCGAAAGTCGACGAAGGTCGTTATTATAAAAAAGCGGATGTGGACGATTGCGCGAATTCCGCGCTAATCATCAACATCGCTACGATCGATATCGGCGGTTTTACTTGTAACTTGGAACCGAGAGAATACGTTCTCTGGTACGTTTACTAATCGTAGGAATCTGCGGCCGGGCGGACTTCGGTTCGCCTTTCGTCGCAAAATTCGATTTTCATTAAAGGTGAACGTATTAAAATTTTACGAACCGGATGAGAACGTATAAGGTTTCGGCTTCGATTCTTAAATGAATTGCCGATCGAAGTCAAGCGCACATAACGTTTCGATTTCGATGTTTAAAAAACAGTGAATAAAAAAACGTAAAATTCGGGAACGTCACGTCAATTTGAAAACAACAATCTTCCTTCGCTGAATCTTCCCCGAATCTCTTCCTTTTCCAAATCTCCCGGATTTCCGAACAACGCGGCGTCTTCTCTCGTAAGTTCGATCAACTTAGAATCCTCTCTTAAATCGGCGATTCTGAAATCGGGAAGACCGCTCTGACGAACTCCCATCAATTCTCCAGGGCCTCTGAGTTGAAGATCGATTTCGGATAACGCGAATCCGTCCGAAAGATTCACCATCGCGTCGAGTCTGACCTTTGCATCTTCCGTGACTTTCGAATCGGTCATCAGAATGCAAAAACTTTCCTGATCTCCTCGACCGACTCGTCCGCGCAGCTGATGAAGCTGGGAAATCCCGAAACGATCCGCGTGTTCTATCACCATCACGGTCGCATTGGGAACGTCGATTCCGACCTCGATCACCGTTGTCGATACGAGGATCTGAATTCTGTTTTTGGAAAATTCCTTCATCACACGGTCTTTCTCTTCCGTTTCCATTTTTCCGTGAACGAGGCCGACTTCGAAATCGGGGAAGATTTCGTGTTTTAATTGTTCATACGCTTCGATGCAGGATTTGAGATCCACCTTTTCCGATTCTTCCACGAGAGGATAGACGATATAACACTGTCTTCCGGAGGAAACGTATTTGCGTATGGATTTGTAAACGCCTTCTCTTCGATCTTCTTGAAACCATTTCGTCTGGATCGGAATTCTTCCTTTGGGTTTGGATTTGATCGTCAAAAGATCCAAATCACCGTAAAGAGTTAAACAAAGAGTTCTCGGAATCGGCGTCGCGGTCATAGCGAGAATGTCCGGATTTTTTCCTTTGGAACGGAGCGTTTCCCTTTGATCCACTCCGAATTTGTGTTGTTCGTCTATGATTACGAGACCGAGTTCGGAAAATATCACGTCTTCCTGAAAGACGCTGTGGGTTCCAATGACGAATAACGCGTCTCCTTTTTTGATGCGGTAGAGTTTTTCATATCGGTTCTTTTTCGGTTCCTTTCCCACGAGAAGTTCGATTCCCAAAAAAGGCATGTTCCCCAAAAAGGAAAGAATCGTTTGATAGTGTTGTCTCGCGAGAATTTCCGTCGGCGCGACCATACAAACCTGGATCTGATTGTCCATATAACGCAGAGCCGTCAAAAGAGCGACTAACGTCTTTCCCGATCCCACGTCGCCCTGCAGAAGAACCGCAATCGGCCGATCTTTTTTCGTGAGATCGTTGATTTTTTCCAAAGCGGAATTCTGATCCTCCGTGAGTTGAAACGGAAGATTTTTTCGAACGGTTTCCGCGGTTTCCGATTTCGGCAAAGGCCAGAGAACGCGCTTGATCTTTTCCCGTTCCTTCTTTTTGTGTTCGATCAAAAGATTGAAGTAAAACAGTTCCTCGTATTTGAGTCTGTATTTGGCGTTATCCAGAGAAACCTCGTCGGTCGGAAAATGGATTTCGCGAAACGCTTCTTCTCGTTGAATCAGTTCTCTTCGCTGAACGATTTCTTTGGGAAGAATTTCGGGAATTTTTCCCTTTAACGTCTCCAAGGCGGAGTAAAGGATTTTGCGAAAACCGCGAGAATCGAGTCCTTCCGATTTCAACGCTTCTCCGGAAGGATACAAAGGAATGATTCGTCCCGCGTGAATCATTTCGGGAAGTTCGGCCAATTCTTCCTCCGGTTCCTGTGTTTCCTTTTTTTTGGAACTCGTCGCCGTTACATTGTATGTCGGTTTGATCGCGCTCGTGAGAATTTCGTAATCGGGATGAATGAGTTGAAATCCGCGGAAGTATTCGAGCTTGCCCGTGGCGACTAACGTGGTTCCCGGTTGGAAGATTTTCTGAAAGAAATTCACTCCGCGAAAGAATACGATAGAAATTCTTTCGTTGTTTCTCGTTTTGGCGCCGACTACGAGTCTCGACTTTTTTCCGTGCGCGAGATACGAGTCCACGACTTCTACGACGAGGGTTACGGTTTCTCCCGTTTTTAAAAGGACGTTGTCCGTAAGATTGCGGTCCAAATATCTTCTCGGAAAAAAGTTGAGAAGATCCTGAAAGGTATGAATGCCGATGGATGCGAGAGCCGCAGCCTTGGCCGGGCCCACTCCTTTGATGAGGGTAACGGGCGAAAGAAGTCCGCTGTTCCCGTTCGTATTTTCCGTTTTAGAGACCGAGTTCTTCATCGTTGATTGGCGTGGGCGTATCGGTAGTCTGTGCGACGTTAGACGGAGAATTCTGATTCTCCGTTAAGGATTCTTCTCCTAAACCGAGATAACAATATCTGCATCCGTAAATTCTCGCGTGGCGTTTTATACCGGGAGAAGGAGGTTCAGCAATCACGGCATATAAATATTCCGTTTTTTGCAAGTATTTTCCGCAGACCGGGCAGATCCTCGGCTTCGGAAGATTCGGGTCCCAATTTTTCCCGTAGACTTTTTTCGGATCCCCGTATTCTTTCGAAACTCCGTTCGCGGCGTCCCTTTTTTTTTCGGCGCGATCGATTCGTTTCGTGTCGACGGAGTAAAGAAGATGAAAGAAAACCGCGGCCACTCCCAAACAGAGCATCACGGTCAAAAAGCCTGTCATTGTTTTAGATAATCCTTGATTTTAGCCGCCATCGTCGATGGAAGTCCGATGCCTTTATCCTGGAGTCGATGGGAATATTTATGAAACGAATACGTGTGCTGCGAGGTTTGAACGATCCCGTCGAAACATCCTTCGATCGATTCTTCCAAGGATTTGCTCAACGGGATGTTGGAAGCGATCTGTTGTTCGTATTTTCTCAAGAGCTTTCTGTTGACTCCTCTGCAGATCGATCGGTAAAAACAGAATCGAATCACCATTTCAGATTCGGCATGTCCGTTTAAAATATCCCGTTCCAGTTGATTCAGATTGATGCAATCCACGATTTCGAGTTTATACGCGTCCTTACTGTGTTCGTATGTGACGAGGTTCATAAACAAGTGTTTGAATAGGGAGATCTTATAACAATCCTCCATCCCGCACTCGCCCATTTTCGAATTTTCGCATTGAGTGTACATCACAATATCAGTGTCGGATTCCGCGGTCGCCTGACCGAAATTAAGCGAACCTAATATATCGAACGCGACGACGTCTCCTCCGAAGTTGATGAGCTTGGAGAATTTTTTAAAATCTTCGATTCTTTCTCTGGAAATTTTCGTTTCGTGGGACCGGAAATATCTTTTTAACCCGGTGAACTTTTGAATGGTGGGATTGTTTTTGAAACCTGAGATCGTCATTGTTAGATTCTCACAAAATCTTCTGCCGACACCTCCGAATCCTGGCTTACGAACGTCACGCAGGGAACGTTTCCTCTGCAATCTACGTTCATTAAGAGGCGAATTTTGTGGTCCACCAGTCTATTCAATTTTACGGTTTCTACAAGCCCATTTTCTAAAAATATTTCCGAGAAGAATCCTCCGGGTTGAAATCCGAAGACCGAATCCACCGCTCCGAAGTTGGAAGGATTTAAGAATACTGTTTTCCCTTTTTTGATTATTCCTTGGTCTTCGTGAACGTGTCCTGAAACTACGAGAGCCGGATGATAATCGTCCAAGTATCTCCGAATTCCCTGAGAACCCACGTTTCCGTAGTTCGGAATCTTATCCAAAAAACCGTAAGGGGGATTGTGAATCACGACGATGTCCGGTTGTTCTTCCTTGAAGAAGTCTTCTGGTTCGCTGTAACTCTTACCGTTGCGATTGTATTCGTGAAATTTGACGGCGAGCTTTTCGGGAATTCCGGAAGTGAGAATCGGAGCGCCGCCGTAACCCGCGAACTTATAGCCGTCCTGTTCGAACGTCTTACGATGAATGTCGCGTTCGTAAAGAGCGCTGTATTGAAGATCGATGTCGTAGTTTCCCGGAAGAACTCTTACCGGTGCGCGGGAATATTTTTGAATGAGGATTTCGATGAGTTCGTATTTTTCCTTCATCGTTTTTGCCGCTTGATGAAAGAGAGTTCTGTATTCTTTAGATTTTTCTACTATATCGGAACCGTATTTTTCGGGAAAACGAATCGCTCTTGTCGCATAATCGTAAGCGTTGATTTCCTCTTTTTGATCTTTGGAGATGCGGTACATCTCCTCTTGAATGGTGCAGAATTCGATGATGCGGTCTGTACTGAAGAAGGCTTTGTAGATGATGTCGCCTGAAAAGAGATATAGATCGGCCGTCGTTTGCTGAAGGATCTCTTTCAATCCTCTCAGACCGTCGTGGATATCAGTCAGATAGATGATTTTCATTTCAATCGACCCGAAACGTTACCGTCTCCTTTGCGCTACAGTTTTCCTTTCGAAAAACGGAGGCCGTACACTCAATTTAGAAATAGGTTATGGAATGTCCAACCTTTCTAAAGATTAGTCTCTCCACAGAAGAAGAAGGGTGTCGTGATTTTCGGAAATCGGTTCGATTCGAATGTATTCGGGACCGAAAAAATCGAGAAGCGGTTTTAAGATCGTTCCGGACTTTACGAATAAGAACACGTTTCCCTTTTCAGGAATCACCTTTTGAATCGTGATTTTTCCGGCGAGGTCCGGAATTTCCGAAAGGAAATAATCCATGTTCACCGTAATCACGTTTCGAATTCCTGTTAGACGAAGAATTTCCGGAATTTCCTCAACGATGGTTTCTAAAATATAACGCCGATAGAATTGGAATATTTTCGAAAAAATTCGGATCGGATCGATCTTTCTCGGAGTGTGACTGAACAAACGAAAGGAACGAATCTGAAGGCGAACCTGATTCTGCACCACGCGAACGGGAGTTAGGCTAACGTTGTAATCGACGAAATCCGTTTTCAACAAACGGGACCAGAACAAACCTTGAATCGAAAAATGTCCGGTTAAAATCAGAACGCCGTTGCCCGAATCGAATTCGAGGGATTCGAGAGGATCGTCGGACTCGGCGATTTTTTTCTTCAAAATTTTATTCAAGGAATGGAGTTTAAGAGTGATTTTATAATTGCTCTTCTGGCTTTCCTTTTCGGACGAGTGTCCGAGAAAAATGTCAAGCGGATTGAAGCCTATGAGTTTCCTCAAATTGAGCATGGGAGATCAAAAATAGTTTGCGGGCAAAGAAGAGTAAACTAAATTATTGATTCGAAGTCGGGATCGATATTTCGGATTCGAATTACGAAAGAATTTTTTTCGACTCTATTCAGTCTTGAGGAGCTTTCATGAAAATCGGAGTGATCGGATCGGGAAGTTTTGGAACCGCGTTAGGAAGCCTGTTGGCGGACAAGGGCTACGACGTTACGCTCTGGTGCAGAAACGATTCTCAGGTGGAAAGTATCAACCGAGATCACGTCAACAACAAACACCTGCCGAGTTTCACTCTTCCCGAAAAGCTGACCGCGAGCAAGGATCTACGAACGGTCGTGGAAGGAAAGGATATGATCGTATCTTCTCCTCCTTCTCACGCGTTGACGGATATCTTACGCGAGATCAAAACGTACTTACCGGAAAAAGTTCCCATCGTATCGGCGAGCAAAGGAATCGAAAACGGAACCCTTCGTCTTGTATCGGAGATTTTCGAATCGGAACTTCCCGGAAAATATCACGCATATCTTTCGTATTTATCCGGACCTTCTTTCGCGAAAGAAATCATACAAAAAGTTCCCACCATCGTAAGCATCGCTTCGAAAAACGAAGCGACCGCACGGAAAGTTCAGGAGATATTCAGTTTCTTATATTTCAGAACGTATTGGACTCCGGATGTTGTCGGGGTCGAAGTGGGCGGCTCCTTGAAGAACGTAATCGCATTGGCCGCGGGAGTGAGCGACGGACTCGGCTTCGGACAAAACACAAGAGCGGCTTTGATCACGAGAGGACTTAACGAAATCACGAAGATCGGTTTGAAGTTGGGCGCGGACCCGATGACCTTTCTCGGTCCTTCCGGAATGGGGGATTTGATTTTGACTTGTTGCGGAGAACAATCGCGCAATCGTACGGTCGGTTTTCGATTGGGAAAGGGAGAAACGCTCGAACAAATTCTTTCCAGCATGAACGAAGTTGCCGAAGGAGTAAAGACGACGCAGAGCGCGTACGAACTTTCGCAGAAATTGGGAATCGAGATGGCGATTACGAACGAGGTTTATAAAATGCTTTACGAAGGTAAGAATCCGAAAGAAGTTGTGAAAGACCTAATGAAACGCGATCTAAAGAGAGAAGGCGTTTCCGTCTGATCCACCTTGAAGCTTCTTTCCTCAAAATTCTTACTTTATCTGTTGATCGGTCTTGTTTGTTCCCATTCCGTTGCGGCTCAGAACAAACAGGAATTCGGTTGGGCGAAAAGTTCGGACGGTTTTTCGTTCAACTTAAACGGAAGAACCGTTTTTCAATCGAACTCGGAAGTCAATTCCTTCCCCGATAGTTTAAGTTTATTAGAAAAATCTGATTTTCTATTCTTCGCCGGAGAATACTACGTTCTGAACAAGGACGTTCGGCGGTACGAGTCTCTGCTCAAGCTTACGAACGGCGCGGAACCCGAACTTGTTTTGGGAGGAATATTTTTAAGAATATTAAAAGAATTGAATTTTAATTCCAAGGAATCTTCCCGAGCGTCGCTTACGCAATTCGTCAGGAACGAAAAAAATTCTTATCTAAAGGAACTCGCGGAGGGTTTCGATCTTGCGGTCTTCGAAAAGAAATCCCCCGAAAATCTGAAGTGCTCCCGGAAGAACGTTTATTATTCTCTTTGTAAAACCCTGCGTTTGAAAAAATATCTTTCCGATTTTTCTCCCGAAACGAAATCTCACGAACGGGAATATCTGAATTTAAACCGAACTCTCGCCCCGTTTTTGGAGGATCCCGAACTCAAATACATTCCGTTTCTGAGTAATTTCATTTTCAGCATCGCGGATCAACTCGCGGAACTCGGTCTTTCCAAAGAAGCCGTTCACTTTCAAAAAATTCTCATCATATCCGAAAATTTGAGCGGAAGAATCATCGGATATTCGTACGAAAAGCTCGCGTATTTCTATTTGATCGGAGGAGATCTTGTTTCCGCCGAAAAGGTTTTGGATTACATTCTCAAATACCATCCCGACTTGCGGACTCCGTATAAGAATCATCTTTATCTAAAGTTGGGAACGATCGCATATCTCAATCAGGAATATAAGAAATCCTTGGATTATTATTTGAATCTGGATTTTCTGGAATGGTCTTCCACGATTTTAAATCCGTTTTTAGGAGAACCGATTTCGATCAACAGCGCGCGGGACTTGATTTCGATGGCGATTTGGAGATCGAAAAGTTCGTTCAAGGCAGTGGACGCGCTCAAGTCCGTTTCCACTCCGAAGAATTTAACGGAAGACGATCTGTTTACGCGACTTCGCATTATACAAATTCTTATGAACGACGAACCGGAAGTCGCCGGAAAAATGGCGACCGAGATTACGTTTCTCGCGCAGAGCAAGGGTTGGAAGCGCGTCGAATACGCATCCACTCTTCTCAACGGATTCATTCATTACAAAAAGAACGATCTGAGAAAAGCGATCATAGAATTCACGAAGGCATACGGAATTTTAAAAACAGCCGATCCGGTTTATACGGAAGAATGGATTCGATTGACGGGATTGTTTTATTCTCATAAGGAATCGAGAAATTTGAAAACGGTGAAAGGCGCGCTCGATCAAGCCGTTGCGATTACAATTCATCGAAGACCGGACGATATGCTTCTTCAATTGAAGAATTATCTTCCCGCCGTTTACGGCGTTCGAGAGTTCACGGATGCGGCTATCAACTACTACATTCTTCACGGACACAATACGGAGTTGTTGGGATTTTTGTCGCGTCTTGAACAAAAGGACGTTATGGGAAACACGGCTTATCCGAACACGCTTGTTTCGATGATCGATACGAGCCGAAGAATTTCCTCCTTTCGCGGATTTTATCCCGGTCCGAAAGAACATCTGACCTCGAGCCGATCGGAGATTCGCAAAACGGAGGTTATACGACTTCTGGAAGAGTTGGATCCGTTTCGAAATCAAGAAATCAAAAAATCTCATATTCCGGTTCTCAGTGTTTTTGTTCGCAATAAAAGAACGTATATATTTTGGAAGGCCGGAGATTCTCAGGAATTGGAGTTGAAGGAAATTCCTTCCGAGTCCGCGTCCTCGTTTACCGTTCAAGTCGTATTAAAATCTTTGATCGAATCTTTGTATAAGCGGGACAGCGTTCAGATATATTTGAACGTTTCGGGAATGGAATCCTTCGATTATCTCAAAAAAGAATTTCCGGATATCGATTTCCGATTGTTCGCAAAATTCAGCAGAAAAGAAGACACGGTGAAAGCCGATCGGGTTTACGTAAGCGATTGTAAAAACGTCGAAAATTTAACGAAGTCGAATTTTGAAAAAGTGGGCTCCGCCTACTTCGAAGGGAACAAACTTCTCGCCGGAAATCATTCGATGATGGTTTGGAATTTGAAAGTGGAGGATAATTCTCCCGAAAGTTTGAACGAATATTCTTGGAGTTGCGGAGAGGATCAGATTCGTTTTTCCAGATTACATAGACGTTACGATTTTAGAAACACTCCGAGCCGTTTGATTTTTACGAGAGATTCTTTGAGCGGCAATGGTTGGAAAGGAAGATCCGAAGATTTTTTGGATTGGGTTTCTTTTTGGATCAATTCCGGAGTTCATCGAATGTATTATACGAAGTCCTTGGATTTGAATTCAGAATCGGACATAAATTTATTGGAAAGACTTTCTCAGGAAACGAACGAACCGGAATCTTCGTTTCGCGGAATCCGGATTCGAAAACATATCGAATGAATCGGATCGGTTCCTTTTTTTCATAAGAGCGTTCTATAAAATTCAAAGATTTTTGCTTTTTAACGATCGACATTTTACGCCAATTCAAAGACTCTATCCAGTAAGTCACATGGACCCCGAAGGTAGTCAGTTCTACATTCCAACGAACCTCAATTTCCGTCTCTTAAACCCAGAATCCGGGCGCATTTTCAAATCACACAATCTTAGATCCAATTTAATCTCTATTTTTCCACGATGGAACTAATCGGTTTTTTTATTATCATCCTACTTATATTCGCGAACGGATTTTTCGTTTCCGCGGAATTCGCCTTGGTTTCGATCCGGCCCTCCCGCTTGGAGGAATTGATTAAGGAGAATCGACCTCTCGCGTTCATTACAAAACGTGCCGCGCAAAAGTTAAACGACATGTTGTCCGTTTGTCAGGTCGGAATTACGATCGCCAGTCTTCTGTTAGGTTGGGTCGGCGAGGGTTATGTTTCGCGCTGGCTGACTTTTCTTCTCGAGATGCTCGGGTATTCCGTGAACGATGCGACGATTCACGGTTTGGCGATCACGGTTTCGTTTACGATCATCACGTTTCTTCATATTCTTTTGGGGGAGCTTCTTCCTAAAACGATCGCGATTCAAAACACCGAAACGATCGCGCTTTTTATCAGCATTCCTTTATTCTTCTTTTATTATATATTTTACCCGATCACGTTTTTTTTAAACGAACTGACTTCCTTTCTGTTAAAGTTGATGGGAATTCAGGCGAACAAAAGTAGAATGATGCATTCTCCCGAAGAGTTGATGATCATCATTGAGGAACAGAATAAACAGGGTAAGATCGATCAGGAAGAATTTCAGATCATCCAAAATACGTTTCAGTTTTCCGAACATCAGGCGAAGGACGTGATGACGCACCGTCTGAGCATCATCGGAATTCCGCACGATACAACGATGGACGCTTTGATTTCGATTATCGCGGAACATCATTTTTCTAGATATCCGATCTACGAAGGAAACACGGATAAAATCATCGGAATCATTCACGTTCAAACATATCTGACTTGGTTGTCCAATTCCAAAAAGGGAAGAAAGGAAAAAGTCACTGCCATCATGCAACCGCCGATCTTCGTTCCGGAAGGGCTTTCGATCGAAAAAGTGATGCAGAAACTGAGGGAAAACAAACAGCACATGGCGATCGTCATCGACGAATACGGCGGTGTTTCCGGTTTGTTGACCCTCGAAGATATTATCGAAGAAATTTTCGGACAGATCCGGGACGAGACCGACGATCATGAAACCGATCCGTTTCCCGCGCAACATTCAGATAGTTTTACGATCGACGGAGAAGCGGAACTCGACGAACTCAAAGAGATTCTCGTTGGAGTTCAAGACGAGGAGATCAAAGATATTCGGACGATTGCTGGTTTTATTCTCGGGCGTTTGGAAGATATGCCGGAAGAAGGTTCTACGATCGCGCTTCAAACCGGAACTCTTACGGTCGAAAAGATGGAAGGAAATAAAATTCTTTCCGTTCGCTTTACTCGGGGCAGTTTGAGCAATAAGGCTCAGTCTAAGAAATAATACCGGAAAACATTATGGCCCATCCTGGAAAAGAAATACTCATCGCGGTTTCAGGAAGCATCGCAGCTTACAAGGCCTGTGAGCTTGTGCGCAATCTTACGAAAGAAGGATATCCGGTGAGCGTGATTATGACGGCCCATGCGACCGAGTTTATCGGACCGATTACCTTTGAAGCGATGACCGGAAAGAAAGTCCGGATCGACGAATACGAGCAAGGAATGGCTCATATCGATGCGAAGAATTCCGCCGCTGTGATTGCCGTAGTTCCGGCCACTGCGAATATCATCGGGAAAATGGCGAACGGAATTGCGGACGATCTTGTAACTTCCACCTACCTTGCAGCGAATTGTCCGGTAATCGTCGCTCCCGCGATGAATCCGTTTATGTATTCTCACCCCGCGGTTCAAAGAAATTTAAAACGCCTTGCGGAAGACGGGGTGATTCTTGCGGATCCTTCCGAAGGTGTTGTAGTCTGTGGAGACGAAGGTTACGGAAAGTTGGCCGACATTTCCGCGATTCAAAAGTTGATTTTGGACGTTTACAAAAGAAATTCTTAGATAAAGGTAAGAGATTGGGATTTTCCAAAGCTATTATCACTTCCGGGCCGACTCGAGAATGGATCGATCCGGTCCGTTATATTTCGAATGCTTCTTCCGGTAAGATGGGTTTTCACATTGCCGAAGAAGTAGCTCTCTGGATTCCCGAAGTTGTTTATATTCACGGTCAGGTTTTGGACGACTATAAAAGTCCGAAAGGAACGAAGAAGATTGCCGCTGAAACGACTTCCGATATGTGTGACGCGGTCCTGAGTGAGTTGGCAGAGGGCACGATTTTGATTATGGCGGCCGCTCCGGCGGACTTCCGACCATCTCGGAGCAATGAATCCAAGATTAAAAAGGAAGATGGTAGTGAAACCATTCTCTTGGAATTAGTTAAGAACCCGGACATTCTGAAAACCGTTAGTTCTAAGATACAAAAAGAAGAAATTACGGGTTGTTGTTTGGTCGGTTTTGCCGCGGAGACGGATTCTTTGGAAGATCACGCGCAGGGAAAACTCAAAAGTAAGAATTTGGACTATATCGTTGGGAATTATGTAGGGAAAAATCAGAAAGGCTTTGGAGAAGTGGATACGACCGTGATTATTTTTTCTTCGTCGGGAAAAATGACGGAAATCGGTCCTTTTTCGAAAGAAGTGATTTCTCAGAAGATCGTGGGGTTTTTAAAAGGGGAGGCCGAGAAATCTTCGTGAGATCCTAGTTTAGGTCGGAACTACGGCTTGAAAGAGGGATTTCGGTTGAACGAAACCTTCCTTCAAACCAACCCGGCTAATTTTTCCTGGTCTTGAGCAAGGAGAATAACGGATTCACAGTATGTTTCCCAATCGGTTCTGCCGGAAGCAAAGTCGAGATAAATGGATTCCAATAAAAGAAAAAACATAAATCACCTCTTTCCTATAGAATCGAACAGAACTTGGAATTTCCTTGAGTTCTTTTTCTTGCCGAAGATAATAGGGAAGTTCTTTAAGTATTAAATATGTCTCTCGCGCTTTCCGAATCCAAGATCCGGAATCTAAAACAAAGCTTAGAATCCTCTAAAATTCCTTTTAGGTCGGAAGTCCGTCTCGGAATTTTGTCTTCATTTAAAATCGGCGGCACTTGTCCGGTTGTCATAGAACCGGAAAATTCGGCGCAAGTATTGGAAGCGCTTCATAACTTTCATAAATTCGAAATACCTTGGAAAATCCTTGGGGGTGGTTCCAACATTTTGATTTCGGATCATCCGGATAACTTCGTAACTTTGAGATTATCGGGAAAATTTAAAGAGTTCGAATCCAAGGGTGATGGACGGTTCCGCATCGGGGCCGCTACGAACACTACCCCGACGTTTCGCCAAATCTCGCAATTGGGTTTCACCGGGGCCGAGTTTCTAAGCACGATACCAGGGTGGACGGGTGGAGCTGTCATTCAAAATGCAGGGTGTTACGGCGGGGAACTTTTTGATTTGATTCAATCAGTTGAATTCTTAAGAGGAAATGAAGTTTTAGTTCGTAAACCTTCCGAAATTCAACATGGATATCGACACACGGAATTTCTAAAAGAAAAGAACTCGATCATCTTAGGGATAGAGATTCTTCTTAAAGAAGGAAATATAGAGGAGATTGAAGACTCACTGAAGGATAAACGCGATCGAAGGAATTCTTCTCAACCCGAAAATAAAAAAAGCGCCGGTTCTGTTTTTAAGAATCCAAAAATTTTTCGGGAAGACGGAAAAGAAATCAAAGCGTGGGAATTGATCGACCGGGCTGGTTTGCGAGGAGAAACGCGAGGAGGTGCACAAATATCTCCCGAACATTGTAATTTTATCGTTAACGTCGGAACAGCGACTGCTTCTGATGTAAATTATTTGGTAGAACTGGTTTTGGACAAGGTATTCAAAACTTCCGGAGTTATATTAAACCGAGAGATCGAATATTTCGGCGACATTCCGTGATTCTTTCGGAATTCCGACCAACATTACCCATTCACAGAAAAATCCTAATCCTTAGACGCATACATAGAAAGATCAGCTTCGTGAATTAACTCATCCAGTTTTTGAAGTGAACCGACGGACATTCCCCAAGTAAAATTGTAGGGAGGATTGTGATCTTTGCATTTTCTAATCAATACCGACATCGCTTCATGGAATCTCGTTTGGGTCTGTGTAATTTTCTCTTTGTTTTCGTGTTGGACCAGGATTAAGAATTCATCCCCACCGATTCGAAATATTTTGTCAGTTCCCCGGATCACATATCGAAGAATATTAGCGAAATGGCAAAGAACCAAGTCCCCTGTTTTATGACCATAGGAATCGTTAATTACCTTGAAATCATTCAAATCTAAAAGCGCAACTAATGCAAGATGGTCTTCCATCCGTCTACCGGACCATTCTTCCTTTAGATGATTCAATTTGTTTCTATTAAAAACTCCCGTGAGAGCATCGCGAAAAGCAAGAACTTTCGTTTCTTCATATTGATTCGAATGAACTAACGAAATTGCAGTGAAGTCGGCAATCGTTTGCAGAATCACCAAGTCCTCTGGAGAAAAAGAAGAACCATCGAATCGGTTCACGAGCTCGATTACTCCGTGAACTTGACCTCTAAAGATCATCGGGACAGCGATAATCGTTTTCGTTTCGAATCCGGTTCGCTCATCGACCTTTCTAGAAAATCGCGGATCGTTTCTGGCGTTTTCCACAAAAACGGGACATTTCGTTTGAACAACGGAGCCAGCAATTCCTTCTCCAGACTTTAAGCGAATATTTTTAATTCGCTCGAGTTCAAGACCTTCGGCAATCAGAAAAAACAATTCTTCAGAACTTTCATCGTATCTCATAAGACTCCAGTTCTCAGGGCTGAAGAATAAGCGCACTTCTTCCATGACAGCATCTAAGATCTCTTGCTGTTCGAGTGATGAAGTAATAATTTTACCGATCGAAGAATACAGTTTGATCAGCTCAGGTTTTGTATCTTTTAAGGTCATAACGAATTCTATTTCTTTAGACGAATCCATGGTTTGTTTGCCATTTTAGCGTAAGTTTTTATTTTAAGAAACAAAACCACTATATAGCAAGAGATTTCTAAAAAAAATCAGTATATTTTTATTTTATTAGGAATCAATGATCAGTTCAAAGACAATTTGTTGATTTTTGACCGAAAAACTTTGTAGCAGACTTGTTATTCTGCATTTCGTTTTATCAATTCTTTGATCTAAGAATTCCTTTATAGTCGATTTGCGCATTTCCAAAGCCATCAAGAGGACGAATGTTTTACACATAGACGTCCCCAAATATCTTCCGAGGGTTCGGAGTTCCGCCCAGTCTTGTCCGTTCGGTCGAAATGATATTCGCATTAAACCTAATGACTTCGATTGATATGATACTCTTTCTCGTTTATGAGGTTTTTGATTTTTTAAGATCTCAAATTTATAACTTTGAAGAAGATTTTTTAGATAGTTTGCTAAATTTCTATTTTGATGAATTTTTTTGAGAGCATACGAATAGAATTTAGCCGGGATGTAAACATCTGCAGTAAATCTTCCATTTGAAGTTTGTAATTCTCTGCTGTGTTGGAATTTCGGGAAACGTATCTTTTTACCGTTCATATCCGAAGCGGTTCCAAGACCTATTTCCGGAGAACGGTAAAAAAGCGATTTTTTTGTGAAAGCAGGAATTTTTGTACCAGCTTAATCACCGGAATTCCGACCACTAAAGATCCAGGATCAGCCGAACTCGCTCTTCCAGCCCGCGAACCCGATCTAGATACAAAGCATCAACGGAACAAGCCAACACCAAACTATGCAAAAGATCCACACAAAGAGAAAGTTTTTCTTCCTTCCTTCGAATCCTTTCGTTCCGTTCAAAAGCAACTTCGAGTAATTTACGGTATTGACTTCCATATCTTTCTGTGTATTCGTTCTGTAAATTAACGGGGGCAGAGTAAATCAGACTAAAGGGCAATCTCGCTTTGTCCGGATATTCTTTTGCCGTTTCAGCAACCGCTTTAAAGATCGAAATCACTTCAATATGAAGGCCTTGATCGCGAACGACTCTTCTTCTAATCTCGTTGAGAATGAGAAGATGGGTCGCAATCAACGCCTTTCTAAAAAGATTTTCTTTAGAATGAAAATGATGATAAATGCTCGGCTGTTCTAAACCACACTCTTTGCTAATTTCTCTCAGGGATGTTCCGTGAAAACCTTTTCTAGAAAACGCGATTGCCGCTCCCTCCAAAATCCTTTCACGGGAATTTTTATAGTCTCTATTTAAGGGATATAGAGGACTTCCGTCTTTTCTTAACACTTGCTTGGTAACTCCGGCTTTATGGATCTTTTTCTATGGATGATCCTAAAGCTTTTTTTCAAATATCTTAATATTCTATCCTTCAAACGTCAAAATTCTTTTTTGAAAACCTCAAAATAATTTCGAGTATCGTTAGGGAGAATAGAAGGAGAGGGTCCGAAGCCCGGATTGTTTTGATTCGGATTATATTGACCTTTGTTGTCTTTCTTATTATTGTTTGCCTGATAACTTACCAAGGTGCTGAATAGAAGTTCAAAATTCGCAACATTTAATGTAGAATCTTCTAAAGTAATTTCTACTAAGAAGTGATTTCCCGAACTCGTGTAGTCAAATTCGTAAAAGAAGACTGGATCGGCATAAGCGGAAAAGATCGGAGCGATTTTCCTGTCTTTTTTGTCGCTTCTATAAATCTGGACAAGGAAAGAATGTGCCGAGTCGTCGTGCGCGAGTCCTATTCCCAGTTTGTAATTTTGTGTTCCTTCTTCTTGGATAGAAGGAAGATGAATTTTATAAATAACTGAGTTTCCTTTAAAGACGGCACCGTTGAATTGATGCTTTTTTTCGACGTTGTATCCTGAGTCTCTAAGATTTCTCCTGACTTCTTCCAGATATGCCTTGAGATCCCTTCGTTCGTCTGCCGGTTTTCCGACCACCGACGTTCCAGCCGGGGTCTTATCCTGAGGCTCAATGGAATTCGAAATCGAAAAGATAATTAAAAGGAGGAGGAATGGGACAATTTTATCGAATTTGGAAACGGATTCGTTCATTTGATTCTCTTCCTACGTAGTGTAGTCGAGGATATACTTGATGAAAAGATTTTTTTATTCCTTTATCTTCCCCTTTTGTTTTTTTCCGATTCGCCGACATATAAAATAGAAACACCAATTCGGCGGAATTTCATGAAATTTAAGATCCTTCTTCCCCTTGTCCTATTAACGTTCACAAACTGCGTTTCGAATTCGAAATACGACTCGTTGCTCAAAGCGTACGAAGAATCCAAATTGGATAACCAAAGAATTCTCGGCGAAAAGGAAGGTCTCTCCCGTTCTTTGGACGAATTAAAACGAATTCAGGAAGAATCCGAACAAAGAATCCAGGAATACAAAGGATTGATGGCAACGTTCCGTTCGCTGATCGATGCGGGTAAACTTAAGATCAAAATTATCGACGGAAGAATGGTGGTCGTTCTTTCTTCCGATATTTTGTTTCCCGTTGGTTCTGCATTTTTATCCCCGTCGGGAACGGCGGCTATTCGAGAAGTCACCGGCCTTCTCGCATCTCTTGAGGGAAAACGTTTTCAGATCGAAGGGCATACGGACGATACTCCGACCGGTATTAAAGGTTATACGAACTGGGAACTGGCGTCATCTAGGGCTTTGAACGTTTTGCATACGATGGTCAAGGCGGGAATGCCCGAGGTAAGAATCAGCGCCGCAAGCATGGGAGCTTCACGACCTGCGGTTCCGAATACTTCTCCCGAAAACCGCGCGGCTAACAGGAGAATCGAAATCGTGATCGTTCCGGATCTGAGTAATCTTCCCGGAATGGAAGAACTGAAGAAATACTCCAATTGATTCCTTTCCGTGAATATTATAAAAATTGAATTTAGGTGAAGGTATAAGCCCAGTAGATCAGCAAAAGCTGAATGGGTAATCTTAACAATAGAGCCCACTTCGGAGGATCGGTCTTTCTTCTCGATTGATAGTGATATAGATTGGCGGGGAATACCGCTATGAGAAGAAGGATCACTCCCCAGGCGCCGATTTGTCTCGTTTCGGGAAAAAGCAACATTCCTCCCAGCGCGATTTCCACTACGCCGCTGAAATAAACGACGAACTTGGGATAGGGAACGTAAGGAGGCATGATTCTTAGATAAAATTTGGGTAATACGAAGTGCATTACTCCCGCAAAGATATAAAGAACCGCCATTGTATAAAGGCTGATCACGGATGTTTCCGGCATAATTGTTTCCTTTTTAAGAGTTAAAGATTATACCAGATCAACAAGAAATCGGATTTAAAAAATTTCAAACCGTCCTTTTTGCCCTTCCTCGGAAACGGCTTCTTTGTTTTCGGATTTTAATCCGAAATCCGGCGATTCGAAGAGAATGAATCTGCTTCTGACGAAATTCTTCCCTTTTAAAAAAGTCCTTCTGAGTAAGGAAACGGTTCGAAGTTAAATTCATAGGCAACATTCTCCTTGCCCTGGAATTACTCGGTCATCATAGGAAAGTTCGATAAAGTACAAGAAAAAAAAGTATCCGTCCGAAATTTTTTTACGTTTCGTTACTCAGGATAGATTTTCGTTTTTAAATTTCTCTTTCCTCCGTATTTAAAAATCGAAGGCTCGAAAACATGGATCTAGATAAACGGCTTAAAGACGTGATGACGACGAGGATCATTACCATAAATATAAATGACACGGTCGCAAGGATCGGCTCAATATTCGACAAACTGGAATTTAACCACCTTTTGGTGATCGACGACCAAAAGAATTTGATCGGTGTTATTTCCGATCGGGATTATTTGAAAACGATCAGTCCTTTTGCCGGAACGAGAATGGAAAGAATACAAGATACGCAGACTTTGACGAGGACGGCGTCGCATATCATGAGTTCCTTTTTAATTACGGTTCAGGAAGAACAAAACGTTCGGTACGCCGTGGAACTGATGCTCCGTTATAAGATTTCCTGTCTTCCGGTAATGAATTCTAAGAATGAAATTGCCGGTATCGTGACATCAAGGGATATATTGAACGAAATTTTGAAGGGTCCGGCCGGGTTAAACCCTTGATTCGGCGATTCTAAGAACGCCTATTCTTTCCTTCGGTTTATTCGAAAGATAATCCATAGAAATCGAATATTCGGAATATATGTTTTCTAAAGTTTCCGAGACTTTTTCCCAAGTGCATTCGATCGCTTTCTTTCTCGCTTTTGCGGCGACCTTTTTTCTTAATCCGGGATTATTGGAGAGAAAACTAGTCATATCGATAAATTCCTGTTCTTTACCAAAGCGAGGAAGAAGAGCGGAAGTTCCGTGCTCTAAGTAGGAACCCGCCGCCGCATATTGATAAGCGACCAACGGTAAACCGCTCGCCATCGCCTCCAAAACGACGTTTCCGAACGTTTCCGTCATACTTGGAAAAAGGAATAAATCTCCGGAAGCATAATGTTTTGCTAATTCTTCACCTTTCTTTAAACCGCAGAAAATCAAATCAGGATTCTTCTTTTCCAGAGTTTCGCGGAGCGGTCCTTCGCCGACTAGAACCATTCTTGCGTTCGGAATCGTTTCTTGGATTTTACGAAACGATTGTACCGCAAGCTCTATGTTTTTTTCCGCCGCGATTCTTCCCACATAGAGCGCGACAAGTTGATCTTGCGTCGCTCCCCATTCTTTTCTAAGGGAAGAATCCCTTTTGGATGGATGAAATAAATTCGCATCGATCCCTCTCGATACGATTCTTACGTTCTCGTACCCTTGTTTTAAAAGATGATCGACCAAGTCTTGCGAAGGAGTTAAGGTGATCGCCGTACGATTGTGAAGTCGTCTTAGATAATTCCCCACAAGTTTGCCCGCAAATCCTACCTTGTAGTATTCCGTGTAAGAATGAAAGTTCGTTCTGAAATCGCTGACCACCGGAATTCCTAGATCCTTTGCGGCGCGAACGGCGGACCAACCGAGCGGTCCTTCGGTGACTACGTGAACGATATCGGGTTTTTCCTTTTTGAAATGTCGCTTTAATATCCGTTTTGCGGGAAAGCCGAAACGCATATCGGAATACATCGGAATCCTGCATCCGGCCATAAGAACCTCGGTATATCCTTTTCGATTGTGATTCGAATCATTCAACCCTTGTCTTGGACGGAAAAGAAGAATGTCGTGACCTCTCTCCACGAGATCATGTACCATCTTGTGAAGCGTTTTTGCGACACCGTTGATTTCGGGATAATACGTTTCCGTGATCACCGCGATTCGAAAGATTCTTTTTCCTGGAATCGAAGCGGGTTGGAATGGTTGAAGTTCGGAGTCGGGTCTCATGCCCGGAGATGGTACCGGGCGGCGGTGAGATTCCCATTAAAGGAATATTAAATTTTCGTTACAGAGTCGAAATTCATCGAAAGAGATATTCTTTAATTCTTCTTTCCTTTGGAAGGTTTCGCGGGAGCGTTCTTCTTATTTTGGATCTCGTCCCATTTTTCTTTCAGCCAAATTCCGGATTCCTTCGTTTTTCCGTCGACGAATTTAACGAGATACGGTTTCCCGGATACGCTCGACTTGGATCCGATATGTTCTATAAAATCCGGTATGGTTTGGATTCGTCCGCCTGCGGAGTTCAGTTTTCTTTCCATGTGTTCTCTCGCTTCTTTCGGATCGTGTTCGGTCCCGTTGCGTACGAACTTGCAGGCGCAGGATTCAAGCGAACTCATCAATAGATCGAGGTCGTTCCGAAAATCCGAGTTTCCTTCGGCGAAAACGGATAAGGACAACAGAAGGATGATAAAGTAGATTCGATTTTTTCTCATAGATTCAATTTCCTGAATATTCTTTTCTAAAATTCGATCCGGGTAAACAAAGCGAGATGAAACGTGCGGAATTCATACGTTTATCCGTTATCCTTGAACGACGAACCTCGAAACGCGCGTTGAAATTTTCAAAACGAAAACGAAATTTCTTTTCGGTTTCGAAAAACATTCTATAAGCGCTGCAGTTCTTCCAAAGCGTCCTCCAAACGGTCGTCCCCCCAGAATAATTCCTCGCCGATCACGAAACTAGGAGCCCCGAAAATCCCGAGTTCGACGGCTCTTTCGGTTTGTTTACGAAGAAGATTTTTCACTTCTTCCTTTTGCGTGTCTTCGATAATTTTCGTACCATCGAGCTTCAGTTCGTCCAAAATGGGAATCAGAATTTCCGGTTTGGAAATGTCCGAGTCCTTCGCAAAATTAGCGCTGAACGTGTTTCTAATAAAAGAAGAAATCCACGGCGCTTCCGAATTCGCGACAGCAACTCTAGAGGCAAGCAGACCGTTTCTCGGAAATTGCGAAGGCATTTCGAACGGAATTCCGTATTTGCGGCTTCTCCGCTCCAGGTCCTTCCACATATACTTTCCCTTGGAAGGATATATGTTAAAGGGAGAATCGTTCCAACCCTGTTCCTTAAAGATCGGTCCCAATAGAAACGGTCTCCAGAGAATTTGAATTTCTTTATTTTTGAGAAGGCTTTCGATTCTAATTGCGGAAAGATAGGAATAAGTGCTCGCAAACTCGAAAAAGAATTCAATTTTTTGCATATAGTTTCGACCTTTCGTTTTAAAAATTACGGTTCCCATGTCGATCGAAAGAAGGACCAGATGTCCTCCGCCGTATCGAGTTCGTATGTGGGAGTTCCGAGCGAACCTACGAAGGGAATTTTTCTTTCGATCCCGGGCCAATTGTGACCGCCTCCGATCACCTTGTAAAGACGAACGGAGGTTTTTCCTTTGCACTGATCGTAGGAACGGATTTCCAGTTTCGTATTATCGTCTTTAGCGTCCCGAGTTTCCAGCTTCGGATTTTTAGAACAGGAGTTCCAAGCGAGCCAACGATTCACGGAATCTTCCACGCTGAGAATTTGGCCCCCGTCTCTCACATAACCTCCGTAATACGGAACCGTGGGATCGTCCGTTCCGTTGATAAACGCCACGGAAACGTTTCCCTGCGGTTCGAAGTTTTTTAATACGAACTCGGAAATTTGAGAGGCCACGCTGACTCCCGCCCGAAAGCGCTTCGATTTTTCGATCAACATTCTTTGCGTCATAAAGCCGCCGTTCGAATGGCCTACTATAAAGATCCGATCGTTTGCGATCGGAAAAAGTTCGGAAAGATGATCGATGAGTTTTTCCAAAAAGAGAACGTCGTCTATTTTCTCCCGGTCTGCGGGTGTCGCTCCCCGTCCATCGGCCCAGCTTCGATTGTATCCGTCCGGATATGCTACGAAAAAACCTTCCCTGTCGGAAACTGCGTTGAACTTGGAATCTTCCAGAATATTTTTTCCGTTTCCGAGTCGTCCGTGAAGTACAAGAATCAACGGAAGTTTTTGCCGATCGCCGATCGGTTGTTTGGGAACGTGAAACCAATAATTTCGCGTTTTTCCGTTTATGACGATGTTTTCATACGTGGAACCGTCCTTCAGAGGAATTTGGTTTCCGCGCAAAAACCTGCAATCGGAGATTCCGATCCAGATCAGATATATTATAATTTTAGAATATATAAAACGGTTTCTCATTGTTTTTCGAATTCCTCGATCGAGTTCAGCAGATTTTTTTCGAAACTGGAAGAAGGCCAAAAAAAGGGAGAAAGCGGAAGGACCAAAATTCCTCGCCATTGATCCAGCGTTAGATGATGGACGGATTCTTTCGGTTGTTTCGATTTTTCCGAGATGCGATATATGATTCTGTGCTCGGTCCGATTGTAATACGGAACGATTCCCAAAGTGAAGAGGCTGGCGAAAAAATTCAGGACGTGAATCGTCCGGTAACTGTAGAAAGGTTTTTGTTCTTCGAGAATGATTTCCAGAAGCAGGTCGGCCGCTTCGTCCTCTTGAAATCCTTTTTCCAAAAGATTCTTTTTGATATGAAACATTTCGGAATTGTAAAGAGAAAATCCGGTGAATTCGAAACGGACTTTTTTGTCCTTCGGAAGCGCGTTTCCGTTTTGGACGATTTCGGTAGGATTGGTAAAACCGGCGCAAAAGTTAAACGTTAAAATACAAAAGAATATTATAAATTTTTGATTCATTTAATAAATCGACCTCGAATCGGATAGAAACTTCCTCGTATAAAGCGAATAAGCGGATTCGATTTCCTCGCCGTCGTCGATGAACGTCAAACCGAGTGAAATCCATCCGAAAGAATGGACGCTATCGATCGAATACGAGTATTCTCCGATCTTTTGATTCCATTTCCAAACGCGGAAGGTGATCTTGTCCTCGGACTTCTGTAAGATCGGTACGATGAAAAAAGTCTGAATCGCAAGAATTCGATTGAGAAGATACAGAGAAAAGGGCCACGGCTTTTTCTCCACCATCCAAGAAACGGGTTGCGGTTGTTCTCCGAATAAAAGACCGAGACGCGGAGATGATTCCAGAATGATCTGAATCTTAATCTCGGAATCGGTTTTCGTATGAAGCGAAATTCGTTTAAACCGATTGGAAAGATGAAGCGTTCGCAAAATTTCCGAAGCGAGTTTTTTACTGGAATCCTCCTGCCAACCGATGAGTTCGTACGTCACTTCCGCTTCGATTTGGGAAGAATCCTTCGGCGTGATCGGAAGCGAATTGCCGGTAAGAAATACGGAACAACCTTGCAGAAAAAGGAAGCAGAAGGATAGAAGAATGATTCTCGACATTGATAGTAAGATCGGAAGTTTCCGTTTAAGATCAAGCCGGAATTGAGGCGGAATGATTAGAGGAGATTTCCCCAAGGATCGATTTGATGATCCACCGCATACAATCCGGGTGCGACCAGCTTTCCTTTTTTGGATTGATCCGCCATTCCCAAAGTCGCGGAGGCGAGTTGTCCGATAATCGCGTCCATTCCTTCCGTCGGAACCCCGTAGAATAAAAAGTTAATCGGACTCAAGTCGCTTAACAAAAAGAACGTCTTTTCGATTTCTTTCCCGTCTTTTGAAACGTTGAACGTTACCTTACCGCCTTGATCGATTCCCGATTGCGGATCCAAGATACGATCGAATTCCAAGCGCGCCGGATAACCTCCGATCTTTTTGTCTTCGGAAAACGAAAGTTCGTCGAGCCAGTGAATCAAATCTGTGTATTCCGCGGTTTTGGTCGAACCCGAGGCGATTAGGATTTTCGATTTCGTTCCGTTCAGAATCAGATCTTCGAAATGTTCTTTTTTGAAAATCGAAATGCCCACGACTCCGAGAATCAGATCTCTGGAAAGAAATTCTTCCCTTGCGATTTCGTCTATCGTTCGATAATCGAAATTACCCGGTTCGGAAACTTTTAAATCGACTTGAACCAAATCCTGATTCGTATCGTGAAGTCGTGATCGCAGATATTTGCACAAGAACGTCCCGATGTTTCCCTTTGCTCCGAGAATCAGGATCTTTCTCGAAGATAAAATCATTCCTTGTCCGTTTAAAATGGACTCGATCGCGCTGAGAATGGAATACGCGACTTCTTTGGATTCTTCCCTTACCTTTTGGTTCGAGATCGCGATGGAGAACGCCGGTAAAAAGAGTTTTTGATTTTTGTCCTCAACGTTTTTGAGTCGATCGTAACCGTTTCGCGTATGTTCCACCGATCCGATCAAGGTTTGGGATAGGAAGTCCGCGACTTTCAATTTCGGCGTCGCGCGGTTTACGGAATATTCTTTGCAGAGAAACTCGACGTCCTTTCCCGCGATCGCGAATTCGTTGAAGAACGGCGCGATATAACCGCCGTCTTCCACTAAGATCGCTTTTTCCTTTTTTTCGTACGAATCCAAAAGTAGATTTAAGAAGAGATGTCCCGAAAGAAGTTTCATCGCGTCGAAGAAGCCGAGCTTTTCCTCTTCCAAACGGTCGTACAAATTTTTGAGTTTCGAAGAATCGCTGTAAAGCGGCGATACGGAATAATAGATTTTGTTTTTGGGTCCGACTTTGAGTTGAAGTCCGGACATATAAAAATGATCCGTGGGAACGTCCAAAAGAACGTCCAAATATGCGGAAGGAACCACTCCGCCGTATTTTACGAAGGCGACGGTGAGTCGTCGGGAGCCGAGTCTGCGAAAGGTTTCGATCAACGCGACGATTTCGGACGTGATATGGTGTATTAGAAAAACGTTAAATCCCGTTAAATCGAAGTCGTGATTTTCTTGGTTCGCGATTTTTTCCAGGATCGGCATCCGCTTGAGATAATGATTCAGATCGAGGGTCGTCCGTTTTGTGTTGAAGCTGAAGTTCAACACGCGGTCCAAACGCGAAAGGTCGATATAAACTCCGGTTTCGTCCGTAAGTCGAACGAGAACGGTAAAACCTTCTTTGAGATGTTTTGTTATTTCATGATCTTCTAATACAAGAAAGATTTTTTTAAACAAGGGAAGAGCTTCGATCGGATCGGTTTTGACGATCTCATCGGAAAACCGTTTATCCCAGAAAACGCTGATCTGATCCAACTTTCCGAGGGGGGTTTTTTCGATTTGTTCGAATACGCGGGAAAAGGAACGATTCTCCTCCACGTAAAATTTTTCTCCTCTTTGCGCCGCGCTGAGAATTCCGTTGTTGATCGCTTCGGCGATTTTCGTGCTTCCCGCTATAAAGATTCTGGAACCGATATCGTCCACAACAACGTGCGGCACTGCGGTAAGATCGATGTTGGCTCGATCGTAATTTTCCACCGTTAAGCGAAAGAAGAATTCTCCTGGTTCCTTTTGATTGGGAACCCGTTCCAGGATGAATTGATAGTCGATGTTTTCGTTGGGGCTCGCGTGATGAAAGGGAAACACGAGCGCGTAGATTTTGCAGTTCGCCGGATCTTCTCCGTAAAATTCGGGATGTATTTTTTTCGCCCAAACCTGTCTTTGAAACGTTCCGAATACGGTTCTTAAATGATCCTGAAATTCTTCCTTAAAAAGAAGGACGTCCTTTAAAACTCCGGCTCTTGCGTAAATTTGAATATAACCGATATGTAAATTCAGAAGTTCGCTGTTTATATTCGGGTTGATCTTGTAAAAGATCGTTACGTCTCCGATTCCGTTTTGGACTTGTTCGAAAACTTCTTCGCCTAGGGTTCTGGAAAGAATGGAAAGGCCCGTAAAGATACGGAGGTTTCTGAGATCGAGATCCCAAATTCCTTCCTTGCCTTCCTTCAGATTCGATCCGAGGGAGGTTTCCAATTCTCTCGGAGATGAAGAGTTAGGCATGTTCGATCACTACTTTGATGGCTTCGGGCGTATGAGCCTTCGTGAACGCTTCGGGAAGATGATCCGGAGAATACGAATGAGTCACCATATTCTTTTCCAAAGCGTCGGAAACCTTTTTGTTTTCCTGAAGCAGTTTGATCGCCAGGTGGAAATCTCCGCATCGGGAAGAATGGATCGATTTATTCGCATTCAAAAATTCTAATAAAGAATTTCCTTTCGATTCTCCTTTGAAAAGGATCGCGCTGCGAGGACGGATCAGCGAATTTTCGTGTCGTGGGTTCGGGCGTATGAGAAGATCGATTTCCTCCGCGGTTCCCGCGATTCCCAGGTCGAAACGGGGAACGCGTCCTTGAAAGTCGGGCGATTCCAGAATCTTCTCCGCTTCTTCGACGCTTCCGTAATATGTTTTAAAATGAGAAGGCAGATTCAATTTACCGACGCTCGGGGAGACGTAAACCGTTTGGTTTTTGCGATTCTCCTTTTCCCAATGAAAGTTCAGATTTTCTTCGCTGAATTTCAAAACGGAAAGTTCGTCTACCACGAGTTCGGTGAGTTTTTTGACTCCGAACACTTCCTGGCCGTTCGTCGTCTTGAGATGCAATTCTCTATTAGAAAGTTTTAATGCGGTTTCGAATCCGGAGGTCGTACTGGTCGTATCGTAGACGATCGCGAAACGATCTTTGAGAGATTTAATACTTTCCTTTCTTAGATCGATCGCTTCGTCCGCTCCGAGATTGAGGGAAAGTTTGAGAAGATGATCGTGTCTCGCAAGCGCCGTAATTTTGAATTTGATTCCGGAAGAGGCGCGAAAGGCGTCTAACGCGGCTATGACGAGGCTGCCCAATCTTCTGGGGCCGAGAACGGCTACGTTGTCTCCGTTCTTGGGCGGGGAAGCGATGACCGCTTGCAAAGACGCTGCGAACGGTTCGATGAGAACCGCGGTTTTATCGGGAAGATTTTGAAACGGGATCGCCGCGTTTTGCGGGGCCAAAATATAAGGACCGAATCCTCCGGGCAATCGATCGATTCCGAGAACTTTTCGTTCGGGGCTGTGGGACGGAATTCCTTCTTCGCAAAATTCGTCGGAAGGAACTTCTCCTCTTGCTTCGTATGTGTCGTTGATTTCGACCACGTATTTTTGTTTGATTCCGTTGTTCGCTTCCACGTCTTCCGCGATCACTTCGTGTCCGATCACTTGCGGAAGCGGGAAGGGAAGAAATCTTCGGGAAAGATCGGTGGAACAAACTCCGCAGAGTTTCGATTTAAGAAGTTTATAACCGGGGCCGAGATGCAGATATTCCTTTCCGTTTCTGGAAATGTCCCAACCTTTTTCCAGGCTTCCTTCGAACTGATAATCGGCTTTTTCAAACGTGTCGTCCGAACGATAGTCCATGGCTTCGAATTGGATTTTCATACATCACCCTTGGTTTAGACAAAGAATCTTGGAATTTCGGTCAGTGTAGAATTCGTAGGGATTCCGACAAATCCATTCTCATCGATTGGAAAATACGATTTTGCCCTTTCTCCAGACTTGAAACTGTCCCGGCTCGCAGATCGTCCATTCTTCGTTGGAAGTGAGAGGTCGAGTCGCGATCACTGTGACGATATCTCCGGGTGTTGTGACTTTTCGAAAGTCCACGCTGAGGTCCGCGTCGACAAGCCGGGCTTTTCCAAACGGAGATTTTCGGGTGATCCAGGAAAGTTTGGTCGAACAGAACGCGTAGAGATTTTTTGAATCGCTGAGAAGGATATTGGAAACCCCTTTTTGATGGAGTTCCGTCATCAGTTGTCCGATCGTTCGGAAGAGTTCTGTCTCATTGCGGGGAGAATTTTTGAATTTCTTTTTGAGTTTGCCTAAAAGCCAACAGAACGCGTATTCGGAGTCCGTACTTCCGACCGGGAGAAAATCACCGAGGGATTCTTCCTTGATCTTTTTGAATTGTCCGTTGTGTGCAAAAGTCCAATAGGAACCCCAAAATTCCCGTACAAAGGGGTGTGTGTTTTTGAGTTCGACCTTGCCTCGGTTCGCTTTGCGGATATGGCTGATTACGGTTTCGCTTTTGATCGGAAGTTTTTGGACAAAGGCGGCGATTTTGGATTCTATCCCCGGTTCCGGATCATGGAAGACACGAAGTCCTTTCCCTTCGTAGAAGGCAATTCCCCAGCCGTCTTTATGAGGCCCGGTTTTTCCTCCTCTTAGAACGAGGCCGGTCAAACTGAAACAAATGTCTGTAGGAACATTGGCGCTCATACCGAGGAGTTCACACATGATTCTTCCTTTAAAAGTTTGTTTAATATATTAGAATATTTTTCGTAAAAACAGAATCTTTCTGTCCAGCGATTTTTCAAGGATTCCTTGCAGAAATGGACAGGCAACTGGAAACTGAGCCGGTGATTTTGCATATAGATACGGAAACAGGCTGGAGGGGAGGAGAAAGACAACTTCTTCTTCTGGCAGAAGGATTAAAGAAGCGAAAGATCCCACAACTCATCGTGGGCAAACCCGGATCCGCCTTAGAAGGACGGTGTTCCGACCATGGGCTTCCATTCCAAGCCATCGACATGAAGGGAGAATGGGATCTCGCATCTGTCAAATCGATCCGCGCTGTCGTTCAAGAAAAAAAAGTAAAACTCATCCACACGCACACCGCAAAGGCCCACACGCTTGCTTTGTTCGCAAAATCAAAACTCCCCGAAACGAAATTGATCGTTTCCCGACGAGTCGACTTCAGCATTCGAAAAAACTTATTTTCGATTTGGAAATACAAATCCAAACGCAACGATCTCTTCTTAACCGTTTCCAATAAGATCCGCGAAATACTTTTGAGGGACGGAGTCGATCCCGCAAAGACCGTGACCGTTCACAGCGGAATCGATTTCTCTTTCGCGAAAAAACTTCCCGATCCTGCAAAATACAAAAAAGAATTCTCGATCAAAAAGGATACGATCGTGATCGGAAACGTGGCCGCGCTTGTCGATCACAAGGATCAGAAAACACTTTTGAATGCGGTCGCGAAAATCGATTCTTCCAAAAACTTCAAAGTGTTTCTCGTAGGCGATGGAGAACTCAGAAAAGAATTGGAAACGCTCGCAAATACATTAGGAATTTCTGATAAAGTCGTTTTTACCGGTTATCGCATGGATGTTCCCGATATTCTTTCCCTGTTCGATATTTTTACGCTAACCTCGAAAGAAGAAGGACTTGGAACCTCGATTCTCGACGCGATGGCGGTCGGACTTCCGATCGTCGCGACAAAGGGAGGAGGAATCGGAGAAATGCTGACGCACGAAAAAGGCGCCTTTCTTGCCGATGTGGGCGACGCCGAAGCTCTGGCAAAACATTATGAAACTCTAATGGATGACGTAAAACTCCGTAAAACGTTCGGAAGTTTCAATAAGGAATCTGTCAAACGATTCTCCATCAAAAACACGATTCGCAAAACGGAGCTTGCGTATTATTCGTTTCTGGGCGAAGAACTTTTCGGAGAAAAAGAATGAAACGTCTTCTTATCATCGACGGACACGCGTTCGTCTTCCGCGCGTATTACGCCTTCGGAGCCTCCAATCTCACCAATTCCAAAACCGGAAAACCGAGCGGAGCAACATTCGGTTTTTTTAAAATGCTTTTTAAACTGCTGCAGGATTATGCGCCGACTCACGTCGCGATGACCTTCGATCCGGGCGGTCCTTTGGAACGAGGAAAAACCTTCGAAGAATACAAAGCCAACCGCAAACCTATGCCCGAAGATCTGCGTCCTCAAATCAAAGAAGTCATGGAAACTTTGGAAAAGATCGGGTTTAAGGTCTTGAGAATGGACGGCCACGAGGCGGACGATATCATCGGAACTCTCTGCGATACGTATCGTTCGACCGCAAAGGAGATTCTGATTTTTTCGGGCGATAAGGACTTATATCAATTATTAGAAAAAAAGAATATTAAGATGCTCCGCGGTAAAAAGGGAGTCACCGAATTCGTGGAAATCGATTCGACCTGGGTTAAGGAAGAACTGGGCGTGGACGTAAAACAAATTCCCGATTACATGGGAATCGTCGGCGATACTTCGGATAACATTCCCGGGGTAAAAGGAATCGGAGACAAAGGCGCATCCAAACTTCTTCAGGAATACAAGACTCTAGACGGGGTTTATAAGAATCTCGAGAAAATCAAAAATCCATCGATGAAAACCAAGTTGTCGGAACAGAAGGAAAACGCCTATCTTTCCAAACGACTTGCGACGATCCGCAGGGATTTGGAATTAGGAATCACTGAAAAGGATATAGAAACGCCCGATTACAAATCGGACGCAGCGATCCTCTATTTTAAATCTCAGGGTTATAACGTTCTTTCGAGAGATCTCGCGAAATCGGCGGGGAAAGAAGTTCCCAAAGACGCGGAAGTTGCCGATGCGGCCTCGGCTGGAACGGATGAAACGAAACCGCTTCCTAAAGGTGAAAAAGGAACGTATCGACTCATCACGAGCGCGGAGGAGCTTTCTAAAATCTGCAGAGGTCTTTTGAAATCCAGGGTTCTATCCGTGGATACGGAAACGACTTCGCCTAATCCTGTTATGGCGGAACTTCTGGGAATTTCCTTTTCCAATCAGGAGAAAACCGGGTTTTACGTTTCCGTAAAAAACAATGCGTCCTTATTTCAGGACAAGTCACTCAGTCTGGAAGAAGTCCGCGAACATCTCGGGCCTGTTTTGTCCAGCGATGTCCCAAAGGTCGGACAGAACATCAAATACGATCTGATCGTATTAGAAAATCATGGTTTTCTGTTGAACAATATTCAGTTCGACACCATGCTCGCTTCCTACGTTTTGCGGCCGGAAGGAAGACGTCACAACATGGACGATCTTGCGAAGGATTTGCTGAACTACGATACGATTACCTATGACGATCTGGTTGGAACCGGAAAAAAGAAAAAGGAACTAACCGACATCGATCCCGAACAAGTCGCCGAATACGCCGCGGAAGACGCGGATGTCACGTTCCGTTTGTATCAAATTCTCAGAAAGTCGATCAAAGAATCTGGAGTAGAACCGATTCTCCGCGATATGGAAATGCCCTTGATACCGGTTCTTGCCAAGATGGAAAAGACCGGAATCGCTCTTGATGTTCCCTACTTCGAGGAATTGGCCCGCGATTTCGATCGAGAGATCCGTCATCTCGAAGGCGAGATTCACAAACAGGCGGGCGGACCGTTTAACATCGCTTCGACGAAAGAATTGCAGAAGATTCTTTTCGACGATTTGAAACTCAGGGTCGTGAAAAAGACGCAGACCGGTTATTCGACCGACCACGAGGTTTTGGAAGAACTCGCGGGAGAACATCCGATCATCGAAAAACTTCTGGATTACAGGAAATACACAAAGCTAAAATCCACGTACGTGGACGCTCTTCCGAAAATGGTAAATCCTAAGACGGGAAGAATTCATACGAGTTACAATCAAACGATCGCCGCCACGGGAAGACTTTCGTCCACGGATCCGAACCTACAAAACATTCCGATCCGCGACCGGGAAGGAAGACTTCTGCGAAAAGGTTTCGTCGTCGGTTCGAACGATTACGAAATTCTCAGCTTGGATTATTCCCAGATCGAACTTAGAATCATGGCGCATGTTTCAAAAGACGCGGCGATGCTCGACGCGTACAATCACGGCATAGACATTCATAAAAGAACGGCCGCGGCCTTGTACGGGGTCGCGGAAAAAGACGTCACGCACGAGATGCGCGATAAGGCGAAAGTAGTTAACTTTTCCGTAATATACGGAGTTACTCCGTACGGTTTGAGCCGAAATCTTAGAATTTCAAGAGACGAGGCGAAATCGTTTATAGAACGTTATATGACACAGTATCCCGGCGTAAAAGCGTATATGGATTCGATGGTCGAATTCGCCGAAAAGAACGGTTATGTTCAGACTTTAACGGGACGCCGCAGGCCCGTTACGGATATCAACAGCACGCACAAATCCGCGAAAGAAGCCGCCAAAAGAATCGCGATCAACAGCCCGATTCAGGGAACAAGCGCGGACATGATTAAGATCGCGATGATCAAAATCCACGACGAGATCGAAACGAAAGGATACAAATCGAGAATGCTGTTGCAGGTTCACGACGAATTGGTCTTTGAAGTTCATAAAAAGGAAAAAGAAGAGTTCAAGGCTTCCATGAAAAAGCACATGGAGAACGCAATGCCATTGGATCTGCCGATTCTTGTGGAAGGAAAGTTCGGAGTCAACTGGGACGAAGCTCACTAAAGTCGACATAAAGACATCGATTCAAGGAACGTAAATTCTGCGGATTGATAAAGAATCAGAAGAAAAACCGTTCAGTCCGTATTATCGGTCGTTCATTCCCTTTCCGAGAAACGCGTTCGAAGATTTGCAACTCGATCCGTTGTTGGATTGTTATGCTTGGTGCAACTCTTCACTTCTCATATAACGGGAAAAAAATAAAATTCCCGTTATTTCTTTTTCTGATTTTATTCATTCAAATTCTTTCGGTTTCCTGCACGATTTGGCCCGTTGTGACCGCTCTTGCTGCGCCCCAGTCGGGATCTTCCAATGATAACAGTTCTCTCGTTCTGCTTGCTCTTCTGCAAAACGGAAATACGACAGGTGCTTCGGAAACACCTGGAGGAAGCGTTAGTTCTGCAGGTTGTGCGCAGAGTAGCAGTTGCGCGGTTTTTTTATATATTCATCCGACTGCGATCGGAGGTAATTGGGGAGGCGTTTCCGGGGCCGATGCAAAATGTGCTTCGGGTGCGCCGGGAGTTGGTGCGCCCGGGGATCCGAATAATTACAAAGCGCTCCTAATGGCCGAAGATGGAAGTCGAAATCTTACAACCGACTGGGTACTGTATCCCAATAAGGTTTATAGAAGTATAAGCAATAGCAATCTTACTGTCACGTCCACGGATGCCAACGGACAATTTATTTTTCCGGTTACGAATACGATCACCACGACTGCGAATGGGGTTTATACGGGAATCGACACAAGCGGGGCTACCTGGGTTCCTAAGACCGGACAAACTTGTGTGAGCGGAGGGGTATCTTGGACCTCAACCTCTACTTCCGTGAACGGCTCGTTTGGAATCAGCAACGGTAACGGTTCCTTAGGTAGCACGCTCGTGGAGGATGTGGGACCGGGATTTGCCTGTAACAATACCCTTGTGCTCTATTGCGTACAGAGGTAAAAGATGATACGAAGAATAATATATTACGGAATTATAATTCTTTTATCTTTGCAAACCTCTTTTTGTCAACATGCGCGGGTGGAAGTTGCGCCCATCGCGACCAAAAAAGCACAAACAAAGGAAATCAATCGTGAGACGATTCTGTTAAAACAGAATTATTATTTGATGGGACTTCTTCCCCGAAAATTGGAATATTCGGAAGCACAATATTGTCCCGAACGCGGAATCAAGGAAGTTCATCAATATTCCTCCTTTACGAATATATTGTTCGAGCAAATCACGATCGGAATTTATTCTCCCCGTTCCTTGGAAATCGTATGTCACTGATCGGAACTCTGTATTCATATTCAAAAACCGGAATACGTCTCCCGCGATTTACGGTTTCATTTCTGCTTTGCTGTTTCTTTTTGGCTTGTCATCAAACGAACATCATTCCTTCCAAATTTCCGAGAGCGGGCGAATCCTTCAAAGGAGCCAGCTTTACCTCCAGAAGTTACGTGCTCGGATATTTCGAGGGAGGACACGATCGTGCGGAATGTCCGGAAGGAATTGAAAGTTTTAAAATTTTCAGAAGTATATCCGATTTTTTTATCCACATCCTTTTCGGAGGCGTATACGATACGAGGAGCGTGGAAGTCGAATGCGTTCGTTCCAAACTCGATCTCGATTCCATTTTGAAATCGAACACGCTCGTGTTAAGAGGGGTTTATTTTAGATCCAACTCGGATCAGATCGACGAGGATTCTTTCGAAATTCTGGACGAGTTAGCCTCCATTCTGAAAGAGAATCAGAACTTGAAAATCGTGATTTCCGGCCACACCGATTTAAACGGAAATCGAAAACAAAATCAGGTTCTCTCGATAAAACGAGCCGCTTCCACGAAAGAGTATTTACTTTCGAAAGGAATCGATTCGAGCCGCGTGGAAACGCGGGGTTTCGGTTCGAATAAACCGATTGTCCGTCGTTTGGACGAGGTGGCTTCGTTTCAAAATAGAAGGATCGAAGTTCAAGCGATAAAACAGGACGAGATTCTTCCTTCCAAAAAAAGGATCGAGCCGATTTCGGATGACACCGAACCGTACGCGTCCGTCATATTTCTCGGTAACGGTCGGAAGTTGAAGGGAAACATAACCGATCAAACGAGGGACGAAATTCATCTCGAATACAAAGGCGCCGTACAAATCATCTCGAAGAAAAAAATCCGCAGAATCAGATACAATCGTCGATAGAGCTCCTTTTTTTTCTTTTATCTTCCGAACTTTCGAAGTAGATTTTCGTTTTAAAGGAAAGGATAAAACGTATGAATTCGATTTCACGTTCCGATTTTTTAAAACGAAGTGCCGCTTTCGCATTCGCGGCCGGCTTGATCGAAATTCCGCATCGGAATTTATTCGCAAACGAAGGAGCTAAGATCTTGGAAAGAACGATTCAGAAAAGCGGAGAAAAAATTCCTTCGATCGGCCTTGGAACTTGGCAAACGATGGATGTCTCGAAAGACTCCTCCGAACTCGATTCCTTAAAAGCAGTTTGGAAAGAATTTATTGCTGCCGGGGGACGAGTCGTCGATTCTTCTCCGATGTACGGAAGAGCGGAGGAAATCGTGGGCGTTCTTTCCTCCGAACTTTCCGAAGAATCGAGAAAGAAAGTTTTTTACGCCACCAAGGTTTGGATTCGAGGAGAATCCGCGGGTAAAGCGCAGATTCGATCCTCTTTCGAAAAATTCAAAACGGATAAAATCGATCTATTCCAAATTCATAATTTAGTGGATACACAGACGCATCTTAAAACTCTGCGAGCGCTACGGGAAGGCGAAAAGATCCGTTATATCGGGATCACTCATTACGTTTCTTCCGCGTTTACCGAAATGGAAAAGATCGCGAAGAACGAAAAAATCGATTTCATTCAGATTCCGTACTCGATCGCGACTCGAGCCGCGGAGGATCGTATTCTCCCGTTTGCGGAAGCGAACGGAATCGGCGTCCTTATCAATCGCCCCTTCGAGGAAGGAGAACTCTTTCGCAGAGTAAAAGGTAAAAACTTGCCTGCGTATTTTAAAGAATGGGATTGTGATTCTTTCGGTCAGGCGTTTTTGAAATTCATTCTTTCTCACACGGCGGTCACCTGCGTGATTCCAGCGACTTCGAAGGTTTCTCATCTTATAGACAATCTAAAGGCCGGTTTCGGAAAACTCCCCTCGGGTACGGATCGGGAAGAATTCAAAAAGCGTCTCTTGCAAGAAATTTGATTTTTGAATTCGATTTGATTGCCTCGCCTCGCTCTCAACGTCGCGATCGATTCTCACATCTTCGGTGCAGCTTAATCATATTCAAAATTTAGAATGTGATTTGTTAATCGAACTCGATTTAAATATTAGTTCTTTTTGATTATTTTTATCGGACATTTTAATTAGAATGGATTATTCTTTTCCCCTTGATTCTCTTGAAATTATAATTTAAGAGATGGAGAATTATCGTTCGGTCTTTTCAAAAATAGAATTCCGAAAACATTGGCTTTAGAACTAGCGGGGAGTCGTCCATGCATCGGAGCAGTCTCAAATTTATTCTATTGATTTCGGGAATTTCAATTTTATTCGCATTAACCTGTATCGTTTCCGGAACGGCTTATTTTTTCGGGAGAAAAAAGATCACCGAAAATTATATGAGTCAGATGCGAAGCGTAATCGGCGTTGTGGGCTTGGAATTCGACGCGTTTTTGACTTCTCATACCAATATCGCTTGGACCATCGCCAAAGATCCGCGAACCTTGGAATCGATCCGATCCGGAACTCCCGTTGCCGGAAGTTTCTATCAGGATTTAATGCAGCGGTACGGAGTATATGAGAATATCTTCATATGCCGTTTGGATGGAGATTCTAAGATCATTGCGGACGGCCGAGGCGGAGTCACGATCGGTTTTAAACTTTCGGAGGCGGGGATCGAAAAAAGTTTACAGGCCGCTAAGGAAGGAAAGGTTTATTTGGCAAAGGCGCGGAAATCCCCCGTTACCGGTTTAGCCGTTTCTTTGCTTTCCGTTCCGATCCTTGAAGGGAATCGTCCGATCGGACTTGTGGGCGTTGCCCTTTCTTTCGATTCCATTTCGGAAAAAATCATCAAAGAGATCAAAATCGGAGAACAGGGATATGTCTCCGCCGTCGATCACGACGGATTGATCATCGCACATCCTAAGAAGGAAATGATTTTAAATTTGGACGTTTCTAAAGAATCGTACGGTCAGACTATGCTCGCTCTCAAAACGGGAGAAGCGATGGAATTTACGTACAACGGAACGGACCGTTACGCTATGATCTACCGTTTGGATAACTGGGGAATCTCGATTGCGGCTATTCAACCGAAAACGGAAATCCGGGAATCTCTGATCGGACTTTTGGTCTTGATCGTCATGTCCGGTTTGGCGACCGCATCGATTTCCGCATATCTTCTCTATTTCCTTTTGAAAAAACGTCTTAGTCCTTTGGAAAATGCGAGTAAATTGTTTAAGACGATGGCGGAAGGGGATCTGACTTCGGATATCAAAGTGGTTTACGAAGACGAGATCGGTTCTATGAGCCGTGATATGAATTCGTTTATATTCAGTATTCGTAATTCGTTGAAAGACATTCAACGAGTTTCCACCGAACTCGCAACGGCTTCGGAGGAATTGACCGCTTCTTCCGATTCGTTCGCTTCCGGTGCGCAGGCCACCGCGGCTTCCACGGAGGAAATGTCGGCGACCGTAGAGGAGCTTTCTTCCGGTATGGACAGCATCGCATCGGGGACCGATCGTCAGTATAAAAATATAGTAGAATTTCATAATAATATAAAGAATCTTTCCTCCAGCGTAAGAGAGATCGGCCGGGAAATAAAACAAGCCTTGGAACTGACTCGGAACATTTCCTCGCAGGCGGCAAAAGGGGAAGAATCCCTCAGTCAAATGAAGACGATGGTTCAGAACATCATCAAATCCTCCGGCGAAATGTCGGCGATCATCGGAATCATCAACGACATCTCCGATCAGACGTCTCTTCTCTCTCTGAACGCGGCGATCGAGGCGGCGAGAGCGGGAGAAGCGGGGCGGGGGTTTGCGGTCGTCGCGGAAGAAATTTCCAAACTTTCGCAAAAGACCGCGTCTTCCATCAAATCGATCAGCGAAATGATTCTTCGAAACAATCGCGAATTGGATTCGGGAGCGAGCGGAATCGAGTCTTCTTCCGAAGTCATTCACGGTATTATCAAAAGTACGGATACGGTTTCCATAGCGATGGAAAAATTATTTGGAATCACGAGTTCGCAGGAAGGAATCAATAGACAAGTCGCCGAACACGCGGACGAAGTCGGAAAAGACGCCGAATTCGTAAAACAGGCGATGGACGAACAGAAACAGGCCTTTCATGAAATCACGCAGGTCATCGTTCAGATCAACGATCATACTTTGGGAACGGCTTCCGGGGCGGAGGAAATCTCGGCTTCGGCGAAAAGTCTCGAAATCTCCGCTGAAAATCTGCGGAGAATCGCGGATCGATTCATCTTATAAAGAATTTATTTCAAAAAGACGCATTCAATTCGTATAATAGTTGTTTTTTGCGATTTCTTCTGTAGGATCTAAATCCGCTTCCGATCGTTCCATTAGAACGTCGTGCGGAGGATGGGAATTGAAAATGAAATCGCTCACGACACTTTCCATTCCGTTTTTGTTCGTTATAATATTTCCGATCGTACTTTGTAAATATGATCCTCAATCTTCTTCGATCCCGGAATTGAGTTTCGGATTTACGCGGCTTAACGGGTCGTCCGGCTCCGGACCTTCCGGACCGATCGCTGCTTCCATCAATCAAACGAACTTTTCAGCGGGAGCGATATACGATTTTCAATCGGTGTTAAACGGATTCAAATCTCCTTCCGCTTCGATTACGATCACGAATTCTTCCGGCGGAGATATTCAAATTCCTGCATCTAATTTCCTAAGTCTAACCGGGGCGAACGCGACCGATTTTGTCGTTGTTGGAGCGCCAACGGGGACGATCGCGAGCGGTTCGAATGTAAACGCGTCCATTTATTATAACAGCGTTTCACCCGGAATAAAAACGGCGACTCTGACGATTCAACCGGGAGGAAATATTTCGCCCGTCAGTGTTTCTCTGCAAGCAACGGGAGTTGCGAATTATTCCGGAAATTCCCTGACGATGCAGTTTGAAAGTATGTCATTTATCGATATATCCGGAAACGGTAACGGCGGAATTGTAACCGGTAATTTCGGGGGAACGATTGTTCCGGGAGTAGTAGGAAATGCGATCCGGCTCGGTTACGGACCGTTTCCTACATTCGATTATATTGATATTCCCGATTCCGCCGGAGGCAATTTTCACTTTGCCGGCAACCAATCGTTTAGCGTCACCGCTTGGATTTCCCCGGATACCGCATCGGTTGGAACCATTTTCGACAAGTCCGAAAACAACGGACCGTTTTCGAATTTGATTTTCGATTTTCACGCGAGTAACGGTAGTGTGGGCGTGATGTCCTGGAGAGAAGGGGATTTCAGCGAGGGGTTTAGTTGGGTCGGTCCGATTATCGGTTGGCATCACGTAGCCTGCGTTTACAATCCTAGTTTAGGGAATCCGAATACGACTTTATACCTTGACGGAGTCGCCGTTCAGAGCGGATACTTATTTTCGTCCACATTTGCGACCGCGAATTCCTATCCCGCCAATATCGGAAGATTTAGGAGGGACGCGAGTCAATTATATGTAGGCTTGATCGACGAGCTTAGAATTTATTATCCGGTCGCATTGACCGCCGCGCAAATTCAAACGATCTATAACAGCCGTTAAACGGAGAGTTTATGACTTTAGAAGAATGGAAACGTTCCGGTTCGACCGTCGCGTATCGAAATTGGAAAATCTTTTTTAAGGAAGAAGGCAAAGGGGAGAATCTTCTGTTGATTCACGGATTTCCTACTGCGTCCTACGATTGGGAAAAAATCTGGAAACCTCTTTCCAAAAAAAGAAGACTCATCGCTTCGGATCTGCTCGGATTCGGATTCTCATCCAAACCGGAAATCGATTATTCCATTTTTTTACAGGCGGACATCATCGAAAAATTGTTAAGCGACAAGAAGATTTCCGAGGTGAAGATTCTCGCGCACGATCTGGGAGATACAGTGGCTCAGGAACTTCTCGCGCGATTTATCGAACGTAAAAAATCGAAAATAAAAGGTTTGAAGATCAAGGCCGTTACACTTTTGAACGGCGGAATTTTTCCGGAATCGCACCGGCCTAGATTTATCCAGAAATTATTGAATAGTCCGATCGGATGGATTCTTTCCAGACTGATGAATCGTAAATCCTTTCGGAAAAGTTTTGCGGCGGTTTTCGGACAAAACACGAAGCCGAGTCGGGAAGAATTGGATCGCTTTTGGGAATTGGTCGCTTCCGACGGAGGAACCAAGATCGCACACAAACTGATACGATATATCGAGGAAAGAAAAACGAATCGAGAACGTTGGGTCGGTGCGATTTTGAATTCTCCCGTTCCCGTTCGAATGATCAACGGGGTCGACGATCCCGTCAGCGGCGCGCATCTCGTACAAAGATATAGGGAACTATCTCCTTCGGCGGATATAGTCGAACTGAAAGGCATCGGTCATTATCCGCAAGTGGAAGCCGCGGATCGAGTTTTGAAATCGATTCTTTGAATCGATTTTAATAAAGATCAAGAATCGCATCTTCGATTTAGAATCATTCTTTTTCGTTCGAGGGATTCTCCTTGAAAAAATGGAATGCTAAAAGATCGTGATTGAATCGGGGACAAAAGAAGATTTTCGATCGGAGAATCTTCGATTCTTTTCATGGCAAAATCGAGTTATAATAATCCTAGATTTTTCGACTTTGTTTACGATGAATTTTTAGCGGCGGCAGTCGATGATTCCGATTCTTCGTTTCAGGAAGGAATTCTGTTTCACTCTTTAACGAGCGAGAATATTCTGGAACTCCTCGAAATCACCGGAATTCTTCCCGAGATCAAAAAGAAAGGTTATCCGAAAGTTCAGCTCGAGATCACGGGTATGGGACAGGATTTTCAAAGACTTACCCTCGTTTCGGATAAAGAGATTCTTCTTCATCTTCGTCTTAGCATTCAAGAATATCGATTGGAAATCAACGACTACTTCTTTAAAGAAAAGTATCTGATCATCAACTGGCTACAGACACGTCATCCGAAATCACCTTCCATGGATAAGAGCCGATTGTATCCGGGACAGGATGTTCCGGGCCTGGGAATCTTTCATCAGATCTCCGACTTTATCGGATTTCTGATCTTGTCGCTTCGTTTGAACGGAGCGGTGATTCGTCCCGAATACTTTCACGATGCGGTTTTGTTTTCTAAGAAGTTTCATTTTCTAACTCCGGAAGCGCAGGCCTTGTTCATCGCTTTAAGAAGGGATTTTAAAAACGAATCGATTCGTGGAATTTCCACCTTGCTTCATTCCGGGAAAATCCGCGATCATAAGAACGTTCTCGAATGGAAAGCGGTGGAAATGATTTTGTTTTTGGAAAAAACACTGAACCCGTTCGTCTTTAATAAGAAGTTCGACAAGAAGGTATCGAAGATCTTGGACACGATTAAACTGAGCAGCGTTGAGTCCTAAGGGCGAATTTTAATCCGTTCGGTATAGCTTTTATTTTCGAACGCTTGATTACTTATTTTGATTTATAAAAAGCTATAAAAAGAACTTGTCTTTCCAAACTGTTGATTTCAAAATCTGACTTCGTCGAATTCTACATGAGCACGAGAGTCACCATGGATCAGAGAAAATTTGCCCGAGTATTTCCGGCGGCGAACGAAGTCATCGAGGTTCAATTGATGGGCCTGAATTTTTTGGATATTCTCAATGCGAAGGATATCAGCATCGGCGGACTCGCGATCGAAGTTCCCCATTTGTTCGAAGGTTGTGATTTGAATTCTCCGATTCAAATGATTCTGACTCTTCCCGGAAGAAATCCTCTGAAACTTTCCGGTAAGGTAAAACGCAAGGTCGCAGCTCCGGAAGCTTCTTTGTTTGGGGTTGAGTTTTCAGCTTTGGATGCGAAAGCGAAGTATCTGATTGAAACTTACATTCAATCGAGAATGCAGATGGCTTCCTGATCTTTTGAATTTCGTTTTATTCGTAACGTTTCTTCTTGAATTCGCTATTAGTTTTGGCATAAGAATTCACCGTTTTTTCTGCCGTTGTTTGATAACGTATGGAAACGATCGCTTTTCGAAGATTTTCAAAAAATTCGAATCGTTTTCATAAGAACCTGTCCCAAAACCGGGACAGAACCTTGCAGCTGATCTTTCTGGTAAAGTAAAATTAGGTTTTGGGACACGCTGTAAAATTCCAGTTCCGCTTTTTTTCCCTTTCGAGTCACCGGAATTTATTTCCCGTGTAATCTGAACGTAACGAGAACGAATATGATGGGGAACAATTTAAAACCGAAGGATAACCGCTATGGGCACAGGTTTAGACAACAAGGTTAAAACAGAAAGAAAACTGGAAGTTCGTATCGCACAGAACCAGTTGGAAATAGAACGAACTCTCGCACTTCGTTATGAAGTATTCAATCTTGAACTAGGGGAAGGTCTTCCCCAATCCGCCGCAACGCGCAAAGACAGAGACGAATACGATCTCTTCTGCGATCATCTCATCGTAATCGATAAAAACCGCGACGATAAAATCGTGGGGACGTATAGAATTCTCCGCAGATCGATCGCAAAAAAGAACTTAGGTTTTTATTCGGATAACGAATTCAACATCACTAAGATCTACGAACTGGACGCGGAAACCGCCGAGATCGGAAGAAGCTGCGTTCATCCCGAATACAGGGACGGTTCCGTGATCTCGATGCTTTGGGCCGGCCTCGGATCGTATATGCGCAAGCACAACGTTAGATACCTTTTCGGCTGCGGTTCGATTCATCACACGGACGCACAATCCGCAAACGAAGTTTACGCTTATTTAAAAGAGAAGAACGTTCTCGCAGGAAAAGAATTCGACGTTACCCCTCTTGCAGGATTCGAAGTTCCGGGTTTCGATCCGAACTACCTAATCGACGATATGAAAGTGGTTCAAAAAAGAATTCCCGCTCTCATCAAAGGTTATATCCGCGCCGGATCTCAGATCTGCGGAATTCCCGCTTGGGATCAGGTCTTCAAAACCATCGATTTTTTTATCCTCTTCGACCTCCGTGACATAGAATCCAAATACGAAAAACGTTTTCTGGATTAAAACCGCCTCTACATCGCACCGGAACCCCCTTGACGGGAGTTCCGGCGTTTTATTAGTATCTTTTTAAGCGCAAGTTTAAAGATATCCTTTCCGATGAAACAAAACGAAATTGATTTCCAGCATCCTAGTAAAAAGGATCAGATCCGATTTTATTCCCTAGTCGCGATCGCCGGAATTTTGATGGTTGTCGCTTATCAACTGGGGTCCCCTTCTTACTATTTGGGTTGGTTCGCGTTTTTTATCAGCGCGTTTTCCGTGGCCGGAAACGACGCGGTTCAAACGGTGGGAACGTTTATCGAAAGTAAAAGAACGGTTCACTGGATTCCGAAGCTCGTCGTTTTAGGCGGAACCGTCGTGATTATCTTTTTGGGTGCTTGGGTCTTTAACGATTCACAGGTTCACTTCGGACGTTTGGAAAGTTTTCCCGAAGTTAGACAATTCAATCTTATCCAACTGTTAGCGCCGCTCATTCTCGTCATCATCACAAGATTGAAATCTCCGATCTCAACGACCTTTTTGATCCTCGGTTTGTTCGGTGGAAGCAATATCGAGAAAATGCTCACGAAGTCCTTTTTCGGATACGGAATCGCTTTCGGCGTTGCGATTCTTGTCTGGGGAATTCTCGTGAAATTCGATCCGAAAGAATATACGGAAGACCACGTTCCCGATCCCAGAAGCGAAAAACGATGGGCCTTGTTTCAATGGTTGTCCACCGTTTATCTTTGGATCGCTTGGCTTCGACAAGACGCGGCAAACATCGTAATCTATCTTCCGAGACACCTTTCTCTTTTAGAATTCTCTCTCGCGATCGCGATGCTCGTGGTGGCGCTCGGAATCATTCTTTATACGAACGGGGGAACGATTCAGGAAATCGTCACCGAAAAATCGGACATTCAATGGTCCAAGGCGGCTACGATCGTCGACTTGGTGTACGGAACGATTCTGATCGTTTTTCACGAATGGAGTAAAATGCCCATGTCCACGACTTGGGTCTTTTTAGGGATGCTCGCAGGCCGGGAAATCATCTTGAACTTTATGACCTTTCGGGATCTGCCGTATCTCGAAACGTTTCGTAAAGTGGGGAAGGACGTTCTACTTGCGTCGATGGGAATCGCCGTCAGCGTTTTTATCTTTATTCTCGCTTCCCAGATCTATCCGGAAACATCCGCGGGTTTTTTAAAATAGGATAGAATGAAAAAAGTCCGCGGGTGTCTCCGCGGGCTTTGGGAATAGGAAACTGGATTAGACTGTAACGCGCGAAAAACGGAATATTCCGTTTTACTGAAACAGATTGTATCTCACGATACAATAGATCGCGCGAAACCCGTCCTTCCAGCCGATCTTTTTACCTTCCGCATAGGTTCTTCCGTAATAGGAAATTCCCACTTCAAAGATACGAACATCCGGAATTTTGGCCACCTTTGCGGTGATTTCGGGTTCGAAACCGAAACGATTTTCCTTGATCTCGATGGATTGGATAATTTCTCTTCGGAACGCTTTGTAACAAGTTTCCATATCCGTTAAGTTGATGTTGGTAAACATGTTGGAAAGAGTGGTGAGAACCATGTTTCCGATACGATGCCAATAATACACGACTCGATGCGGACCGCCCCCCAAAAATCTGCTGCCGAAAACGACGTCCGCTTTTCCCTTATAGATCGGATCGATAACGCTCGGAATTTCAAAAGGATCGTATTCCAAATCAGCGTCTTGAACGATAACGATGTCGCCCGTTGCGGCTTTAAAACCGGTTCTCAGAGCGGCGCCTTTGCCTTGATTGACTTCGTGAAAGATCATCTGATCGACGAGTTTTTTAAAAACGGGAGTTTTCAGAAGATCTCTGGTTCCGTCCTTGGAACAATCGTCGACGAGAATGATTTCCTTGTTTTTGATCGGAACTTTTTGAACCGTTTCCAGAATATTGCGGATCGTATTTTTTTCGTTATAACAAGGAATGACGATGGAAACTTTCATATTTACCCCAGACCGGTGATCTCAGCCATTCGAAAATCGCGGATGATCGTTTCGGCTCTTACGATTATTTTTTCAAGAGCGATCCCGAAAACCAAATTCTGATACGACTCGACCGCCTTGGGAAATTCTTTCTCGTCTATCTTGACCGAAAGAGTTTCGGAAACACGGTTCTTATTCACGCATTCCTGAATCGAAGTGATGATTCCTTTGAGAGCGAGGCAGACTTCTTTCAAAATATTCTGACCGTCCTTTTCCATCGCGCTCTGATTTCCGTTCGCGTCTAACAAGGCTTTGACGTGTTCGTTGATTCGAATCGAAGGCAAGCCCCTTCTGCTGATTCCCATTCTTTCGATGATCGTGATGGTATCTTTAAAAGCGGAAAATTCCGGAGTTCCTTTGAAGATATAAATCAAGGCGGGAAGTTCCGTTTCCGCAAAGGAAAGAATCGCTCCGTAAAAGTAGCGGATCTCGGGTTTAGCGAGAGGATGAAAATCGATTCTCTGGTATTTTTTGAGTCTGGCTTCCTGTTCCTCGAGGATCTTGTTAATTGTATCGCCTTTGGCGGCTTGTTTTTTATCTTCGAGTTCCTTGTGTTTGGCTTTCAGAGTTTCGATGAATTGAATCTCGTCTTTGAGAAACTGGGCGAGACTTCCCTTTTGTTGAAGGATCATCGTCAGTCTGGATTCGAACGCTCTGAGGTCGAAAACCTTGGGATTCTTTTTTGAATGTTCGGTGTATTCCGCTCTGAGTTTTTCGAGAACGGCTTTAATTTCGGCGCTTTGTAAGGGTTCCATAGGAGATTTCTCCTATTCAGTATCGACCCATCTTTCCAAGGAGATAAGCAAAGAAGATATATCTTCGGAACAATAGAGAAGAGCGGTTCTCGAATCCCGGAACATCTGTTGTTGGTTGTAAGGAAGTTGTTTGATGTGATTGTCGTTTTTCGTGTTAAGAACGTTCAAAGTGTTCAAGACCATCTTCTTCAGTTTTTGAACCAAACCGAGCATCATTTCCTGCATTTCCCAAAGGGTAACGAGTTTGAGTTTTTCGCTGTCCAAACTTTTGGACTGGAGAATCTGCTTTCTGGAAGATTCGTATTTTGCGGTGTAATAATTGACCGATCGGGGGTAGGTGGTCAGTTCCTTGTGATAGTTCACGATCTTATCGAGCTTTTGAAAAAACTCGATGTCGAATTCCCGGTTGAGGTTTCCGATGATGTTCTTGTTTTCGGAAGGATCTCCGGTGATTTCGAAAATCTTGGAGTTCTGGAGATTGTTGAGAACGGAATGAATTCGATCCTTGATCTTGGTAAGTTCGGAGATTCTTTTCTCGATCCCGCTCGAATCTCCGATCGAGGAGTTGGAACCGTATTCCATTCTAAGGGAAGAATCCCCCGAATCGCGGTATGAGGAAGAAGGAACCGAGTGTTCCAGGATGTTCAGATCCATTCTTCCCAAATCCAGATTGGAAGTATCCTTTGCCTTGTGCGGGTCCCAAGCGGGTTCTTGAAAGATACTTTTCTGAACCGCGGCTTCGTTGATCGCCGCACCCGATTCGTTCGGTTTCGGAAGTTTCACCGAAGTCTGTTGCTGGGTCTTTGCCATGATTTCCTGAAGAGAAAGTTTTTTCACTTCGGGCGGATGAATCGGTTTTATTCCCGATTGACGTTGCGGATGATGTGCGGCCGCAGTCGGATGCGAAACGTGTTTGTGCTTCTGCGCTTCATTCGGAGATTCTAATGTGATTCGTACGAACTCGGCTCTTCTTGTGTTGCGGTTGAATCGAAGAGCGAAACGATTCCCTTGTTTATCGATGAATTTTTGATTCATCTTATCCAAGGAAAGCGCGTTGGGGTCAACGGAAGAAATGGAATCGACTACGATGTATTCGGATTTTTTCAACATGAGAATTCTTCTCCGAAAGAGGAGAGTTGTCTAGGATTGGTCGAAAAAAAAGGGCGATCCATATCGAGAGACCGGAAATTCTTTTCGTCCATTCGGGTAAAATAAAAATCCAAATAAGCGTTCTGAAGAATTTCTTCCATCATCGAATAGAGCGAACGGGAGCAATGGAAACAGTAAGCGAAGATTTGTAAATAAGAAGTTTCCTGAATTATAAACGAGGCGGAAACTTTTTCACGTTCCATCGACAAAAAACACCTCCCGGTTTCCTCGAAGTCCCGCAAAGAGGAAATTCCCAGTTCCGCGAGTTCCGAAAGATCGACTTCCTCTTCTTGAAGACGGGAAAAAAAGTCCCGATCCAATGAAACGGTCAAAAAAATATTTCCAAAACGATTCCGATTCATTCTAGTTTCTCCGCTGGAAGCGGTTCCGGAGGGAGATAAGGCAGGTTCCGGCTCAAAACGGAATCGTACCGAAACCTAAGGTCGGATTTCGGGCAATTTTCCGAGAATTACGACGTACGGAACGGAATTTTCCTAGAATTCATTTGACAGGGGGTAGGGTACAGAAAACCTGGAAACACTTATTCGATAGGAAGTGTAAGCCTTGGCTAATATCAAGTCTTCAGAAAAGGACATTCGGAGAACAAAACGCAGAAATGCGGCAAATTCCCAGAATCGTTCCAGGCTCAGAACTCAGGCTAAAAAAGTTCTGAAAGCCATCAAAGAAAAAGACCAAAAAGCGGCGACAGCTCTCTTTGTAGAGTACACCTCTCTTTTGGACAAAGCTGCTAAAACAAACCTGATCCATTCTAAAAACGCAGATAGAAAAAAAAGTAGAATGGCAAAACGCCTCAACGCGGTATCTGCAGCTTAAAAAAACGGAATTATAGAGGGCGATTAGCTCAGCTGGTAGAGCGCCTGCCTTACAAGCAGGATGTCGGCAGTTCGATCCTGTCATCGCCCACACCCTTTCTTCCGCAAACTCCTCCTAAATCCAAACAACCCCTATGAATACAAAAAGCCCCGTATTCAATCATCCTGATCTGATGGTTTCTGTTTCCGGGATTCGAGGAATTATTCCAACCGGTCTTTCACCCGAAGTCATTTTTGACGCCTTGCGTGCGTTCGGAACTTGGATCGAAGGTTCCAAAATCGTAATCGGACGAGATTCCCGTCCATCCGGTCCTTATATTGAAAATATTGCACTCGGTTTGATGCAAGCCATGGGCAAAGACGTTTTACAACTTGGAATCGTTCCGACCCCGACCGTAAAGGCCGTGGTCAATCTTTCCAAAGCGGGGGGTGGAATTATGATCAGCGCCTCTCACAACCCGATCATCTGGAACGCGTTTAAGTTCGTAGGACCGGGCGGATTCTTTACCGGGGCCGCGGATCTGGAAAAGATTCTGGATACGGTACGCAATCAATCCTACAGACAAATTCAATACAAACCCGCTTCTAAGATCGTTTCCGGAAAAGAATGGTGTGAAAAGCACATCGAATCCGTGCTCAAACGGGTAAATGTAAACGCGATTCGTAAAAAGAAATACAAGGTCCTCGTGGACGCGGTCAACGGTGCAGGCAGTTCCCTGGTTCCCGAACTTCTTGAAAGACTTGGATGTAAGCCGATTCTACTTCATTGTAGTCCGGACGGAACGTTCCCAAGACCGCCCGAACCGACCCCCGAGGCGCTTAAGCAAACTTCCCGCAAAATGAAATCTTCCGGTGCGGACATCGGTTTTGCGCTCGATCCCGACGCGGATCGACTCGTGGTTCTTACCCCGAAAAAGGGCGCGATCTCCGAAGAATTCACACTTCCTTTGAGCTTTCTTTCCTTAACTCTGAAAAAGGCTCCGAAAAAAGCCAATATGGTCGTGAATCTTTCCACTAGCTTTATTAACGAATTTGTCGCCGGTCAATACGGAGTTTCCGTTACCCGCTCTAAAGTCGGAGAAGCCAATGTGGTTGCGGATATGCGCGCCCACAAATCCATTTTCGGCGGAGAAGGAAACGGCGGAGTGATTGATCCGGCTGTCGCTTCTTTCGGAAGGGATTCTTTGTCCGGAATCGCTCATATTTTAAATGTGATGGCTGCGACCGGGAAGAAGATCGATTCGATTGTGGATGAACTTCCCGTGATTCATATGCAGAAAACCAGCTTTCAAGTGGCCGGTAAAAATCTGCAGGATATTTATTCCAAATTCAGGGGAGAATTCTCCGCCTTTGCCGAAGAAACCTTAGACGGCCTTCGTTTGGCCTCCGAAGATTCCTGGATTCACATACGTCCTTCTAACACGGAACCCATCATTCGAGTCATCGGGGAAGCGAGGACCAAAAAAGACCTCAATTCTCTGCTGGACCGCGCGGGAAGGCTTATGGAGAATGCCTGAATATGTGTGGAATTGTCGGTTATGCCGGTAGTAAAAATGCGGAATCGGTACTTGTAGTCGGTCTAATCTGCCTCGAATACAGGGGTTACGATTCGGCCGGAATCGCCGTCCTCGACCAAGGGGACATCATCGTCAGAAAAGCAAAAGGAAAGATTAAGGATCTGGAAGCGCATCTCCGCGAATTTCCGGCTCCGGGTAACGTAGGGATCGGACATACCCGTTGGGCGACCCACGGAGAACCGAATCAGATCAACGCTCACCCTCATACGGATACGAATTCCACCGTTGCGGTGGTGCATAACGGAATCATTGAAAATTATCTCGAACTCAAAAACGAACTCAAAAAGAAAGGCCACGTATTTCAGAGTTTAACCGACACCGAAGTTCTTCCTCATTTGCTTGAAGAAAGCAAAAAAAACGGCAAGTCCAACAAGGATTCTTTCTTGGAATTGTTCGGAAAAATCCACGGAAAGTGGGCGGTTTCCACCGTGTTTGAAACGGAACCGGACCGCGTTTATTTTGCGCAAGACGGCGCTCCTCTTTTGATCGGAAAAGGAAAGGGAGAATACTTCCTCGCCTCCGATATTTCTCCTCTCACTAGAAACTGCGAAGAAGTGTATTATGTGAACTCCGGAGAATGGGGTTACTTTACTCAAAACGAATTCAGACTTTTCGATTTTTCAGGAAAGGAACTGACTCCGGTTTTCAAAAAACAGGAACTTCGCTGGGAAGACTTGGACAAGGGCGGTTATCCGCACTACATGATCAAGGAAATCCACGAACAAGCCGGGATCTTTCGTAAGATCATCCAAGAGAGAATCTTAGATAACGGTGAAATCGTTTTTCCAGAAATCAAACTCAACAAGGACGTTCTTTCCAGAGTCAACCGGATCATCATCCAAGCAGCGGGAACGAGTTATTACGCGGGAATGATCGGCAAACACTATCTCGAACATTTCGCGAAGATTCAAACGGACACCGAAGCTTCTTCCGAATTCCGTTATAGAAATCCGGTTGTCGAAGGCGATACTCTCATCATGGGGATTTCCCAATCGGGAGAAACCGCGGACACGTTAGCTTCCATTCACGAAGCGAAAGCGAAGTTCATCAAGGTTGTTTCGCTCGTCAATAACGTGAACTCAACGATCGCGAGAGAATCCGATTCTTACATCCGCACCGATGCGGGACCGGAAATCGGAGTCGCGAGCACGAAAGCTTTCACCGCTCAGGTTTTAAATCTTCTGTTATTCTCCATTTATATGGCCAACCTCAAGTGGCTCATCAGCGACGAAGAGAAAAAGGCGTTGATCGAAGAGATCCGTCAGCTTCCTACAAAGATCGAACGAATCCTCGCGCAAGCGAGCAAGATCGAAGAGATGTCTTCTCACTTTACCGCCGCAAAAGATTTTATCTTTTTAGGAAGAACTTACAATCATCCGATCGCTATGGAAGGCGCGTTGAAGTTGAAGGAGATTTCCTACATTCACGCATCCGGTTACGCGGGCGGGGAATTCAAACACGGACCGATCGCCCTCATCACGAACGAAGTTCCCGTCGTTTGTATCGCTCCTAAATCCGAAATTTATACGAAGATGGTTTCCAACATTCAGGAAATCAAAGCGAGAAAAGGGATCATTATCTCGATCGTAACCGAAGGAGATCACGAAGCGAAGTCCCTTTCGGATTATTCTTTCGAAATTCCGGAATGTTCCGAAATCTTAAGTCCGATTTTGAATGTGATCCCTTTACAGTTGCTCGCGTATTATTCCGCGATTTCGAGAGGTTGTCCGCCCGATCAGCCGAGAAACCTCGCCAAGTCCGTAACCGTAGAGTAGGCCATGTCTAAGATCCAGAGAATTCTCATCGACGAAAGAGAGGTTCCGGCTGGCTTACGATCTCTCACGAGAATTCGCTCCTTTTCCGAGATTCGAAGCGGAATTCTCAATTCTCTTCAAAGAACACGGGAACTTCATCCAGACGCAAAGATCTTCTACGCGCATTCGAATGCGACGTTTCAACAGGCTTTTTTAGAAAGAAATCCGAAACTTCTTCCGTACGACGATAAGGACGTCGATCTGGTTTTATCGCCGGAATCTTGTCTGCCTTGGAACCTGATCGACGGCATTGCAAAGAACATCGAGGCCGATATCGAACTCAGCCGAGACGTTCAAAAATGGATTCGTAAACTCAAAGTAAAAGCGAACCACTTTCACGTGGTCGGAAAATCCAAACACCTTCACGTTCATCCTTCCGCGATCGTTTATCCGGGAGTCGTTTTCGATACGACCAACGGACCGATCGTCGTCGACAAAGACGTGAAGATCACTTCATTCACGTTTATCGAAGGCCCCGTTTATATCGGACACCATTCTCAAATCGACAACGCGAGAATCACCGGCGCTACAAGCATCGGAGCGACTTGCAGAATCGGCGGAGAGGTCGGAACCTGTTTGATCGGAGATTATACGAACAAGCACCACGAAGGATTCTTGGGACATTCCATTCTCGGAAGTTGGGTGAACATTGGCGCGCTTGCGACCACATCCGATTTAAAGAACAACTATGGGGTTGTGAAAATCCGGGAAGAACACGACGAATGTATTACAGGTTCCATCAAGTTCGGCTCGGTCATTGCGGACTATTGTAAGATCGCGATCGGAGTGATGTTGAATACGGGAACCGTCGTGGATTTCGGATCGAACGTGGTATCTTCCAGAATCGGCGGATACGTTTCTCCGTTTACTTGGGCGGAATCGGGACAACCGTATATTCTCGATCTATTTCTGAGGGACGCGCGGAAAATCATGGCGAGAAGAAACAGAGAACTCACGTTATCCGAAACCGAACTGATCCGCATCCTATACGAATCAAAAGTAAAAAAATAAAAATCCGGAGGGTTTTGTGGAAATCATAGAATCCAAAATACGTACGTCCTCATCGGAGTATAAAGAGAATTTTGAAGATCTGAAACAAAAGGTGGAATCCCTGCGCGGCTTAATTCGAAAGATCGAAATGGGCGGCGGAGCGAAAGCGATCGAACGTCATAAGGGAAGAGGCAAGTTCACTGCAAGGGAAAGAATCGCTTCTCTCATCGATCCCGGAACTTCTTTCCTGGAATTTTCTCCTTTGGCGGCGGAAGGGGTTTATCCGGACTCCGTTCCTTCTGCGGGAATTCTTACCGGAATCGGAAGAATCTGCGGAGTCGATTGTGTGATCGTTGCAAACGACGCTACGGTGAAAGGCGGAACGTATTATCCTCTTACCGTAAAAAAACATATCCGAGCGCAGGAGATCGCGCTTCAGAATTTTCTTCCCTGCATTTATCTTGTGGATTCCGGAGGAGCCTTTCTTCCGATGCAGGACGAAGTGTTTCCCGATAAGGATCACTTCGGAAAAATCTTTTACAACCAGGCCAATCTTTCCGCGCTCAAAATTCCTCAGATTTCCGTCGTGATGGGAAGTTGCACCGCGGGCGGCGCTTACATACCGGCGATGTCCGACGAGTCGGTGATCGTAAAAGGAAACGGAACCATTTTTTTAGGCGGACCTCCTCTCGTAAAAGCCGCAACCGGAGAAATCGTAACTCCCGAGGAATTGGGCGGGGCTTTGGTTCACAGCACGATTTCCGGTGTGACCGATCATTACGCGGAAGACGACGCACACGCGATCGAGATCACGAGAAACATCGTATCCACGTTGCATCACGCTGGGAATTCTTCGCAGAAAGGATCGATCAGTTGGGAAGAACCCTTGTATCCTTCGGAGGAAATCTACGGAATCATTCAGAAGGATATTCGTAAGTCGTACGACGTTCGTGAAATCATCGCTAGGATCGTGGACGGATCGCGTTTTCAAGAATTCAAAAAGTATTATGGAACCACTCTTGTAACCGGCTTCGCGAAAATTTACGGAAAGATGGTGGGAATCATCGCGAACAACGGTGTATTGTTTTCGGAAAGTGCGCTGAAGGCTTCTCACTTTATCGAGCTTTGCAATCAAAGAGGAATTCCTCTTTTGTTTCTGCAGAACATCACCGGGTTTATGGTGGGTAAGAAATATGAAAACTCCGGGATCGCAAAAGACGGAGCGAAGATGGTGAACGCAGTTTCGACTTCCATCGTGCCGAAGTATTCCGTTGTAATCGGCGGTTCTTACGGAGCGGGGAATTACGGAATGTGCGGCCGTGCTTTCAATCCGAGATTTCTATGGATGTGGCCGAACTCCAGAATTTCCGTAATGGGAGGAGAGCAAGCGGCTAACGTGCTATTGACGGTTAAGATGGAACAGCTCGAAAAAGAAGGTAAAAAACTTTCTGACGAGGAACAGTTTTCGTTTCGTAAGCCGATTTTGGACGATTATGAAAGCAGATCTTCCTGCATCTATTCTTCCGCACGTCTTTGGGACGATGGAGTGATCGATCCAGCTCGAACAAGGGATATACTGGGTATCGCTCTGTACGCCGATCATTCAAAAAAACCGGAATATCCTCGATATGGAATTTTTAGAATGTAGAAAAAATTGCTTTCAAATTATAGTTCGACTGGTTTCTCTATGGAAAGTATTTCGTAGAGAAACATGTCTGTAAAAAGTTATTTCCTCTTCTTTTTTCTTCTCTTATTTCTCCCTACCTTTCTTTCGGGAGAATCCATCATCCTTAAAGATGGAACCGTAATCAAAGGAAAGGTTTCCGCGCAGACTGCATACAACGTTACCGTTAAGACGGAAGACGGCAAAAGCCAAGATATTTCCAAAATCCGAATTCTCAAGATCGTTTATAAAGACGTGACGAACGAAGAAGCGCTTCGCATTAAAAAAGAAGAAGAAACGAAATTAGCAGAGAAAGAACAGAAAAAGAAAGAGCAGGAAGATAAGAAAAAGGCCGAAGAAGAATTGGCTCAAAAGGCTAAGGAAGAAAAACAAAAGCAGGAACTTCTCGATAAACAGGCCAAAGACGCCGCAGCGAAAAAGAAGGAAGAAGAGCGACTGGCTCGGGTCCGACAAAAGGGCTTGAGTCCTTGGAGCGTCGCTTGGAGATCCTCGGTTCTTCCCGGCTGGGGGCAGTGGACCGACGAAAGAAAAACTTCCGCAATTATCTATTCCGCTCTGTTCGTAAGTTCTCTTTATCTCGTTTATCGCGAGAATCAAATTTATAAAAACTCGGTGCGCGATCTGAATCACATGAACAATCCGTATGAAACGTTGATCCCAGTTCCCTCATTTTCCGATCCGGCCGCTCTTTATCTTTACAGCAAACCCTTCGACGATCAGCGCGATCGTGTAAATCGGAATTACCATAATTTGCAGTTGTCCATGATGTTTGCCGTTCTGGTTTATGCGGCCAATATCTTTGACGCATATTACTTTCATCCTCGTTTTGCAACATCCGCCGCTTCTCATTTGATCTTGGATTATAATCCCATGGCAAGATTGGATTCTAACTTTCTCTCAAATTCTTCCTCTTCTATAGAAAGCTTCTGGAAACTCGGTTTACGGTTTCATTTAGAATAACAGCAGTTTTTTGATTTTATTAGCATCTTCTATAGAGAAAGGGCAAAAAGTGAAAATATGCCCTTATTTTGAGCAGATTGAAGTACTTTATAAACTATGCACTTTGCTGGTTTCGTAATTCCGACCTTGGCTGAACGGAAAATTCCTCGATTTCTCGATAAATTGTAGGATCTCCTTCATTTTCGGGTTATTCTGCTTCGTTCAGAGAATTCTTAAATAATTCTCCATCTGGTACCAATCTTGCATTAAAGTAGGCAAATTGATTTGGGATGAGAATGATTATGAATTGGACCAAGAGACTACTCTTATTGCTCACTCTGCTTCTTCCATTTGTTTTATTTGGACAAGAAGCGACTGCTCCTGCGGCGGCTCCCGCTCCCGTTGCGGATAAAGGAGACACGGCCTGGATGATCGTTGCCTCGGCACTCGTGTTTTTTATGATTCCCGGACTCGCTCTTTTCTACGGCGGTCTTGTAAGATCTAAAAACGTTCTTTCGACTATGATGCACAGCTTCGTAGCGATTTTGGTTCTGACTCTTCAATGGACCATCTTCGGATACAGCTTCGCATTTTCGGGAACCAACCCTTATTTCGGTAATTTCGATCTCGCTTTTCTCAACGGAATCGACGAAAATACTCTGGAATTAACGATTCCAAAATACGTTCACTTCCTTTTCCAAGGAATGTTCGCGCTCATTACTCCGGCTCTGATTTCCGGAGCGATCGCGGAAAGAGTGAAATTCGGCGGGTATGTCGTGTTTATTCTTCTTTGGTCCACGTTGGTTTATGATCCGGTCGCACACTGGGTTTGGGCGGCTGACGGTTGGTTGTTTAAAATGAGCGCTCTTGACTTTGCCGGTGGAACGGTAGTTCACTTGATTTCAGGGATTGCCGGTCTTGCGGCTGCAATCGTTCTTGGAAAGAGAAAGGGAGAAGGCCCAGCTTTGATCGCTCCCAACAATCTTACTTATACTTTGATCGGCGCCGGTTTACTCTGGTTCGGTTGGTTCGGTTTTAACGCGGGTTCCGGTCTTGCTATAAACGGAATTGCGGCGAGAGCATTCTTAGTCACATTGATCGCTCCAGCTGCGGCCGGTGTTGCTTGGCTCGTGATCGAATACGTTCACACCAAAAAAGCGACCGCTCTCGGTGCAGCTTCCGGTATCGTTGCAGGTTTGGTTGTGATCACTCCGGCTTCCGGTTTCGTAGGAGTTCAAGGCGCGATCATCATGGGACTTCTCGTTAGCCCTGTTTGTTACGGTGCGATTCTTCTGAAAGGAAAACTCGGATACGATGACAGCTTGGATGCTTTCGGAATTCACGGCGTAGGTGGTGCGTTAGGCGCCGTTCTTACGGGAGTGTTTACACTTTCTCTCGGCGCGGGTGTTGCGAGCAAAGGAGATCAGATTTTGGTTCAGGTAATCAGCGTTGTCGCAACGGGAGCTTATTCCTTTATCGTTTCCGTTATCCTCGTGTTCCTGATCGACAAAACGATCGGATTCCGCATCTCCGAGGAGAAAGAAATCGCCGGTCTGGATTCCGAGATCCACGGTGAAAAAGGTTACATCCTTTAATTTACGTTACTGAAGAATTTTAATAAGGAGATTATATGAAATTAATCGTTGCTATCATCCAGCCTCATAAATTGGAAGAGGTTAAGGCAGAATTGACCAAGAACGAAATTTACAGACTTACCGTAAGCGACGTTCAAGGTTACGGACAACAAAAAGGAAAGACCGAAGTGTTCCGTGGTCACGAATATCAAGTGAATCTTTTGAGAAAGGTTCGTCTTGAAATCGCCGTAAACGACGAGTTCGTAAAACCGACTGTTGACGCGATCTTGAAAGCGGCAAAAACCGGAGACGGAAAAATCGGCGACGGAAAAATTTTCATCACTCCTCTCGAAGACGTAATCCGTATCAGAACGGGGGAAAGAGGAAGCTCGGCGATTTAGAACGCGACCTGAATGCGACCCATAGGGAGCAGTCATTGAGTTGAGGGAGCGTTCTGCTGAGTTCACGCTGATCGGTCAAATGACCGGCCTGCGTTACTCAGCAGAATCTTTTCGAAAAATAAAAAGCCGGGTTTGTGCCCGGCTTTTTATTTTAGGATATAAGCGTTGTAGGAACTCCTGCAAAACGAAGGTTGGACGGTAGCGTCATTTGTTGCTTTTGTCAACAAATGTAGGAACTACAACGAAAGATGATTTCGGTAGAAAATTACCTTCTTTAGCGGTATTTGTAGAAGTTCCTACGTTTTATCAAAAACGATGTTTGTAATTCGTCTAACGTCTCCGATTTATCTCATTAAAACGACAAACCGATCTTTTCCGGAAAGATCTTTTTCCACCTTTCCTTCTTTCCACCCGTTTGCAATCGCTTCCGCGACTAGAATCGGTGCGAGAGAAGGAAGGGTTTCCATATAAAGTTTGCCGCCTTCGTTCAGGCGAGAACTGGCTTCGTTTATCAATCGGGTCAGAAATTCCTTCGGATTTTCCAGGAACAACGCAAGATGCGGTTCGTAGTCGATCACATCCTTCATCATCGTTTCCTTATCCGTCAAAGGGATGTAAGGCGGATTGGTCGCGATCAAATCGAATCGTAACTCGGAAGGAATCGACGCGAACAAATCACTTTCCAAAAATTGAATGGATTCGCTTTCTTCGGACAGAATTTTTTCCGCGTTCTTATGTGCGGTTGCAAGCGCCTCTTTGGAAACGTCGCTTAAGATTACGTTCCAATCCTTACGGGCAAGCTTTAGGCTGATTCCGATACAGCCGCTTCCGGTGCAAAGATCCAAAACGGTTTGTTCCTTCGCGTTTTCCTTGAAATCGAACAACACTTTCTCGACCAATTCTTCCGTTTCTGGTCTCGGAATCAGAACCGATTCGTTCACGAAAAAGACGGAATTGTAAAACGCTTTTTGACCCGTGATATAAGCAGTCGGCTTGTTTTTAGAACGATCTACGATTCTTTCTCTGTAAGCGTTCTTTTCGGTTTCCGTCAAAAGCCGTTCGAAGTTTACGTAGAGTTTGACTCTTTGCAAGTTGAGGAGATCGGCCAAAAGGATTTCTGCGTCGAGTCGAGCGCTCTGGATTTCTTTCTTTTTTAAGAAGTCTTCCGATTTTTTTAAGAGGGAGAGAATCGAGTCTGGATGTTGCATGGATTTGAATCGGTTCGATTTTTCCCGCAATCGTACAGGTTATTATTCGAAGGGCATTGCCCCCGAGAGGATTCGAACCTCCGACCAAAAGTTTAGGAAACTTCTGCTCTGTCCACCTGAGCTACGGGAGCTTTTATGAATTCGGTTTCCGTTTTTGTGCGACTATTCTCTGAAAGTCCGCGATATTGTGTATAACAATTTTGTCTTCGTAGAGTTCGATTTTGCCGCTTTTGGAAAGGGTGTTGAGAACTTTTTGAACTTCTCCCACGGGTTGTGCGCACCATTCAGCGACGTCGTGTTGCGAAACGTTGAGAACAATCTCTTTAAAATCGCTGTGCGCGTGCATCTTTTCGTATAACATCAGGAATACGTCCGCGACCTTTCCCTGAATGTCGTCCATCAAAAGAATGAGAAGTCTTCGTTTGGCGTCGTTGATTCTCACCGAAAAGATGGTGAGAATTTTCAACGCAAGCATCGGATTCTTGGTCATCAGGAGTTCGAAGTTCGCGCGATTGAAGTTCAAAACCTTCACTTCCGAAATTGCGATCGCGGTCGCGGAACGGGGTTGTTCTTCTAAGATCGCCATTTCGCCGAAGATATCCCCTTGTTCGAGAATGTCCAAGGTCTTGATGAGATAGTCTTCTTTTTTAGTCGGGTTCGGAACGGTCTTAACGATCTTCACCTTTCCGGATTGAATCAGATAAAAATTATTTCCAGGTTCGTTTTCACAGAAGATGATCTGATTCGGTTCGTAGGTCTGGCCGAATTTCGAAAACATGGATTCGAGCATCATATCCATCAGGTACTCATCTCCTTGGCTTTCAGTCTGGATTTTTGGGAGATGCTATCCTTTTCGGGCGGCAGAAGCGCGACCTTACCGTAAAGCATTCTCGCTCTCTGGCGATCCCCTTGCAGTTCGGAGATTTCGGCGAGATGAAAGAGCGATTCTTTGATCGATTCTCCCGATGGATATTTTTTGATATAAGTCGAAAAGGAAGAATTCGCGTTGTCGAGATCGTTCTGTTTCAACAGACAAACTCCGAGTTGAAAGAGAGAATTCTCCACCAGCTTCTTTTCCGAATCGAATTTGAAATCGGTTCTGTTGAGAAGATCCTTATAGATCACCATCGCTTCGCTGTGTTTACCCACGTTCACGAGCGTGTGAGCGCGATTGTAAAGCGAAGTAATAGAGTTGTCCACACCGGCTGTGATCGTCGATTTTTCAACGGCGGGTTTCATGATGTTTTGTAAAGTTTCGGGCGTGACTCTGCTCGTGCTTCCTTCGTAGACCAAGGGAGGCATGTTCAGAGGGAAAGGACTTCCTCTTCTCGCGAGTTCGAGAAGTTCCGTCGCGCGTCCCGTATACGCCGTTCCGGGGTAATGCTGCAGATATTTTTCAAACGCATAGACTGCGTGAGGGAGATTGTTGTTTTTGTAAAAGACTTCCGCGACGTTCATCAACTCGAACGCCGGATTGCGCGTGTCGGATTGGCCCAAAATCTCTTTGAGCTTTTTGTGAACCTGTCTGAGCTGGCTGGAAAAAACTTTCATCATCTTGAGAATGAGATGTGTTTTTTCGGCAACGAATTGTTCGAACTCGTTCGGTTTAAAAACGAGGACGGTCGCACTTCCGATTACTTGAGCGGTTTCTTCTCTGGGGTATTTACCGAGCGCCGATTTGACTCCGAAGAATTCTCCGATCCGAACGTCTTCTTTGACTTCTTGACCGGTGTCGACGGCAGGAAACGTAAGAATGACGCGACCGTTTCTTAGGACGTAAATATCCTCGGCTTTATCCTTCTCAAAATATATGATGGATCCGCCTTTATAATTTCTGATGATCGGACCGGCCAAATGGATTACCTACTCAAAGTTATCAAATTCTTTCTGTGCGGGGAAAAATGCCAAATCCTTTTTGTAGCCAAGGGAGATGACAAGGGACTCCAGGAGTTTTCCGGGAGATGCAACTAAATATTTATCGGCATTATCGATGCGGATTCTTTCCACCGCCGCGCCGGATTCTTCAAAAAAAGATTCCAAACTAACGTCTCCGTAAACGGGAACTCCGTCTCGGAGAACGAGGCGTATGCTGTTCAAATCGGATTGGCAGAGATTGGAATACGGATCTTCCGAGTTTCTCGTTAATACGACCAAATCCGCGATTTTTCCCTCTTCTATACTTCCGAGTTGTTTTTCGATTCGAAATGCTTTTGCAGGATTAGACGTTACCATTTCAAAAAGCGCTTTCGGAGAAAGGTCTTCCCCGTATTCACTTTGATAAAATTTTCTCGCGGCGCGGATTTCCTCCAAAAGATTGAGCGAACCGCAGATGCTGGAATCCGTTCCGAGAGAAACGTTGACTTTGTGTTTCAGCAGATCGCGTATATCCGTCGTTCTTTCGTATAAAAACAGATTCGCTTCGGGACACCAAACCAGATGCGCCTTTTTTTCAGCGATCAAAGAAATGTCCGATTCGGATAATACGACTCCGTGAATCAATACCGTATGTTCTCCGAGACAACCGAGTTTGTTCAGAACCTTTAAAGAATCCCTCGATTCGGAATCGAATCCCTCCGCGATCCGTGTGATATACGGAATGTTCTGCTTTAGAGCTTTTGCATATTCTTCCTTGGGACCTTCTCCCCAATTCAAAGAATAGCTACAGATGCTGTGGGATAGGGCGTATTTGTCGAGAATTCTCACGGGCATCGTCGGAACGAACGGATCCTGTACAAAATGCGGAATGTGATCCTGAACCGAGGTTACGCCCGAGATCAAGTTCTTATAAGAACCCAGAAGATAGAGCTGTTCGGGATCGAGCTGCTGCCTTTCGGAAAACACGATCGACGATTTGAGATCGTTGTCCCAGGGAAGCCAATTCAAGTAAGGTTTGCTCGGCGCGACTTTCGGAAGATACGTACTTAGAAGATGATCGTGCGCGTTGATGAATCCCGGATAAACATAAAGACCGTTGAGGTTCAATCGGATTCTTTTACCCGGAGGAGGTCCGCCCGCGTTTACGGAGGAAATGATTCCGTCTTTTACGACGATGCTTCCGTTCGGAATCCATTGGTCCTTGGTTACGATGCAGGCGTTGACGATTTCGAATTCCATAGTTTTCTAATATTCTTCTTATCGAATTTGCAGACCCGGGTCGACCGGAACGCTTCCGCGGTTCAGTTGAAAGTAAAGTCCTTTGCCCGATTCAAGCGCGCCCAGAATTTTGGAGGAATCTACTGTGTCTCCTTCGGAAACGGATACGCTTTTGAGATTCGCATAAACGCTCGAATAACCGTTTTTATGCTCTAATATTACGTATTTCTTATATCCGTCCATCTCGTCCACGACCAAAACCCTGCCGGAAGTAGCCGGTCGAACCTCGTTGTGCCGCGACGCTTTGAATAAAACGCCTTTGTGCGGAGCGAACGTAAGTTTGTTGAACGGAGTCTGCACGGGCGCACGGCTTTTTAACGGAAAGTGAAGAGGAGGTCGGGAAGAATCGAAAGATTCCTCAGGCAAGGGCCGAATCGATTTGGAAATCGGAGAAGGAGAAGGTTTGTCATTTTCCCGTTGCGACTTTTGAACCCGCAGCTTTTCGCCGGGAATAAGATGGTCAGTCTGTTTCTTTCCGTTCCATTCCATAATCTTATGATAATCGACTTTGAATTTTTTTCCCAGAGAATAGTAAGTATCCCCCTTTTCGACGGTGTAAAAGGAAAGATTCTGCGATCCGGCCGCAAAGATCCGGGAAAAGATCGGAAAAAGCAAAAGAATTCCGATTTTTAAAAAGACGCGGTTCATCCTTTTTAATATCGGCAATTTTTCGGAGGGAAACCCGTCTCGGAATCCGCGCGGACAAAAAAAAGGAGCCTTTTCGGCTCCCTTTTTCGAAGAAAGAATTTCTTTCGAGAATCAATCTTCGTCTTTGTTGTTGACCTTGTATTTTTTCATCAACTCTTCCGCTACGTTTCTTGGAACCGGAGCGTATCTGGAAAATTCCATGGAGAATTCCGCCTTTCCTTGAGTTGAGGAACGCAATACGGTAGAATATCCGAACATGTCCGCGAGAGGAACTTCGGCTTCCGTTTTACAGTAAGCATCCTCTTCGGTCGTGTTCAAGATCATACCGCGTCTTTGGTTCAGAGATCCGAGGATTGCTCCTTGGAACTCGGAAGGTCCGTCGACTTCCACTTTCATGATCGGCTCAAGAATCTGAGGATTGGCTTTGTTGAATCCCTGACGGAACGCATAACGACCCGCGATTTGGAACGCCATATCCGAAGAGTCGACATCATGGTAAGCACCGTCGTTGATCACGCAGCGAACACCGATGATCGGGAACCCGATGAGGGACCCGCGCTCCAAGCAGCTCTTAAATCCTTTGTCCACGGACTGGATGTATTCTCTCGGGATCGCACCACCCACGACTTTGTTTACGAAATCGTAATCCAGCGTTTCTTCGAGCGGGATCGGTTCCATATAACCCGCAACACGACCGAACTGACCTTGACCACCGGTCTGCTTTTTGTGGGTATAATCGAAATCCGCTTTGGAAGTGATCGTTTCACGATACGCAACCTGAGGCGCTCCCGTGATCAGTTCCACTCCGTATTCGCGTTTCATACGCTCGATATAAACTTCGAGGTGAAGTTCTCCCATCCCTTTGATGATGGTTTGTCCGGATTCCGGATCTACGTGGGTTTGGAACGTAGGATCTTCCTTGGTAAAACGGTTCAACGCTTTCGCAAGGTTGTTTAAGTGTTTCGATTCTTTTGCTTCGATGGTAAGAGAAATCACCGGAGCCGGAACGAACATGGATTCCATGGAAACTTTGAGTTTTCCGTCGGTGAACGTATCCCCGGAAGCGCAATCGATTCCGAAAAGAGCAATGATATCGCCCGCTTCCGCGTAGTCGATATCTTCCATCTCGTCGGAGTGCATCCGACAGAGTCGGCCAACGTTGTGCTTCTTATTATTCGACATGTTGTAGATGGTCATACCTTTGGAAAGTTTTCCTTGGTATACGCGCACATAGGTGAGCTGACCGTAACGACCGTCTTCCAGTTTGAACGCGAGGCAAACCAGAGGTTTCTCGTAGTTCGATTCGAGAACGATCATTTCTTCGTTGTTGTTTTGGTCGAGAGCCTTGTTCTTTACGTCCACAGGGCTTGCGAGATAATCCAAAACTCCGTCCAGAAGTTTTTGAACTCCTTTGTTTTTGAAAGCGGAACCCATAAAAACGGGGGTAAGCTTGAGTTCGATCGTTCCGGTACGAATCGCTTTTTTGATCATCTCTTCGGTTGGAGTTCCTTCGAGAAGGGCCTCGGTCAATTCATCGGAGAACATAGAAGCCGCATCCAAAAGTTCTTCGTGTTTCTTTTGCGCGAGTTCTTTGAGATCATCCGGAATTTCTTTTTCCTGGATGTCCATTCCGTCCTTACCTTCGAAGTAGTAAGCTTTCATTTTAACGAGGTCTACGATCCCTTTCAGGTCGTTTTCCAAACCGATAGGAATTTGAACCGGAACCGCGTTGTGTTTCAGCTTTTCCTTAAGTTGTTCGATGACGCGGAAAGGATTTGCGCCGGTTCTATCGAGTTTGTTGATGAATGCTACGCGAGGAACGTTGTAACGTCTCATCTGACGATCAACGGTGATCGACTGTGATTGAACGCCCGCAACGCCGCAAAGGACGAGGATCGCGGAATCCAATACGCGGAGGGAACGCTCTACCTCGACGGTAAAGTCAACGTGACCCGGAGTGTCGATGATGTTGATCGTATGATCTTTCCACTGGCAATAGGTCGCGGCGGACTGGATGGTGATCCCTCTTTCTCTTTCGAGGTCCATGCTGTCCATCTTCGCACCGACTCCGTCCTTTCCACGAACTTCGTGGATGGCGTGAATTCGGTTTGTATAAAACAGAATTCTTTCGGTAAGGGTCGTTTTTCCAGAATCGATGTGGGCGGAAATCCCGATGTTTCTGGTTTTCAGAAGTTTTTCGCTCGGTTTGAATTCGGCTACAGCAGTGCTCATGGCCATCCTCTTATAAAAGATTGCAAATACCCCGGTGAAATACCGGTAAGGGACGATTTGGAGAAAGTCCCTCAATTTACCATAATCCAAAAAAGAGCGGTTTTGTAAACTCAAATCGATGAGTCAGACCGTTTAAGAACCGTTTTTCATTTGCCCCGAAAGGATTTGGAAAAATCATGAGCTTTTGCATTCTCCGCCATGCATCCGTTAAAACTGATTAAAAGAAACGTAAACCGAATTGCGAAAGCCTTCCTTTTGCTGTCGGTGGCCAGAACCCTTTGTTTGGGTTTTGCTGCGGCGATTTTAATCGGTTCATTCGGAATTTACATTTCCGAATCCGGAAAACTGACTTATACGAATTCTTTGTATCTTGCGACATCCTCGATTTGTGTTACGGGGCTTTCGCCCGTTCTTCTTTCCGAACTCCAAAGATCCACTCAGCTGATCATGATGTTTCTGATTCAGATCGGAGGTTTGGGAATTATCACGTTTACGGTGTTGATCGGCGTGTTGGTCGTGCGCGGTTTGTCGCGAAGCACTCGTCTTGCTTCCTTCGTGTACGAAGCAACGGACGCTCATCTTGCAAAAAGATTGAGGGAGAAGAAGTCTCCTCCTTCTTCGGGCGTCGTCGCACCGGGAAAAACGAAAATCGAAGCCGAAGCTTCGTATGTTCGAAGAATGCTGATTTCTTTGTTTAACATTTCTCTTTCGATCGAAGCGGTGGGCGCGACTCTTCTGTATTTTTGTATGCCGGAAACGGACAAACTTCCGGGAACTCCCGGCAAATTGTTTTTAAGTATTTTTACTTCGATTTCGGCGTTTAACAACGCTGGATTTTCCATCGTGGACGATTTGAGTTTTTTGGCGAAAGATCCTCTTTGTCTTTTGATCGTTCAGTTTTTGATCGTGATGGGCGGGATCGGATTTCCCGTGATCATCTTTATCGAGAAGTCGCTCCTCGAAATCGTGCAAAAGTTTATGGGAAAGGTGGAAGCCGTTACCGAAACGTTTATGATGCGGAGAACGGTTCTTCTCGGAGAAGATCCTCCCGGATGGTATATCTTTGTCATCGCGACTTCGGTTCGATTGGAAGAGCGTTTGGAAGTGTATCGTAAGGAATTGTTCGGCGACGCGAACCGGATGCAGATGGCGATCATCGTTTTGGGTTCTTTGATCTTGATTCATATCGGAGGAATTTCGATTCTTTTGATAGAATATAACAACGTCGAGACGATCGGTAAGATGGGTTTTACGGAGAAGCTGTTCAATTCGTTCTTTCTGTCCGTTTCCTCTCGAACCGCCGGATTCAATACGTTCGACATCACCGAGATCCGAAGCGCGACATACGTATTGCTTTGTTCTTTGATGTTTATCGGTGGCGGTCCTCAAGGAGCCGCGGGCGGGATCAAGATCACGACCTTCTTTATATTAATCTTATATTTGAAAAATGTAATTAGCCCGCAGGCGCGGGTTCAGGCCTGGGGAGAAGACGTATCCAAAAACTCGGTTGCGATTTCCACTCGGATCTACTTTCTTGCTACGTTGTCTCTCGTTGTCTTTATGTTCATCATCACTCTCGCCAACGGAAACAAACACGGAATCGAAACGATCTTTTTCGAAGTCATGTCCGCGTTCGGAACCGTCGGTTTGAGTTTGGGGATGACTCCCTATACGAACGATCTAGAGAAGTTTCTTTATATCGCGCTGATGTTTATGGGAAGAGTGGGGACGTTCACTCTTTTGATCGCGTTTACCGGCCACTCGGGTTTAGGGGATCTCGGAAGCAAAGACGACGGTTTGAAAATTCAAGTCGGTTAAAGGCCGTTTTTGATGTTCGATCGTTCTCATCGTTTCGGAATATATACGCGTTTCCCTTCGATTCGATCCGCGTTTTCCATTCTTTATCTTAAAAAATTCTAGTTGCAGTCCTTGAAAAAAAAGGAATCTCTGGTCCGTGGAATACAGAACCAGGATTCAAAATCGCCATTATCAATTCGGAGATCTGAAGAATCTTCTCGCAAAGGCGAGTCCTCTACGTTCGGGGGATATTCTCGCGGGGATCGCCGCCGCGAGTTACGAAGAACGGGTCGCGGCACAGATGATTCTCGCCGATCTTCCTTTGTCCGTATTTCTGGAAGAACCTTTGATCCCATACGAAGAAGACGAAGTAACGCGCCTGATTCTGGATCATCACGATCGGAATTCGTTTTCCAAGATCTCTTCGAAGAGCGTGGGAGAATTCCGCGAATTTTTGTTAAGCGAAAAGACCGACTCGGAGGTTTTGAAAAGTTTAGTCTTCGGCATCATTCCCGAAATGGCGGCGGCCGTTTCCAAACTTTGTTCGATCCAGGATCTCGTTGCGATCTCTAAAAAGTGCAGGGTCGTTACGAAATTTCGAAATACGATCGGTCTTCCGGGGCGAATTTCCGCAAGACTCCAACCCAATCATCCCACCGACGATTTGAAAGGAATTTCTGCGGGAATTTTAGACGGACTTCTTTTAGGAAGCGGGGACGCGGTGATCGGAATCAATCCGGCGACGGACAATCTTCCATCGGTTCATTCTTTGCTGAATCTACTGGACGCGCTCATTCAAAAATACGAAATCCCGACGCAGAGTTGCGTTCTCAGTCACGTTACCACCACTCTCGAATTGATCCGCAGAGGCGCACCGGTGGATCTCGTTTTTCAATCGGTGGGAGGAAGTCAAAAGCTCAACGAAAGTTTCGGGATCAATCTCCAATTGTTAAGCGAAGCGAGAGAAGCGGCGCTTTCCCTCAAACGCGGAACGGTCGGAGACAACGTGATGTATTTCGAAACCGGTCAAGGCGCCGGTCTTTCCGCGGACGCACATTGGGGAGTCGATCAACAAACGTTGGAAGCGCGGGCGTATGCGGTCGCGAGAGAATTCTCCCCTTTGCTCGTAAATACGGTCGTTGGTTTTATCGGACCCGAATACTTATACAACGGAAAACAAATTATCAGAGCGGGAATGGAAGATCATTTCTGCGGAAAACTTTTGGGACTTCCTATGGGAGTCGACGTTTGTTATACGAACCACGCGGAAGCGGACGGGGACGACATGGACACGTTACTCACTCTTTTGGGAGTCGCGGGCTGCAATTACATTATGGGCGTTCCGGGGGCGGACGACGTTATGCTTTCTTATCAGAGCACTTCCTTTCACGACGCGTTGTATCTAAGACAAGTCCTCGGTTTAAAACCCGCACCCGAGTTCGAAGAATGGCTTTTGAAGAAGGGAATCTTGGATTCCGATTTGATTCCTATGGATGAAACATTACAGACCGGACTTTTATCCGATTTGGATAGTCTGGCGGGTTGAAGTATGAATTGGGAAGAATGGAAACGTTGGACTTCCGCAAGAATCGGCTTGGGCCGTTCGGGAGTTTCGCTTCCTACAAAAGAAATTCTAAGATTTCGTTTGGATCACGCGCGGGCAAGAGACGCGGTCTGGGCCGAAGTGGACTTTGCCAATCTATTCGATTTTTTATCGGCGTACGGTTTGCCGTATGTCGATATCAAATCCAAAGCCGACTCGCGGGAAGAATATCTCGCTCGTCCCGACCTCGGAAAAAAAGTTTCTTCGCAAGGTTATAAAACTTTGGAAGCTCTGAAGGAAAGCGATTCCAAGTTTGGGGGAGAATTTGACCTGAGTTTGGTGATTTCGGACGGGCTTTCCGCGAGCGCGATTCGAGATTCTTTACTTCCTTTTTTGGAAACGTTTCTTCCCGCATTACAAACCCTGAAACTCAAGATAAGTCCGGTTACGATCGTAAAAAACGGAAGAGTGGCGATCGGAGACGAGATCGGAGAATTTTGGAACGCAAAGGCGGCCGTCATTCTGATCGGTGAACGTCCGGGGTTATCGACCGAAAACAGTCTCGGTTTGTATCTAACGTATCAACCTACGAGCGGTCTGACCGACGAACGAAGAAACTGCATTTCCAACATTCGTCCCGGAGGAATGTCCTTTGCCGACGCTTCAAGAAAAGCGGCGTATCTTCTTGCCTTGTCCCTTCAAAAACAAATCTCCGGCGTTCAACTTAAAGACGAAGAAGCGCTTCCGATTTCGGAAACGAAAAAGATCGATTCGTAAAATTGGTCTGAAACGATTTCGACAGAAAGATTCTATCTTGATTTCTGAATTCATCGATCCTCGTTCAAGAATCTCAGATCCGTTTTACCGTTTCCATGTCCGGTTTTTCCTTGCTGAATTGAGGGATTCCAAGGAATGTAACCGGGTATGCTCTTCCAGTATTTGAAATTGCTCCGAATCCATCAGTGGATCAAAAACGTAATCATTTTTGCGGGCATTATCTTTGCAAAGAAGCTGACCGATCCGGAATCCGTGCAGCGTGTGGTCGCGGCTTTTTTTCTTTTTTCCTTAGTCGCAAGTTGTCAGTATGTGGTGAACGATTATCTGGATCGTAAGGAAGACGCGCTCCATCCCGAAAAAAAACACAGACCTCTCGCTTCCGGAAAATTGGATCCTTCGTTCGCACTTTTTATCACGGCGATCATTCTTCCCTTATCCTTGATCCTCGCGTATTTATTGCATCCGGTCTTTTTCGGTCTCGTCGCGTTTTATCTCGTGTTCAACGTTCTTTACAGCAAGTTCTTAAAACACATGGTGATCTTGGACGTGATGAGCATCAGCATCGGTTTCGTGATCCGCGCGATCGCGGGTTCCGTGATCATCCATGTTTCGTTTTCTTCCTGGCTTCTTTTGTGTACGTTCATGCTCGCTCTTTTCTGGGGATTTTCCAAACGAAGGGGAGAATTGATCATACTCGAAGGAAACGCAAAAGGTCATCGGAAAATTCTGGACGAATATTCGACCGGATTTTTGGACATGATGCTCGGAATCGTCGCGACGATGACTTTGATGAGTTACGTTTTATACGTCACGAGTCCGACCACCATCGCGAACCTCGGAACCGATCAGATGATTTACACCATTCCTGTCGTAGTATATGCGATCTTCCGTTCGTTGTACATCATTTACATCAAGAACATGGGGCATAACCCGACAAAGGCGATTCTTTCCGATTGGGGAGTTTTGTTTGCAGGTCTGATCTGGGTCGCGTTAGTCATCGCGATCATGTATTCCGGTTTCGGAAAGGGAATTCGTTTCGATCTTTGATCTGAAAGTTTTTTCCGATTGTGCGTTCATTGCGGCCGATTTTCGAAACGTTGTTTTTCATTTGTTAGGTCTGGTTCTCGGTGGGATATTCGTTCAACGAAAAAACGATTCCCCAAACTTTTTGAACGAAACCTTTGTAGGAAATCCGCGATCGAACGTAACGATCCCAGCCGGGAAACGAATTCAATACCGATGAAAGAATTTTTGAAAAAGAGCGGAACCGCCGCTTTTTGGATTTTGCTGTTCTTAACGATAACCATAGCGTTATCGATTTTCAAAGCTTCCGATTTAAAACCGGGTGTTTCGCTCAACGGAACCGATCTGTACGGCGGGGGCAAATACGATTCCGGACAAAAGGTGACGGTCGCTTATTTCTGGGCGACTTGGTGCGGAGTCTGTTCGACCAATCTTCCTTTGGTCCGATGGTATGCGGATCGCCTCGAACAAAGTTCGAGATTCTCCTTTGTGAGTTTGGAAGAGGGGGAAAATCGCGCCGAACTTGAACGGTATGTCCGCGAACGCGAAGTGAACTTCAAGGTCGTTCCCGCCAATCCTCAATTATTGAAAGAATGGAAGGTGAACGCCTATCCGTCGTTCGTCGTTTTGGATCGTTCCGGTGTGATCCGTTTTGCCGATACGGGTATGATGAACCCGTTGAGTTTTTTCCTGAGAATCTGGATCGCGTATTTCTTTTTTTGAACGGAAAGTTTCCGTTTTCATTTTGGAAATATTTTTCCAAATTCTGGATTCAATTCTTCCGATAATGATTGTAAAATCGGTTTTTTTTACATCCATTGATACTGTGGACTTTCATCCCGGGAACCGCCGTTTCATGCGAACAAAAATGTCTTTTCGATTCTCACTTTTATACTTTATCACTTCCGTTTTCCTTCTTGCGAACTGCAAACCCAAACTCGAAGAAAACATCTGTGATCCGAATTCCAAGGCCTATTTAGAATCGGCTTTTTTAAGTTCCGGTTCGGGCGGTTTGTATCCTTTCTGCGGACCCGCTCCGACTTCTCTGAGTTATCCGGCTGCCGCGTTTGCGAACGGAAGTCCGATCAGTTTGAGTCCGAATGCGGTAGGAAACGGATTGAGTTATTCCGTTTCTCCTGCGTTGCCCACGGGCGTTTTTTTGGATCCAATCGGAGGAGGAATTTCGGGATCTTACATCGGTTATGCGGGAGTCGATTCCGTGTATCAAATCAAAGCCGCGAATTCCGCGGGAAGCATTACGTATTCTTTGGAATTGATTTTGTACGGGCCTCCTCCTTTAAAAACAGGTCAGACTTCTTGTTGGGACGGATCGGGAGCTGCGATTTCCTGTAGCGGAACCGGACAAGACGGAGAACTGCAAAACGGATCGACTTCGAGTTTAACCGGACCGACGAACGTAACTGGGACGGATTATACAACTACGGACAATCTTTCGGGTTTGATTTGGAAAAGCTGCGAAGAAGGGCAAACCGGGTCCACGTGTACGGGTGCGCCGAGCAACTTGAGCTGGGCTGCGTCGCTGACCGCTTGTACCGCGTTGAATACTCCCGGGTATGGAAATCGAACCGACTGGAGACTTGCATCTTTGCGGGAATATGCGACCATGTTGAACTACAGCGGGGCAAGCCCCGCGACTTACGCTTCCTTCTTCCCGAACGCAAACGGTGTGGGACATTGGAGTTCTGATCGGGATCCGAACGCACCGGGAACCCAAAGCGTATATGTTTCTTTCACAGATGGAATCGTAGGATTGACGATTCAGGGAAATACGAACGACGCGCGTTGCGTATCGGGAAGCGCCTTGCCTTCTTTGTCGTTTAAGAATAACGGAGATTCTACGATCACAGACATTAACACCGGATTGATTTGGATGCAATGTACGGTGGGTCATTCCGGTTCCGCCTGCAATACGGGAATCGCGACTTCGTTGACTTGGTCGAACGCTTTGACCGCGTGTAATTCTTCCACGCAGGGTGGAAGACGTTGGAGACTTCCTTCCGTTAACGAATTGAGAAGCATCTTGGATTTGAGCGCGGTAAGTCCTTCGATCAGTACGACCTATTTTCCGAACACTCAGGCCGCGAACTACTGGACTTCTACGAGTTATACGAACCCGGCCGATGCGTGGGTGATTCAATTCGGAGCCGCAAACAACGTGATGAATCTTACAAAACCTTCGGCCGCTTATGCGCGTTGTGTTTCGACCGGACCTTGAGTTTTTCGAAAGGATCTCGATTCAGAATCGATTCTTCCCAAACCGATAAATAGATTATGGAGCCGTTCAAACCAAAACCCCTATTGAATAAGTCGGAATTACGGCAGATCAAAAAATCAAGAACGAGGGTTGAAGGGAAAAAGGTAATCACGGACGACGTTAAAAAGCTGAAGTCGCTCAGCGTAACGCCGGATCTTCCCAAAAAAGAACTCATCCATTATTACAAAGAACCGATCTGGATCGAATATTACATTCCAAGAGAATCCAGATTCGCGTACGAAATCAAATATCTATTCGTTAAACTGGTCGATCCGATTCCGAAACCGGCGCCCGCTGACGAGATTCTGCGCGAGGCGATTTCCAAAGGAGAATTTGTCGACGTGATGGACGTGCTGTTTCGGTATCCCGAAAAGGAAACTATGATTCGAAACAGTTATCTCAATACGTTTTCGTTTTTGGAATCGATCTCCGCCAATTACAAACATTATCTGCAAACGAAGGACGCATACGACTTGAGAGTTCCCTTGTTTCACACCGAGGCGCTGATGAAACGAGAACCCACGGTTGCGACATTGGAATTTTTAGGGCCGTATACGATTTATAATCTCAATTGGTTGATCCGCAAGTTAAACGAGGCCGGACAGGAATTTTCCCTGGAAGACGAAACGATTTCCGTTTTGATCAAACGCAGAAACGAATACTGGGAGGAAAACTCCTTGGCTACGGACGAAGACTTCGAGTTATTTGCGGCCCTTTTCTACGAACAGGCCTTTCCGCATCGCGGTTCCGACTTCGACGACGCGCTTTTGTTTAAGGAAACGGGCGAGAATGATTTTAAAAAATAGAGTAAAGAATTCAAACATTAGTATATAGAAAGAATTAAATATTCTGAATATAAGATTTCCGTGTGTCCGTTTTCCGGATTTCTCGAGTCTACAAAAACAGCCAGACCTTTCCGCGCAGTTTTTGGAACGGAACCAAGCCGTAGTTTCTGGAATCCGTAGAGTTTTCGCGGTTATCGCCTAACACTAAAAAATAGCCGGGAGGAATTCTTCCCGCGTCTCCGATCGGAACGTTCCCTTTGACTGCGCTCATCGGAATCATGGACAGGGACGGCGCGATCGTTTTAAAGCCCGGTTTTAAAAACGTTTCCTGTAATGGTCCGTCGTTGATGAGAATGCGATCGTTTTCAAAACGGAAATAATCTCCCGGAAGTCCGACGACTCTTTTTAAACTGAGTTCTTCTTCCAATCCGTCGAGAACGAGAACTTCAAAACGATCGACTTTTCCTTCGATGAAGGAAATTTCCCATTTCCCGATTCTCGCAGGAAATCCCCATTTAGTGACTAAGATTAAATCTCCTTCCTTATAAGAAGGAGCCATAGAGTAGCCAGAAATGAAATATATTTGAAATAAAAAAATCCTCATCAGTAGAATCGTGAACAAGGAAAGGAATATGGGAAGAATGCTTCGCATATACTTTCTTATCTTCGATTTTAATTCGAGGTCTTTCATTTTCTATTTTGCTCTGAAGTAACTTCTGTCAAACGCAAGAGCTCTTCACTACTCGGAACTTCTCTGATTACGAATTGCGCCGAAAACTTTTCTCGAACAAGAACGGATAAGGATTTGTCGAGCTGGTCTTCCACTAAAAAGAACGTTTCTTTCGGATTTGAACGGAGAATTTCCTCCAGGTCTTTCGGACTGTGAATCAGAAGAATTGTTTGTGAAAGATAATTTAAACCGAACGTATTCGCGATATGAATCTTCTGTGTGATAAAGACTTTGGATCGGTCCCAAGGGATTGCGTTTTGAATTCGATCGAGTTGGATCGCGATCTTTCTCATCAAGGGGATCACTTTTAAATTCACGTTGACGGAATAAAGAATCAAAATTCCAAAACCGAGTAAAATCAGATTCCGAATCCATTTTTTCGGATTTTCCGGAATTTTGATTTCGTTTAAAAGTATAAGCGGAATAAAAACACTGCAGGTCAGGTAACGTGAACCCCAATCGATATTCGAATCGTTCGGAGTGAGAATTCCTACGGCAATCAGATTCGTGCAAAAGGCGAGAATCCAAATTCTTACGCTATCGCTCGCTTTCTTCCACTTCCAAAATCCGAAAAGAAGAATGAAAGCATACCAAGGGGAATATCCGAAAAATCCGAGACGACCGTTCCCTGCGAATAAAAGACTTTGTACGCTTGAAATTTTCACCGAAATATTGAAGTCGGAGATCGATCGGTTGGAGGTAACTCGCGGACCTAAGAGCGAGTCATAATTTAGAAAATTATAAAGTACAAATGCGCTAAAGATTATGGCAAAGCCGAAAAGAAACGCGGTTATTTGTTTCCAGTCGTCGGAAAGTCGGCTTTGTTTCGAAAAAAACTTCACAAATACCGCTGAGCCGCTCAAACATACGGCAAGAATCAGCGCTTCCGGTCGATACCAGCAAGACAATCCGATTAGAGTTCCCGAAAGAAACATTGGTGCCGTGCGGTTTCCCGAAAAAATGGAATTTTCGCGATATACAAATAGAACGGCCAAAAGAATCAAAAGCGCCGCAACGGCAACATCCGAAAAAGAAATGAAGTGATGAAACAATGGCGTTGCGAACACTGCTGCAATCGAAACCATGAAACGTTTTGTCATCGTATATAAAAGAATTATATAAGCGCAAAAAAGAATCGCACAGAGATAAACGAGCCATCCTGGCCGATTGAGCCAAAGGAATGGGGCTGTGATCAAAGTGTTCGCGATCGGGAACGGACCGATTTTTTCGCCTCGCTCCGTGGTTGCGGTTGCGATCGGAAAGAAATGAAATTCAGAGTCGATTCGTTTTCCCAAATAAAAAACTTCCTGGGATCGAAAATCGCTTTCGACCCAGCCCTTCGCTTGTAGAACTTTCATTAGGCTGTCCGCCGCAAAGGAAGCGTCCGGTTTCGTATAGTAGGCCGCCGTCAAAGAACCTGCAAAAAGTAAAATCAGCGCCGCGATTTTGAGTCCGGCCGAAGAGGCGATTTTTCGGATCGATTCATAAGAAATATTTTTAAATTTCATAATATTCTCATGTATTTCCGTTTTCTGAAACGAGCGCACGATCGTGCTGCGTCCTATTTTTCCTCATATATCCCATAAAGGATCTCGATGCTTCCGATCTTTTTTTTATCCAGAATTCGAATGGATTCGATCTTGGAAACCGCGTTTGAATCGAAAAGGCTCAGAAAGCCGATCATTCCTTCTTTTGTGTTCGCGTCGTATTCCAAGGTTTTCATTCCTTCCGTATATTCTTTCGAATAAGCGAAGTATTCGAACGGAACCGACTTTCTTTTGTGGAATGAGGAAAACTTTTTCAAAAGATCGATGAGTTCCTGAACTCCGACCGCTTGATAGACCCGACCTTGAAAATACAGACCTTCGCTCGCCATTCCGCCGATCAACCCGTTTTGAAAGACGAGAAGATTCTCCTGCGGTTCTTTTAAAATAAATTCCTGAACGACCTTTGTATTCTTCGCGAAACCCTTCGTGGTTTTGTAATAGATCCAAGTCGGAAATACTGAAACCGCAAGAAGCGCGTAAAATAAAATTCTCCAGACGATCGTTTGATTTTTGAGAAAGGTAAAGGTTCTGGAAGCAAGTAAAAACAATCCGGGAAGACCGGGTGCGAGATAACGAGAGCCGAATTCCGCGCCTCCGTCGTTCGGTGCGACGCTTGCGGCAGCGAGGACGCCCAGAACCGAAGAGAGAATCAGAGCGGTTTCTTTTTCGGAAAATTCGATTTTTCTTTTTAAAATCGAAAACGCGGAAGTGACAATCCCGATGAATAAAAACGGGGAATATCCGAAAAGACCCAGTTTTAGATTTCCATAAAATAAGAGATTTATGAAATTCTTAAATAGATTGGAGCCTCCGGTCGAGTCGTAATTCGCGTTATATCTCGGTCCTAAGGGAGATTGGAAGAATGTTTGATTAAAACCGCAATATGCAAAAAACAAAAGAATCAGAAGCGCGGAAGTCAAAAAGAACCGAGTTCGATTCCCGTTTTTTTCTTGAAACGGAAAACGGAAAAATACCTCACAGGCCCAATAGATTCCTATAAAAATCAAATATTCCAGCCGGAACCAATAACAAAGAGATAAGACGATCCCGGAGGACGCCGCAAATGATATCGACTGTTTCTCCTTCGATCTTTGGTATAGAGCCGTTCCGCATACGAAAAGAAACAATCCCACTCCTACGTCCATAAATAGATAACCGTTCATTACGACCGGGGTAAGAAACGAAAACAAAAGAATCTGCCAAGACGGAAGGTAGTATTCTTTGCCGATCCAATACAACGTGAAACCGATCAAAAACGCGGACAAAAAATAAATTCCGTATGCGCCTCCGAACGGATACGCGAACGCATAAAGAATTCCTAATGAAATCGGAAACGCGATGATCGTATGTCCGTTTACGATCGACATTTTGAGAAGGCTGAACTGGAGTTCCGGATCGAACTTTAAACCGGGATAAAAAACGTCCAAGGATCGAAACCCGCTCAGAAAAATCGATTTTCCGAGGATGAACTTTTCGTAGTGATCCGCGGAAAGAAGATATTTCGGAGGAACGGTCAGGTATAAAAAATAGGAAAAGAAAAAAGCGGCCGGTAGGAGCGAAGCCTTATGGGTAAAAACTCGGGTGATAAAATCTTTCGTTCGAGCGATCATGAATTTGTAAAAATCGTTATTTAAGGAGGAATCCCGTAAGGAGTCAACGTATCGATTTCCGTTCCGAGGTCAATCCGTTTCGTTTTTTCATTGATCCAATCGGAGAATCGTGTAAAACTTGAGGATTATGCAGCAGGAAACTTCTACAGGTCAAAATTTACTTGGTCAATTTCTTTCAACTTCGCCGGTAAAAACTCTGATTTCCCGTTATCATACGGAACGCGGAAAAATCCGAAGTTTTATGGAAAAGCTACCTCTGTATTCGAGCGCTCTAAAGGATCATGAATTTCAGAACGCCGATTCTATGCTGAGAAAAGAATTGGCTTCCAAGATTTCCCTTTTGAAAGAACCCGTTCGAAGGATGGAAGAGGCTTTCGTTTCCGCAAGAAAGATGGATCTCATCGGCAGCAGCGAAATCGCGGTTTTGCTGATCGATAAGCTCGTGAATACGATTCAATCGGCGGGTTACGGAACGACCGGATTGGGAACCGGTTTTAAGGCGACTCCGGAAGAATTGGAAAAACTCGCGGAATTCGATTTTTCCTTGTTTAAGGAAGTGGAAGGAATCGAATCCAAAATTCAATCTCTCAAGGTTACGGCCGATTCCTCCGTTCAGGAAATTAAGAATACGATCGGGGACATTCGTTTCGCTTTGGACGGATTGGAAAACGCGTTTCGATCCAGAAAGACGTTGTTCTCGAAACTCTCTTGATAGGAACGCGGGTCTTATCTTTCGTATCTTTGAAAGAATGTCGAAAGAATCTGCGTCTGTACGCTCGTGCAATCTTAAATAACGATAAAGGAATTAAACCATGGCATTGATTGATGTAATAAAATACGAGGGACAACCCGGAGAAATCGTTTGGAAATTTCCAAGAAACGATATCAGTCACTTCGGTCAACTCGTCGTAAACGAAAGTCAGGAAGCGGTCTTTTTCAAGGAAGGAAAGGCTCTCGACGTTTTCGGACCGGGAACGCACACGTTAAAAACCGGAAATATTCCGATTCTCGAAAAACTCGTAAACTTACCGTTCGGCGGACAAACTCCTTTCACGGCGGAGATCGTCTATGTAAACAAATCCGTAATCAACATGACCTGGGGAACTCCGGCTCCGATTCAGATCGAAGATCCGAAATATCATATCACTCTCGGATTGAGAGCATTCGGAAATTATAATATTAAGGTCATCGATTCCAAGTCCTTCGTAAACACCGTTGTCGGAACGCAGCAGAGATTCAATCACGACGGAGTGGACAAACTTCTCAAGCCGATGGTGGTTACGAGACTGAGCGATTTTATCTCAGAAGTCGTATTAAAAAATGCCGTTCCGATCACTCAGATCGCGCAACATCTCGAAGAAGCTTCCGCCGCCGGGAAAACGAAAACCCAGCCGGACTTCCAAAAATACGGACTCGAGGTGGTGGACTTCTTCATTCAATCGATCAACTTCGATCAGAACGATCCGAACTTCCAAAAGATCCAGAAAATTCTCACCGATAAATTCGAGATCGATACGATGGGCAACATGTATCAGCAAAAGAGAATGTTGGATATCGGCGAAGCGGCTGCGAGCAATCCTGGCGGTTCCGCTGGAGAGGGAATGAGCGCAGGGATGGGTCTCGGAATGGGAATGAACATGGCGGGGATGATGGCAAACATGATGGGTCAAAACCAAGGCGGAGCAAAACCGGCCGCGGAAGACGCGACGGCAAGACTCGCCAAATTGAAAACCCTCCTGGATGGGGGACTCATCACTCAGGAAGAATTTGATACCAAAAAAAAGGACATTTTGAATTCTATCTAAAATATGGTTTCCACTCTTACCCGATACAAAGCAGAATTTGAATGTATTAACGACTCTTGCAAAACTCGATACGATCTGAACGAAATCGTTTACGAGTGTAAAAAATGCGGAAGTCTTCTCCAGGTCTCACACGATTTGGACGCGCTCAAAACCGTATCGGGTCAGGAGTGGAAAAATCAATTCGACTCCCGATTCCGCTCCGTAAAGTTTCCGAATTCTTCCGGGATTTGGAATAAGAGAGAATGGGTTCTGCCTCATCTCGAAGACAAGAACATCGTAACCTCCGGAGAAGGTCTCACCCATCTTTTTAACTCCGACCGACTTACGGAAAGCCTCGGGCTCGGAAGTTTTTATGTAAAACAATGCGGGATCTCCCACACCGGATCTTTCAAAGACCTCGGAATGACGGTCTTATTATCCCAAGTAAAACACATGATCGCATCGGGTGTTCCGATTCATGCGGTGGCTTGCGCAAGTTCGGGAGATACTTCCGCGGCGCTTGCGTCTTACGCCGCTAAGGCGGGAATACCGGCGATCATCTTCTTACCTGCGGGGAAGGTTTCTCAAGCGCAGTTGATCCAACCTGTTTCCAACGGAGCCAAAGTGATCGCACTGGATACGGACTTTGACGGTTGTATGCAGATCGTCAAAGAAGTGACTCGCGAAGCGGGAATCTATCTTGCAAACTCGATGAATTCTTTGCGGATCGAAGGTCAAAAAACGATCTCCGTGGAAATCACGCAACAGCTTGAATGGAACGTTCCGGATTGGATCGTGATTCCGGGAGGCAATCTCGGAAACGTATCCGCACTCGGAGCCGGATTCGAAATGATGCTTTCCCTCGGGTTGATTTCTAAATTACCGAGAATCGTTTTGGCGCAGGCAGAGCATGCAAATCCGTTGTATCTTTCCTACTTAAAGAATTTTGAAAGTTTCGAACCGGTCGCCGCAAAAACGACGCTGGCTTCCGCGATTCAAATCGGAAATCCCGTTTCGATTCAAAAGGCGATCAAAACCCTCAAAAAATTCAACGGGGTTGTGGAACAAGCCAGCGAATCCGAGTTAGCCGATGCGGCGGCAAGAGCCGATCTTTTCGGTTTATATAACGATCCGCATACGGGAGTTGCGTTGGCGGCTTTGAACAAACTCGTCCGAAAAGGAACGATTGCAAAAGGGGAGAATGTGGTCGTAATTTCGACGGCGCACGGATTGAAATTCACCGAATTCAAGCTTCAATTCCATGACGGTAAAATTCCGGGAACCGATTCTAAGATTGTGAACTCGATTCATCGAATCGAGCCTAATGCGACAAAGGTCGTCGGTCTGATTCGGGAATTGTTACACCTCGGATAAACTTTTTTCGGTTCGAAAACTTGGAATTTTTTTAAGACTTTTTTTCCTAATTATTTTTTTTTCGTCGAAACTCGGAAGTTTTTCGTCATATATCTCTAATTCATGAGGGAGTTTGACGACGTATCCGCCGATTTCCAAATGGAAGTCGATTCTGCGATTTCGAAAGAAATTCCCATTTCGTTGATCACGTACGTCCTCACACCGAAGGGCGAGAAAAAACTCAAATACATCATTCAAGGAATTCTCACCCGATACGATCGTCTCGATCTTACCGAACTTTTATACACGTCTTCGAAAGAATTGATCGTAAACGCCACAAAGGCCGCGATCAAACGGATCTTATTCAAAGAATCGAAACTGAATATCGAATCGACCGATGACTACGCTCGAGGGATGGAATCGTTTCACAGCAGTTTAAGCGACAAAAAGTTCCCATTTTATAGAGAGAAAATGAAAGAACATGATCTGACAATCAAAGTAACCTTTTATTTTAACGAACATAGAATCATTTTGAAGATATTAAACAACTTTCAGCTTACCGATCAGGAAGAAAAGAGGGTTCGGGAGAAGTTTCGTATTTCAAGAGACTTCGACAATCTCTTCGAGTTCTTTATGAAGTTCGGCGATTCTACGGAAGGTGCGGGTCTCGGAATTACGATGGTGGAAATTCTGGTTGCACAGAGCGGATTTGACAGGCATCTGTTTACGATTTACAGTAGAAAAGGGATTTCCCAGACTGTTGCCAGAGTCGAAATCCCGCTCAGAGAGGATTACATTCCGAGAAGATTGAAGTTCGCCCGAGGGCAGAATTTCGCTTCGAGTATGTAGAATGAGGACGAATGGAACCGAGCAATCAAGTAAATAAATTACAGGAACAAGCGAATCTTATGAATCTTGCGCTTGAGTCCGTGTTAACGGAAGATCAAGCCGTTGAATTGATCCAAGGAAAGATCCGCGATGCTTTCTTATTAAAAATCAGAATCGATATCGAAAACCGAAGCGGCGCGGTAGTCGCAATCGTCAGTAAATATAAAAACGACGTCATTGAAATCTTTTCCTTATTTTCGAACTCATCGTTGATCCGTAAAATCCGGAGCTTTGAAGACTCGGCCGCATTCGCTTTGGATATGGTGGAAGCCGCAAAATCCGAACCGTTCGATCCCGGTCTTTCGGACAGCATCGGAAGAATCGTTTATTCCAAACTTACGAAAGCCGTATTAGAATCTTCTTATGCGAATTGGGAAAAGAACGACGCTTCCAGCTTCGTAAACATTCTCGAGAATCAGATCAAAACTTCTTTGAAAGTGAATCAGGTTCGGATTCAGGCGGACGTTGAATTCTTATCAAGCCCTAAGTTCAGAGCGAAAAACGTTTTTGCCGGTATTATTCCCGCAGTAAACAGACCTTCGGAAGAACCCGCCATCGGACAAGTTCCCGAAAGCCAGGAAAAAACTCCGGTTCAAAGACAAATCGAACAATTCCGTAAACCGTTCGGAAGAGTGATTCTTTCCAAAACCGTTCTTGCTCCCGTTGGAGGAGTTGACTTCGACGAATTGATCGAAGGCGATAAATTATATTTTCAATTACCGACCGGATCCATGGACGAAAAAGCCATGGCGAAGACTCTCGGAGGTTTTGACGAAGCGGGAAATCCGAAAAACGTCATCGGAGAATTTATCGGAATCGCCGCAGGCAAAGGGGAATATCATATCTTCGCGAAAGGACCTTCCGGCGTTTTACTTCAAGCATTTGAAGAACGTCCCGTGCGGCTTGCGAAAGTGAAGACCAAATCCGCTTCTTCCTCGCCAGCGCCCTCAAAGGTCGAATCCGGAGGCGGTGGTTCCTTGGGGATGATCATCGTGGCCGGTGTGGTGATCGTTGTGGGCCTGCTCGTTTTCCTGATTATGAAATAACGATACAGCCGCCGAACTGGGGTCGGTGTGTTCTCGGAACGTGTGGGTTTTTCCGTAGTTGCGGGAGTTCCCACAAATTCCTAGTCTTACGATCCGACTGATTTGTCGGTGCAAGTTTTGTTGGAACTCTTACAAGAAACTGAAACTTCGGTATATTAGCCGATCACGATATTGACGAGCTTGCCGGGAACGTAGATTTCTTTTCGAATCGTCTTTCCTTCCAAGATTCCTTTGATCTTATCCAGATTTTTAGCCAATCCGATCGCCTCCGCTTGAGAAACGTCCTTCGGAGCTTTGAACTCGTCTCTGAGTTTTCCGTTCACTTGAACCACGATTAGAATCTCGGATTCGACGAGATATTGCGGGTTAGCCTCGGGGAATTTTTCGTAGGTCAACGATTCTTTTTTGCCGGCGCGTTTCCAAAGTTCTTCCGCTAAGTGAGGAGCGAACGGAGCCAAAAGAAGAATAAACGGTTCCAGCGCTTCCTTCGGTCTGCGGTCGGTCGGTGTGAACTCGTTCACAAAGATCATCAGCTGCGAAATCGCTGTGTTAAACGAAAAGTTCGGAATGTCTTCGCTGACTTTCTGGATCGTTTTGTGAAGAATTTTCAATTCTTCAGGGGTCGGAACTACGTCGTCCAAGCGGAAGGATTCTCCCTCGCCTGTGTGAAAGAGTCTCCAGATCCGATTGAGAAAACGGAACACACCTTCCACACCTCTCGTGCTCCAAGGTTTGACCATTTCCAGCGGCCCCATGAACATTTCGAAAAGCCGCAAGCTATCCGCGCCGTATTCTTGAATGACGTCGTCCGGGTTGACTACGTTTCCGAGAGATTTGGACATCTTGCGTTTGTCTTCTCCGAGGATCAAACCTTGGTGAATCAATTTCGCAAACGGTTCCTGTGTGGAAACGACTCCGATATCGTATAAGAATTTATGCCAGAACCTCGAGTAAAGAAGGTGAAGCACCGCGTGTTCGGAGCCGCCGACATACAAATCTACGGGCATCCATTTCTTTTCCAATTCCGGATCGCAGAACAGTTTTCCGTTTTTCGGATCGATATAACGCAGATAATACCAGCACGAACCGGCCCACTGAGGCATCGTGTTCGTCTCGCGAGTTCCGATTTCGCCCGTTTCCGGATCTTTGTATTTCAGCCATTCTTTCGCGAGCGCGAGAGGGGATTCTCCGGTTCCGGAAGGTTTAAATTCTTCTAAATTAGGAAGTTCTAATGGAAGCTCGGATTCAGGGATCGGTTTTGTGACTCCCGAAGGATAATGAACGAGAGGAATCGGTTCTCCCCAATATCTCTGTCTTGCGAAAAGCCAATCCCTGAGTTTGAATTGGATCTTTTTCTTTCCGATCTTCTTGTTTTCCGCCCACGCGATGATCTTGGAAGAGGCCGTTGGATAATCCAATCCGTCGATTGAAATTTCGGAGGAAGACGAGTTGATACAAACGGAAGTTTTAGAATCGAACGCGGTCGATTCCGAAATTTCACCTTCGATCACCGGAAGAATTTTTAATCCGAACGTCTTTGCGAACTCGTAGTCTCTTTGATCGTGTGCGGGAACGGCCATAATCGCTCCGGTCCCGTATCCGTATAACACGTAGTCGCTGATCCAAACCGGAATTTTCTGAGCCGGATCGGCGGGATTGACGACGTAAGAACCCGTGAACACACCGGTCTTTTCCTTGGTCAGTTCCATACGATCCAAATCGCTCTTCAAGGAAGAAGCTTTTTGATATTCTTCCACCTTTTGTTTTTGTTCGGGAGTCGTGATCTCCGCAACGATCGGGTGTTCCGGCGCTACGACCATATAAGTCACGCCGAAGATCGTATCGGGTCTTGTGGTAAAAATTCGGATTCCGTCGAGTCCGCTCGGCAGAGTTGCGGGAAACGGAAACGTGATTTCGAGACCTTCGCTTTTACCGATCCAATTCTTCTGCATTTCCAAAGTGGAAGGAGGCCATTGAACCAGTTTGAGATCTTCGAGAAGTCGATCCGCGTAAGCGGTGATTCTCATCATATATTGACGCATCGGTTTACGAACGACTTCGTAACCCTTGCCGACCCATTCTTCCACTTCTTCGTTTGCGAGAACCGTTCCCAAAGCCTCGCACCAGTTTACGGGAATTTCCGCCTGATATACGAGTCTAAAGTCGGAAAGGATCTTTTCCTGATCCGCTACGGAGAATTGTTTCCATTCTTCCGCTGAGAATTCTCTATAATCCAGTCCTGCGGAGCCTTTTGCGGAGAATCGTTGTATAAGTGCATCTATGGATTCCGCCTTGTTCGACTCCGGGTTGAACCAGGAACCGTAGAGCCGAACGAAGATCCACTGCGTAAATTTGTAGTAATCCGGATCGGTCGTAGACAATTCACGGGACCAATCGTAAGAAAGCCCGATCATCTGGATCTGGCGGCGAAAATTATCGATATTGTTTTTTGTGGTGATCGCGGGATGGACGCCGGTTTGCATCGCATAACGTTCCGCGGGAAGTCCGAAGGCGTCCCAGCCCATCGGATGCAGAACTTCAAAACCCTTCATTCTCTTAAAGCGGGAAAGAATGTCCGTCGCAGTGTAACCTTCCGGGTGACCTACGTGAAGTCCGGCTCCGGAAGGATAAGGAAACATATCCAAACAGTAGAATTTCGGTTTAGCAGACCGGATGTTTGTCTGAAAGCTTTTGTTATCTTCCCAGTATTTTTGCCAAAAGGATTCTACTTCCTGAAACGGATATTGCATTTGGATCCTTACTTTCTTACGGAGTCGATTACCTTGATCAATCTTTGAAACGTTTTACTCAAACAAGTTTTGCAAAGATCGTATTGGTAAAGTTGCGCGACTTTTGTTCTGCATCCGGTGCAAGTCAAGAGATGGTTTTCCTTTGTATCGGTTTGTTTTTCTTCGAGTAATTGCATTTTGCTCCCAGACTTATCCATGCTGATTTGTTTATTTACAGAGTGTCAATAAATCCGGAAAGAAACGTGATCCAACAACATCCCTTCCCGGCAGATCGGAGATTACGTTATAAAAACCGGGTAGTTTAGAGTCAAAAAAAATTAGCCGGCGGTGATCAGAAATAGATGGAATTTTTTTTAAAAAAAATAAGATCTTTTGTTTTATGTGGAATGCTTTTTAAAAAGCGAGTTTCCAATGGTTGATAGCCGATCGATTGGAAATTTATTTCATTTTTAAATCGGATAAGGAAAGGTGTTTCGTTTGCTACAAGTAAAAAATCTCAACAAGTCCTATTTAGTTTCCGGAAAAAAACTCGAAGTGTTAAAAGACGTTTCTTTTGAGATAGAAGAGGGAGAATTTATTGCGATCATCGGTCCTTCCGGTTCGGGAAAGTCCACATTGCTCGCAATTTCAGCAGGTTTGGATCGTCCGGACGATGGAGAAGTCGTTCTAGACGGAATTCCGCTTCTACAAAAGGAAGAAGACGAACTTGCAAAGTTGCGAGGAGAAAAGATCGGTTTTATCTTTCAGAACTTTCAGCTCATTAAGTCTCTCAATGCGTTGGAAAATGTCTCTTTACCTCTCGTGTTAAATTCGAAACTCTCTTCCACTCAAATCAGGGATCAAGCGATGATCTGGTTGGACAAGGTTTCGATGAAGGAAAGAGCTTCCAACTTTCCCGGTCAGCTTTCGGGAGGAGAAGAACAACGCATCGCGATCGCAAGATCGTTTATTCACAATCCGAAAATTCTTTTTGCCGACGAGCCTACCGCTAACTTGGATAAGAAGAACGGCGAGATGGTTATGAATCTTCTCGCGGAACTCAATCAAGGAACTTCCTCCACGTTGATCGTAGTTACGCACGATCGTTCCGTCGCCGATCTGGCCGATCGTGTATTAGAAATGAGTGATGGACGGATCGTAAAAGAAGTTCGTAAAACGACGAGGACTTCTAAAACGAAATCCACGACAAAGAATCCGACTTCCAAAAGTCGGCAGCGTTCTTCCTCAAAGAAAAAGGCCGTTTCTAAAAAAAGATGAAATTCAATCTACTCATTCAATCCATTCTCCGCGACTTCCGATCCAGAAAAAGTTCCGCTTTGCAGATCGTTTTGGCGATCGCGATCGGAACCGGCTCCGTTACCGCGATTCACGCCTATAGGGAAGAATTGAGCCGCTCCATTTTAAAGGAGGCGCGCAATCTCATGGGTTCCGATCTTCTCGTTCAGACTTCTTCTCCGCTTACCAAAGAACAGAAAGAATTTATGTCCTCTCGTCTTCCAAAAGGTTCGGAAACCTCGGAACTCGTGCAGTTTGCTTCTATGCTGCGGAACAAGGAAAACGACGAAACCACGCTTTCCCTGATCAAAACGATGTCGGGCAGTTTTCCGTATTACGGCGAAATCGTCACCGAACCTGCGGGCGCTTACCGCAAACTCAAAGAAGGGGAAATCCTTCTTGAAGAAAGTCTGATTAAGAATTTAAAACTGAAACTCGGATCTTCTGTTTCTCTGGGAGAACGCGACTTTATCTTAAAAGGTAAGGTTTTGAAGGAACCGGGAATTGCGGGAAGTTTTCTTTCGATGGCGCCCACTTCTATCATCTCCGGTTCTTCGCTTGCGTCCACCGGTTTGGAACAAAGGGGTTCTAGGATCAGTTATCTAGTTCCGATCAAACTGAAAGATCCTTCGATCGCGGGAAAATACAAGGAAGCGAACTTCAAAGAGTATATTCAAAAAGACTTAACTCTTTACGATTCAACGGAAACGAACTCCGGTTCGCGTAAATTTTTGACGAACACCTTGGATTTTTTCAGTCTTCTCGGTTTATCCGCGTTCTTTTTGGGAGGAATTTCGATTCTTCTTGCGAGTCGAGCCGGAATCCGTGAAAAGTCGGGCGCGCTTGCGGTTTTGAAATGTTTGGGCGCGAGTCCGAGAACGGTGAGTTTGATCGTTTTGGGGGAATTGTTCTTCTTTTCTTTGATCGGTTCCGCTTTGGGACTTTTGCTCGGAAACGTTTTGTTGAATTGGATTCCCGATCTTGCGGGCGAAGACATTCTCAGTTTTCATCCCGTGATCGGATGGTCTTCGCTGTTGTGGGGATTGCTGATCGGAATTCTGATTCCGTTTTTCTCTTCGGCGGAATCTCTGATTACGATCCGATCTCTCAAACCGATTCTCGCGCTCAAACAGGAATTTCAGGAAGAAGCCGATCGGATTCCTAAGTTTAGAATCACGCAGATCGCGGGTTATCTGATTCTTTTTCTGATCTTTTTCGCGCTTGCGTGGTGGGAAACCGAAAGTCCGTGGAAGGGATTGATTCTCTGTTCGGTGCTTTTGATTCTTCCGTTGATCGTATTTCTTGTATATTCCGGAATTCGAATATTCATTTCCCGTTTTAGGGACAAACGGGAATTTACCCCGTTTGCGAGATTTATCATCGGAAAATTCGACAGGCCCGGAACGACATTGTCGCTTTCCGTTATCGGACTTACGAGTTCTTTGTTCATTCTTCTTTTGTCTTTGATCGTTAGCGAAAGTCTTTTGGAATACAGCGGAGCCAAGGATACGGAAAGAAGACCGAATCTTTTCGTCATGGATATTCGCTCCGAACAAAAAGAACACTTCGAGGAAGTCGTTAAGGAATTCGGAGCGGAGAAGGTCATCGTCGCTCCCGTGATCGGCGCGAGATTGTCCAAGATCAACGGCGAAACGATCAAAAAGGACGAAACCGAAACCTCCGCGTTAAAACGCGATTGGAGATCCACGGCAAGAACCAGAGAATACTTTCTCTCGTATCGAAACGAACCGTATCCCACCGAAAAAATCGTAAACGGAGATTTTTGGAGAAAGGGAGAAGAGGATCAAATTTCCGTGGAAAAGGAATTCTCCACACACCTGAAAGTCAACTTAGGAGACAGTTTATCGTTCTTAGTCGGCGGCGTGGAAGTGACGGGCGTGATTCGAAACTTCAGAACGGTGAACTGGGCGGACATGAGACCGAACTTCGTCGTATTGTTTTCGAAAGGGATTTTGGAAAAGGCGCCGAGTTATTACCTGAGTTCGTTGCGTCTCGAATCCGAAGAAAAACGATACGATCTGCAGAAGAATCTTATTTCGAAATATCCGAATCTTACGATCATCGATACGGATAAGGCCGTCCGCGCATTCTTGGGAATTTTGGAAAAAATTTCTTTCACGATTCGATTGATGACTTGGCTGATTTTAGGAGCTTCTTTGCTTTTGGTTTTGACGGCTTTGAATTCGAGTCGCAAGGAAAGAATCGAGGAAACGACTTTGTTGCGGATCATCGGAGGAACTTCCTCCTTTTTGAAAAAGGTCTTTTTGTGGGAAGGAATTCTGCTTGGGACGTTTTCGTTTTTATTGGCTTTGTTGTTGGCTTGGATCGCGAACGAGATCATCAGCCAGAAAGTTCTAGAAATAGAACCTTCTCATCCTTGGATCGAGTATCTGCTCGCGTACTTGTTTACGATTTTTGCGACTACGGTCGTGTATTATCTGAACTTACGGGGAGAATGGAAAAAACCGCCGATCAGTTTTATGAAATCGATTTGAATGGAATCGAAAGACGCGCGGATTACGATCGGTTTTAACATCGTTCTATCGTTGCGGACCCGGTAACGAAGCGGTCCGCAACAAAGAACGAAAGATTATCGGCTAACGGCGAAAAACGTTTCGTTGGAACGGAAATCGTTTTTAGCGGAACAAACCTTGTAATTGGAAGCGGAAGGACAAGAAGCGGTGCCTCCTACCTTGCAGCCTTTGTCCTGACATTTCTTTCTGTTGTCGAACGTATCCGAGCCGGTAAATCTGCAATAGTCTCTGCAGACGTCGGCGGAACCGGAAGTGCAGATATAACATCCGTCCGCGGAAAGTTCTTGGATGAAGAATAAAGAAAGAAGAACGGTGAAAACAAAGAACGAAGTTTGGAATTTTTTCATCATTATGCCTCTCGGTTTTTTGATCCTAAAAATTCGAACTTCTCTGTAAAGGCGAAAAAACGGAATCGATTTTCAGTAGGAAGGCGTTCCTAAGAACGCGATCTCCGTAATCAGTTCAACATCGGATCTTTCGTGTGTTCGACGAAGTATTTATAGATTCCGCCTTTGCTTTTCAGGGCTTCTTGCCAGGTCGTTTCCGGATCTTGATTTAAAACGAAATCCTTTGTCGCTTCGTGAACGACCCAAGACTTGCGGCTCATCTCCGTTTCCAACTGCCCCGCACCCCAACCGGAATAACCTTGATAGACGTGGAACTTGGACTTGGAATCCAATAACTCCAACAACGTATCGAAACTTCTTGCGAGATACAAACCGGGTATCACTTCAATGCCCGGTTGAGAAATGGTGTTGTCTTCGTGCAGCACGGAGATGAACGTCGGGTCGACAGGACCGCCGGAATAAATCGGAAGGACACGGCTGCCATGATCGGGGATTCCCTGAATTACGTCTCCGATCGAGGCTTCCTGTTTTTTATTCAGAACCAAACCGAAGGCGCCTTGACTGTCGTGTTCCACCATCAGGATCACCGTCTGGTTGAAATAGTCCATGACAATCGAAGAATTGGAGATTAGAATTTTGCCGTTGTAAGTTTCTTCCATACTTGAACCAATCTTAGACCGGGTTACTTTTTAGACGTTCCGTGGATTTCGGAAAGAATCTGATACGCGATTTCCAGCGTGGAAACGTCCGAACCGCGGGTAACGATCGGATCGGTTTCCTTTTTGATACAACGGATAAAATGCTCGTGTTCCTGTTTGAGCGGATTGTCTTTGTGAACGAAGATTTTTTCCACGATGGATTCTTGGCGGTATTTGATTTCTTCGGATAAAAGAAGAATGTCGGACGTCGCCTGTCTATGAAGTTCGATTTCCTGATCCGTAAAATCGAGCATGATATACACGTCTTTTTGCGTTATGTTCAGCGTTCGAATTTTGGCCTGAGTCGCTCTTGAAGCGATAATGCTTGCGAGACAGCCGTTTTCGAATTCGATCACCACGTTCGCGATGTCTTCGTGATTGGAAAGAACCTTGGTTCCGGAAGCCGAAACTTTTTTTACCGGCGAATTGACGAGGTTCAATACGATGTCGATATCGTGGATCATCATGTCGAGAACGACGCCGACGTCTTTGATTCTCGGATTAAACGGAGCGAGTCTTCTGGATTCTATGAGCAAAGGATCTTTTACGATTTTGCCCAATTCCAAGACGGCCCCGTTGAATCGTTCCACGTGCCCGACGAGAAGAACGAGATTCTTATCCGAGGCGAGTTTTACGAGCTCCTTGGCTTGTTCGGTGGTTTCCGCGATCGGCTTTTCGACTAACACGTGTTTGCCGGCGAGTAGGGCTTTTTTCGCGATTTCATGATGTAAAAACGTGGGAACAGCGATCACTAACGCGTCCACTTTGGAGATCAACTCGTCGATCGTAGGGAACGCGGAGGTTTTGTGCTTTTCCGCGATTTGTTTCGCTCTTTCCAGATCCGCGTCGTAGATTCCCACCAATGCGGCATCGTTCAAAGTTTTTGCGACGTTCACATGATATTGACCCATGTGTCCGGTTCCGATCACGCCGAGCTTTACTCTTTCAGTCATTGTACTTCCTTTTTGTTTTGCGCTTTGACGCGTCTTCGGTTTTCCCGATTTTTATAAAATGAAAAAACCGATCCTCCTTTTGCTCTTGGGGAGAATGGAAGACCGGATCTTTTTTTACTTAGTAAAGATTTTTCCCTTCGAACCGGGAATGTTTTCTCCCGATTCTCTCGCGAACTCTTCGATCAATTCTTTCTGTCTTCTCGTGATCTTTTTCGGAATTTCGATCTTCACGACTACGTGTTGATCCCCTTTTCCATAGGCTCCGAGATACGGCATTCCGTGGCCTTTCAATCGGAACACTTGGCCCGATTCTGTTCCTTCCGGAATTTTCATCTTGGCCTTTTTACCGTCGATGGTCGGTACTTCTATCTCCGCCCCGAGAATGGCTTGCGCCAAGGTTATCTTGCGAACAAGAATGAGATCGTTTCCTTCGCGGCTGAACAATTCGTGTTTTTTAATATGCGTTACCACATACAAATCGCCGTGAGGCCCGCCGTTCGGTCCCGCTTCGCCTTCTCCCGAAACTTTCAATCGGGAACCGGTTTCGATTCCGGGCGGAATTTTGATATTGATCGTTCTGCGTTTTTCCTGAAGACCTTGTCCGCCGCAGGACTTGCATGGATTGGAAATCGTGGTTCCCTTTCCCCTACAAGTAGGGCAGGTGGTTGCTACGGAAAAGAAGCCTTGTGTTCTTCTGATTTGTCCCGAGCCTCCGCAATCCGCGCAGGTTACGGGAGTGCTTCCTTTGGCGGCGCCGGAGCCGTTGCATTCGGCGCAGGATTCCAATCTTGGAATTTCGATTTTGTATTCTCTTCCCAGGGCCGCGTCTTCCAAAGAAACTTCTAAGTTATAACGTAAGTCGGAGCCTCGTTGCGGACCGGATCTTCTTCCGCCGCTGAAACCGCCGCGGCCGCCTCCGCCAAAGAAATCACCAAAGATATCGCCGAAGTCTCCGAAGATATCGGAGAAGTCCGTATACGCGCCTTGACCATATCCGGCCCCTCCGGCGCCAACGCCGGCTTTGCCGAATTGATCGTAAGCCTGACGTTTTTTTGCGTCTCGGAGAACCTCGTAGGCTTCCGTGGCTTCTTTGAATTTTTCTTCGGATTCCTTATCACCCTTGTTCTTATCAGGATGATATTTGATCGCTAACTTACGATAGGCGGATTTAATTTCCTCGTCGCTCGCGGTCTTGGAAACTCCAAGAATATCATAGTAACTTCTTTCACTCATTGTTTCTTTCCAAGGTTGCGTTGAAGCGGACTTTTAAATTCCGATAGAACTTCAACACAATCGATGATTCCGATATTGCCGCGCGCGAAACTCGTATTCGAAACTCCGCGCGCGACTAAAACTCAATGGTTCTTACAGCGGATTGAAGGTCTTGTCTTTCTTACGGAACAAGATTCGCTGCAAGGTTCCCTCCGATGCAAGAGCATCGGAAGGGTTCTTATTTTTTCTCATCATCCACCACGGTATAATCCGCGTCGACGACCTTTTCCCCGCTGTTCGCGGAATTGCCTTGATCGTTCGGTCCTTGACCCGCCGATCCCGGGCCTTGTTCAGCACCCGGAGCGCCGCCTTGCGAATAGATCTTCGTAGCGATGTCGGAAGCGATTTTAGAAATCGAAGCTTTTGCGGATTCGATTCTCGCTTTATCGTTGCTCTCGATCGCTTCGCGGGCGCGTTTGATTTCGTCGGTTGCGAGTTGTTTTTCGCTTTCTCCGATTTTATCTCCCGCTTCGTTTACGGTTTTTTCAAGAGAATACGCAAGCGTATCTAACTCGTTCTTCGCTTCGATGACTTCTCTCTGAGCCTTGTCCGCAGCCGCGTGCGCTTCCGCGTCTTTTACCATCTTCTGGATTTCGTCTTCGGACAATCCGGATGAGGATTCGATTCGGATCTTTTGTTCCTTACCGGTTCCAAGATCCTTCGCGGATACGTGTGCGATTCCGTTCGCGTCGATATCGAAGGTCACTTCGATTTGAGGAACTCCTCTCGGTGCGGGCGGAATTCCGATCAGATCGAAACGTCCCAGCGTTCTGTTTGCGGAAGCCATTTCTCTTTCTCCCTGGAGAACGTGGATCGATACCGCGGATTGATTGTCGGCCGCAGTGGAAAACACTTGCGATTTCTTGGTAGGAATCGTCGTGTTTCTTTCGATCAACTTGGTCATCACTCCGCCGAGGGTTTCGATTCCGAGTGAAAGCGGAGTTACGTCCAACAGCAGAACGTCCGATACTTCTCCCGCTAAAACCCCGCCTTGGATCGCCGCGCCGACCGCCACAACTTCGTCCGGGTTTACGGATTTATTCGGTTCTTTTCCGAAGATCTGTTTTACCAGTTCTTGAACCGCAGGAATTCGGATCGAACCTCCGACCAAAATCACTTCGTTGATATCGGCAGCTTTCAGTCCCGCGTCGCGAAGCGCATTCTCGCAAGGAATCCGAGTACGATCCACGAGCGACTTTGTAAGTTGGTCGAACTTCGCTCTGCTGAGGGTCATGTCCAAGTGTTTCGGACCGGATGCATCCGCGGTGATAAACGGAAGATTGATCTGAGTGGACATCGTTCCCGAAAGTTCGATCTTCGCTTTTTCGGCGGCTTCTTTCAATCTCTGAACGGTATTCTTATCAGCGGAGATGTCGATTCCGGTTTGGTTTTTAAACTCGGAAATCATCCATTCCATGATCGCCATGTCGAAATCGTCCCCGCCGAGGTGTGTGTCACCGTTGGTGGACTTCACTTCGAAAACTCCGTCCGCGAGTTCGAGAATGGAGATATCGAACGTTCCGCCGCCTAAGTCGTAGACCGCGATTTTCGAATTTACATTCTTCTTATCAAAACCGTAGGCAAGCGCCGCAGCGGTCGGTTCGTTGATGATACGTTCCACTTCGAGACCCGCGATTCTTCCCGCGTCCTTGGTCGCTTGACGTTGTTCGTCGTTGAAGTAAGCGGGGACCGTGATTACGGCTTTCGTTACTTTTTGACCGAGATAATCTTCCGCGGTTTGTTTCATCTTCATGAGAACGCGCGCCGAAATTTCCTGAGGAGTGAATTCTCCCGCGGAGGTTTCGAACTTAACGCCTTCGTTCCCAGAACGTACGACTTTGTAGGAAACGTGTTTCAGTTCGGATTCCACTTCGCCGTGTCTGCGTCCGATGAATCGTTTCGCCGAACGGATCGTGTTCACCGCGTTGGTGATCGCTTGGTTTTTCGCGAACTGACCGACCAGCGTTTCTCCTTTTGCAGTGAATGCTACGATGGAAGGAGTTGTTCTCGCTCCTTCGGAGTTTTGAATAACGACTGGGTCCCCACCTTCCATGACGGAAACGACCGAGTTGGTTGTTCCTAAGTCGATTCCTATAATCTTTTCTTTGGACATTGTTTTCTCCTTTATACTTTCCCTGAGATCCTAATTATGACTTGGGTTTTCCGATCCGAACCCTTGCAGGACGGAGCGTAAACTTGTCTTCGTTTTCCTTGTAGTAATAGCCGGGTTGATACACGTCTATTACCGTCTCTTCCGAATACTGATCGCCTTCTTCCGAAGAAAGGGCTTCCATCGACATAGGGTCGAAGGATTCTCCCTTCGGATCGAATCGAACCACATTCGATTTTTCTAATACGGAATAGAATTCCTTGAGAATCATCGCGACTCCGTCCACGAAGGGTTTTAATTCCTCCGACGGTTCTTTAGTCGATCCGACTCGTTCGAGATTGTCGATCGGGTTCAAGAATCCGCTCACGAGGGATTTTACAGCCTCTTTGCGGATCGACGTAAATTCCTGCGCGGAACGGCGTTTGAAGTTTTGAAATTCCGCTCTTTCTCTCGCCCAAGAATCCTTCAGCGATTCGACTTCTTTTTTTGCCGCTTCGAGTTCGGCTTGAAGCGCGTTGGCCGGATCAGGCGTCGAAGTTTGTTCCGTTGTCTGTGTTGATTCTTCAGAATTCATGTTCTCTACTTTAGTTTCCTCTAATGTTGCTGTTTGAGAATTTTTCTCGTTGGCCTTTTCTTCCTGCGAAGTTTTGTTTTCCGAATTTGAATTGTCGGCCATACATTTTTCTCCCTTATTTACTAATGCGGGTCACCATTTCGGAGACGAGCTTGGACGTGAAGTCCACCAGAGGCAACGCCCTGTTGTAATCCATCCTCTGCGGTCCGATGATTCCGAGCGCTCCGATCTTTTTCTCTCCCATCTTATAGTTGGAAGTGATGATGGAAACTCCGGACATCGATTGATCTCCGTCCTTTCCGATGATCGTATAAACTCCGTCCTGATCGATGTAATCGGAAAAGAATCCTCTCAAAAATCCCTGGTCGTCCAGAAGCGAAAGAACCTGTGAAAGCTGTTCCTCTTCGTCCCGGAAGTTCGCGTAGAGATTTTTAAAACCGTCGATATACAGCGAGACTTCGGAATTGTCCGGAGTCATCGCGGAAGAAATCAGCCCTGCGATTCCGCCGAAATCTTCGGGTCCGTCCCTTCGGACCATCAACTTAGGAATGATAATATTCTGAATTTCGTATATATCATATCCTCTCAGGTTATCGTTCAGATACTTAGAAACCTGATAGAGCGCTTCCTGAGAATAATTCCGATCCACGAAAATATTTCTATGTTGAACGGTTCCCGATCTCATCACGAGAATCATCAGGATCTCGTCCCCGTGAACGTGGATGAGTTCGAGATGTTTCAGCGTGTCCAGATTCTTAGCCGGACCGATTACGATTCCCGCCGCGTTCGAAAGAGAAGAAAGAACCGAAGCGGTCGCTTTCAAAATCTGATCCAGCTTGAACTGCATCTTCAGATATTCTTCCTGAATGCGTTGTTTTTCTTTGAGGGTCAGCTCGTAGAGAATCACAAGCGAATCCACATAGAAACGATAGCCTCTCTCGGTCGGAATTCTTCCTCCCGAAGTGTGTCTGGAGGCGAGATAACCGTAATCTTCCAGATCCTTCAATACGGTCCGGATCGAAGCCGGTGAAAGCCCGATATCGTGTTTGTCATAGAGAGTCTTGGAGCCTACCGGTCGGTTCTCCTGGATAAACTCGTCTACGAGGGCTTTCAGAATTCGTTTATGACGTTCTGTGAGATCCATTCTTTTCTGGCACTCTGAATGTTAGAGTGCTAATCTATACAATTAGTTTCCGAATTCCGAATAAAAATGTCAAGGAAGAAAGTAATTCAGAGTGGAATTGGCTTGAAATTCCGATTTTTTTTAGCATTGAGGCGAGGAGAGTGCCGGATTGTCGGTTTGATTTGGGACATAATTCTGCCGGTGGTTTCGGAGAAGTCCGCATTTTTGTGGGAACTCCTTCGAAATTCCGGAACAGTTTTGAATCGAAAACAAGACTTTCCGAAATTCAACCATCCGACGATCTTATAAATACAGGATGAATTCTCGCAAAACCAGACTCACGATTCTATTTTCTTTTCTCTGTATTCTTTTCTGCATTCTCATCGGACGGGTTGTATTTCTCACCTTTTTCAACGAAAGAGAAGTCATTCTGAAAACGGGAGATCGAATCATGCGCGGCGCGATCTACGATCGAAGGGGAATCGAACTCGCGATGACCGTCGACGCGGCGACGATCGGAATTTATCCGGCAAACATATACGATCCGAATTTTACCGCGGTTCAACTCGCGCCGTATCTGGAGATGTCGCCTGACAAGATAGAGGCGATGATCCGCGAAAAGAGCCGTTACTTTCTTTTAAAACGCGAGATCGACGAATCCCTCGGAAATAAGATTATGGATCTTTCCTTGCCCGGCGTACGAAGAGAAAAAGAATACAAACGCGTTTATCCGCACGGAAATCTCGCCTCCAGTCTCGTGGGTTTTACGGGAATGGACGACGATCGCGCGCTTTCCGGATTGGAAGTTCAATACAATCAGGATTTGATGACTCCGACCGAAGCCGATTCCTCCCGCGGAAGCAATCTTCATTTAACGATCGACGGATTGATTCAATACAAATTGGAAAAAGCGCTCGCCAAACGTTTTGAAGAAACGGGATCGAAGAAGGCGATCGGAATTCTGATGGAGATCAACACGGGAAAAATTTTGGCGTCGGCTTCTTTTCCCGCGTTCGATCCGAATCAATACAACGAATCGGGGGAGGATTCCCATACGAACTGGGCGATCCGTCACGTCTACGAACCCGGTTCCACGATGAAGATCTTTCTAGCATCGGTATTGTATAATGAAAATTTAATACGTCCTGATGAGAAGTTTCATTGTCCCGGTTACGTGGAACTCGGAAAAACGAAGATCAAATGTACGGACGCGCACGGACATTTGAACTTGGAGGAGATTCTTCAGTATTCCTGCAACGTGGGAATCATCAAAGCCTCGCAAAGAATTCCGGAAACGTTATTGTACGATTATATGAAGAAGTTTCAGTTCGGAGAAAAAACCGGATTCCTGCCGAACGAATCCGTGGGATATTTTCCTCCGTTGAAAAAATGGACTCCCGCGACTTCCATGTTTATGGCAATCGGACAAGGGATTTCGGTGACTCCGATCCAACTCGTCGCTTCCGCCGCTTCGGTCGTTAACGGAGGGAGAATGCTCACGCCCCGTGTGGTTTCTCATTTCAGCGATTCCTACGGAGAAATTCTTCACGAGTTTAAAACGCAGGAAACTCCGATCGGAATCCGCGAATATACGACGGAACGAATTCTCAGAGCGATGACGAGAGTCGTTCAATCGGGAACGGGAAAGAACGCATACATTCAGGAATATTCGATCGCCGGGAAAACGGGAACGGGTCAAAAGGCCGTTTCCGGAAAAGGTTATGTGGAAGGTTTGTGGTCCGCTTCGTTTCTCGGATTTTTTCCGGCGGAACGGCCTAAGATCGTGGGTTTGATACTTTTCGACGAACCGAAGGGCGGAACTCATTCGGGCGGCGGTTTGGCGGCTCCGGTTTTCAAAGAAGTCGTCGAAAATATCATTCCGATCATCGAACAAGGGGAAAGAACGGTTAACGTTTCTCTCAAACGTTTTCAAAGAAAGAATATAAAGCCGACCGAAATCGGAGAAATCCCCGATTTGATCGGAAAAAGCAAACGAGAAGCTCTCGAGATCGTAAGACCTCTCGGCCTTCCGGTTAAGTTTCACGGAAGCGGTTTTTGTTACGAACAGGAACCCGCACCCGGAAAAAAACCGCAGGACGGAAGGCTCAATCTGTACTTTAAATGATTTGTATATTCTAAAATTAGCATGAATTCCGTCGTCAACGAATCGATCCTCGAAAAGAATCTGAAAGGCTTGGCGAGTTTTACGCCCGATCTGGCGGAAAAAATTTCGAGAACGTTTTCACATTCATCGAGATCCGTTTCTTCGTCTTCGCAGACTTCGGTTTCGAACTCGCACGGACCTTTGTCGGTTTCGAAAAACGAATCCCCGAAAATGGAGAATACCACCGCTTCAACCTTCGAAATTAAAACTTCCAAAACGGGACTTCCCGTTCTCGTCGCGGATGGAATCGCGCTGCACAGTTTAATGGACCCGGTCACCGAATCCAAACGGCTTTTGGACGGACTCAAAAAAGAGGACGAAGAAAGGGTGTTTCTTTTTTTCGGAGCCGGAATCGGTTACGTCGTTCGGGAAAGTCTTCGATGGACGAAGGTAACTTCCGTTTGGATGGAAGCCGAGCCGGACGTTCTGCGTTATGCGCTTTCTTGCTTTGATTATTCTCCGTTTTTGGAATCGGGAAAACTAAGAATTCTTTTGACTCCGATTTTAGAACTGGATTTGTATGCGGCTTTTCGGGGAATTTCCGGTTTTCCGATCAGTTTTATTCCGCATCGCGGAAGCAATCAGTGGAAAAAGGATTCGTACGAGGAACTTCGTTTTATCTCGGAAGGTTTTTTTCACAAGAAGGATGTGAATATTTCCACGCTGACTCGGTTCGAAAGAATTTGGACTCGGAATTTTATTTCCAATCTTCCCGACCTTTCGAGAATGCGACCCGTTCGTTCTTTGTTTGGAATCTGCAAGGGAAAGACTGATATACTCGTTTGCGGAGCTGGGCCTTCGCTCCTTCGTTCGTTGAACGAAATACAAACGTATAGAAATAATTTCCTGTTGATCGCCGTGGATACGGCGCTGATGGTTCTTTGGAACGCGGGCATAGATCCAGATCTCGTTTTTTCGGTCGATCCTCAGGCGCTCAACGCGAAATATCTGGAAGGTTACGGAGGGGACGCGAGGATCGTTTTTGATCCGACTTCTTCGTATCATACGTTGCGTCTTCCGGGAACATTCAAAAAAGGTTATTTTACTTCTTCCCCCTTTCCTTTGATCAAAATTCTTTCCTCCAAGCCGGAAGATGAAATCGGCGCGATCGATTTCGGAGGTTCCGTTTCTACGAACGCGGTCAGTCTTGCGGAAAAGATGGAAGCGAGAAACATTCTGCTGGTCGGTCAGGATCTTTCGTTTCCCGATCGGCTCGCGCATTGCAAAGGCGCCGTCTTGGAGGAACGGCTCAATCATATCGAATCCAGAAAGTTAAGAAGGGAATTTCACAATCACAAACAGATGACCGCTCTTCCCGTAAAACGGGCCAAATCGATTCGAGGCGGAGAAATTCGAACCAACGAAAAACTTCTCATCTTCAAAAAATGGTTCGAAGAACATCCGAAACGAAATCCTTGGTTCAACTTGGGAAAGGACGGAGTCGTGTTGGAAGGAATTCCGAACGCGGATCTTTTTAAATACATGCAAGAAACGGAATGTGATTTGTCGTTCGTTCGGACGGTTCGCGATTTGATCGGTCGAATCGCGGAAGGGAGCGAGGAAGCCGACGCAACCTCGGCCGGTTTCGATTCGACCGTAACTTGCATCGATCTTCAAAAGAAAATTCTTACCGAGCTAAAAGTACTGTTCGACCAACTCAAAGGTTTTTCCGAAAAGGTTACCCGCGGAAGAATTCTATCCGACCGTTTGTATTCTCAGATCCGGGCCGAAGACAAGTTTAAGGATCAGATTCTCAAAAATCTAAAAGAAATGGATCGAATCGACGAAGAGGTTTCTTCCCGAAAAGGCCTAACCGAAATTTTGGGAATGAGCATTCAAAGAACGGTTCTGATGATCACAGAAGGTTATGAAGGCGGCCTGACTCTGGAAGAAAAGAAAAACGAAAGACTCGGCGTTGCAAAGAAAAGTCTTTTGCTGTATCAAGGTTTGGAAGAAGCGTGTAAACTTCATTCAAAGCAGATCGGAAAGGCGATTGCGAGAATTTCGGACGCGAAAGGATTGGGTTGATTCTAAAAACTGATAGAAATCAAATTGAATCGGCGATGTTAGACAAGTGCAGACAGATAGGATCATAGAACCGCTTTTCCGTAAGAAAACGATTTTATAATCCTATGTTGAAACGGTCCGATTAAAAATCAGTGGACTTTATACACATATTCAAGAACCAACCCGTCTCCTCCATAAAGAAGATAATTGTTTCTTCTCCAGTCCGCTCTTTCTTGCGGGTTATTACCCATCGTATTGCTTCCTACCGGATAATAGGTAATGTTCGATTCGTGCGAGTTTCCGTTTACGAATAAGCCGATTTTATTCGACGTAACGTAAAAGCTAATATTATTGATATCGGTAGCTGTAAAAGGAACCTGCAAAGAAATGCCGTCGATCTCTGTGTTATTGATTCCATCGATAAAAAATTCTATAGAGGCGCTATATCGCTTACCGCTCACTGTAAGGAATCTAGGAACTTGATTTTCGATAACGACCGGAATGAATTTGTTGGAAATTATACCGTCTGCATCCATTTCCCGTACGTGAAAAAGCAATCCTCCACCCGCCATTTGATCGTCTCCTTGCAAGACGATCGCCGTATGTCCGCTGGTTGTCTCTGTTTGGTTGGTTGTAGATTTCGGGTCTCCGCTTGTATTGCATTCACGAATCGTAGTTCCGCGGGTGTTCAATACGTTTGCTATCTGTGAAGAACCGGCCAGTGCGAGAAGCGAACTATTGTTTTGCGAATCCTTACTTTGATTACACTGAATTGCGCTGAAAAACGCGGTCAGCAGTGCAAGAAGAATGGCCAACGTGCGAAGTTGAACTCTATTTTTCCAAATTAAAAGAAACATTCTTATTTCCACCTTTTCGCTTATTTTAAACTCCGAAGGCTCCGCGTTTTGCAGATTTAATTTAAAAAACAGTCGTGAGTTATAAGAGCATGCTCCGGTTTTATCTTTTAAAAAAGACGTTTTCCCGAAACCGTTTCCTTGATTACCATAATAAGAATCCCTGCGAAGGCAGAGATTCTTTTGGCTTCATACTCTGATTCAAAGGGTCGGTTCCGCACGACAAATCGTATTCCATTGAGCTTCAAGACATACATAAGTTTGTTTTTTATTAGAGCCCTTAACTTCAAAAGCATCGCCACCCAATTTTCGAACCGTTACATTTTCTTCGGCACATTGTGCTATTGATTCCTAAGAAGAATACTTACAGCTTGTCCCAACACCTAATTTTACTTTACCAGAAAGATCAGCTGCAAGGTTCTGTCCCGGTTTTGGGACAGGTTCTTATACGGTTTGATTGCAAGGTGAGAGTTCATATAGGATATATTTTCTCAAAAATCCGAGACCGCCGAAACGTCGGCGTTTAGCCGATTTTGCAAGTGCGACAGAAAAAATATTTTTTTGCGTAATTTTTTCTTTTTTAGGTTGACTGAAATTGTGCAGTGCAATACAAAAGGATTGTGCATTGCACAAAGAATCTCAAGGAGAAAAATCGAATGGAAAAGCAAATTCTAGATGTTCTGAATGCGGGTCTGGGACTCATCAAAGCTGGTCAAGAAGGTCTGGGTAAAGCGAAAGCTGATCTCGAAAAAACCTATTTGGAGCTTGTTACAAAAGGCGCTGCCGACAATTCCGAAGCGACTGTAAAAATCCGCGAAACCGTTGATAAGGTTATCAACGACATCAAAGAAGTTACTTCCGTTGCTGGAAAGAACTACGAAGAGACCAGAGCTAAGATCATCGAGAACTACAACAAAATCACCGAAGAGATCAAAAACAAAATCCCTGAAGGCCAAATCGAAGCTGTAAAAGCAAAAATTAACGAAGTGGCTGAAGCGATCAAAACAACCACTTCCGGTAAAGCTCCGGCTTCTAAATAATTAGAATCCTATCTTTCCCTCTCGGGCGGGGAACACCCGCCTGAACCCTTTCTTTTTTCCTTTCTCTTGACAACCGACTTCCTTTCGATACACTTTTTGTCCTATGCAAAGAGCCGATTCCGATTACCCATTTCACGTTCTCATTTTTGCGCTTTTTCTAATATTCGCTTCGGATGTATTTTCGCAAAACGTCGTTCCGGTTCCGCAAAACGATCCGCACGAACAAAACCAAGGGAAGAATCCGGATTTGCGTTTCAATCCGAATGCGTCCGATCAACCGCAAGCGGGCCCCGGCCTTACGCAAAAAGAAATTCGAATGAAACGAAAATTCTTTTTGGGAGGAATTTATTTTCCGGGATACGGATCGACGATTCTCGGTTGGAACGCTTGGAAGAACGTCACGATCGGAGTTCAATACTATCAGAACTTACATAAAACAAACGGAGATTACGATTCGAGATATTCGTATATTATAAATTACGGAATTGCGAGACAATCCGACCGCGAATGGAAGACGGCGGGAGGCGGAATTTTTTTGAACTACTTCATCGCGGATTCTTCCGTTTATATTCCGATCGCGATCGGGGGAGAATACTTTAGAAATACTAGATACGATCAGTTTATCGATACGACCGGCGTCCAATCCTATCGTTCGGAAAGAATCAATCTGGATTACGGTCCCCGTTATTACGCGGGAACCGGTTTGGGAATCCGTCATCAACTCGAATCGGGATTCTTTTTCGGATTCGAAGTTCTTTTGCGAGCGTTCGGGCCGTATCATAAAAACGTAACGATCGAAACTTTGGATATTGCGAATCGGTCCGTTTCCGTCGCGGATTATTGGATTCGAAAGGAAGAAATCAAACGAGATCACGCGGGAAGAGCGTATGACGCGGGCGTCGATTTTTCGGTGGGATTCGCGTTCTGAAATTATGATCGAAAGAATAAAAGATAAGAACGATCTGAAAGCTCCGCTCGTATTCGCGCATCGCGGCTTTAGCGGAGAATTTCCCGAAAACACGATGATCGCTTTTAAAAAGGCGATCGATGCAAAAGCCGATCTCATCGAGTTGGACGTTACCCTTTCGGAAGATCGGGAAGTTGTTGTCATTCACGACGACGATCTGGATCGAACCACAAAACTCGTGGGAAACGTTCGCAACTTTGAAGCGGAGATTTTAACGAACTTGGACGCCGGTTCCTGGTTTTCGCGGAAGTTTAAGAAGGAAACGATTCCATTGTTAAGCGACGTTCTTCGGTTGATCCGGAAATCAAAGACGGATCTGAACGTCGAAATCAAATCGACTGCGATGGATTCTTCCGTAAACGAAAACTCGATCGAGACGAAGGTCTTGAATTTGATTCGAACGTTTCAAGTTTCGGATCGAATCGTGATCTCTTCCTTTTCCTGGGAATGTTTGGAAAGAATCCGCAATCTCGATCCGCGGATCAAGTTAGGCGTTCTTGTGGGAGACGAAAGCGGCAACGTGGAAGAGGCGATCGAGTTTGCGCAAACGATTCGCGCTTGGAGCATTCACCCTTCCGCTGAGGAAGCGACCGAGGAGAATCTCCGCCGCATCTCGGAAAAAAATTTCCTGAGCGTCGTTTATACGGTCAACGAGGTCTCGGAAATGAAACGGTTTTTAGGAAGAGGCGCGAACGGACTTTTTACGAATTTCCCGAAACAAATGCGGCGGTTGGTCAAGAAAGGTTTTTGAAAGAATGTGGTAGTTCCCACATTGTTTGTACTGTAAAATATCGGAGTTGTAAGAGTTCCCACAGATTGAAACAGTTAAACTTTCTGAAAGTGAAGGAGTTCCCACATTCCAATTGTACTACGATCCCTTCGGTCCCGGGCGGCGGGTTAAATCGTCGCAAGGGACCGTAAAGCGCCGGGATCTGTCGGGATCTATCTACGAAACGATAAATTCTCCGCTCAAAGCTGAATTGTAATCGTTCCGTAATCGCAAACCAATACAAATCCGTCAGATTTTACATTTAAGGAACAACGTCTTCGTTATGAAAAACTTTTTCTCCGCGATCAAATTCGCACTCAACACACGCAATGATGCAACAAAAGGAATTCTCGAAGAAGAGCTGCAGCTGACCGTCGGAAACGAAACCGTGGGAATTCTAAAATTTTTTCCCGAAAACAAAACGACGACGAAAGGAACGATCCTCGCCGTAAACGGAATGGCGTATCTTGGAAATCAAGATCCTCGGTTTAAAGCCGTTTGTCGAGGAATGGCTTCTTGCGGCTTTCTCGTGTTTTCTCCGCAGATGCAGGAGATCAGCGAATTCAAGATCAAACTCGAAAGCATCGAAAAGATCAAGGGATTGATTCTTACCATATCCTCCGATCCTACGTTTTGTCCGGACGGGAGAATTTCTTTGTTCGCGCCTTCATTTTCCGCGAGCATGGGTTTGATCGCAGCGGCGGAACCGGACGTGGGACAAAGAGTCAAATCCATCTGCACGATCGGCGCGTATGGAAACGTACAAACGACTCTCGATTATCTGATGTCCGCGGAAGATTCGGACGAGTACGGAAGAATGATTCTTCTGTGGAACTTCGTTCATTTCGGAATCGGTGAAAACGAAGAAGTCCGCAAGGCGTTGCACGCTAGTATCATGGACGGAAGTATTCTCCGGGATTCTCCGGAACTTCCCAAGGTTTTAGAAACGATGAAACCGGATAACAGAGAAATCTTTATCAAACTCAAAGAGGATCGTGAATATCGCTCCGAGATTTGGAATCGGATCCTTCGTAACGCGGGACCGTTCCGTTCGTTTCTTCAGGATCTTCAGGTTTACAACAAACTCGAGGATTTAAGAGCGCATGTCGCTTTGATCCACGGCGTGAGGGATAACGTGGTTCCCGCTTCGGAGTCTTCTTTGATTTTGGAACGATTGTTGGAAAGGGATCTTCCGAGGAATCGATCCAAGCTGGTTTTAACGCCTTTGATCTCTCACGGAGATATCGGCATTACTTTAAAAACATTGCCCGCGCTGTGGAGTCTTTTGGGAGGGTTTGCGTTTTTTTTCAAACATGCGGCGTCCAAGACCGCCGCTTCCGTTTAAAGGGAGAATTCAGTTTCTTTCCACAGGATCTATGTCCGTGTTGATCCAGTATTCGTCTCCGTAATCGAAGAACAATTCTTCGCCCGCTTTGATTTTGCGGATCGCCTCGAATCTTGCGGTCTTCCAGCGAACCGATACGACTAACTTAACGTTCGGTTTGGAGCTGTGATTCATAAAGCGGGTATAATTGCTTTCTTTGCCTTCTCCATAGATCCAATAGTCCTTGCAGATCCAGAGTAAATACTTCGATTCGCAGTATTTGGATGAGTTCGCGATTTTATCCGAAAGAATTCTTCCGGTATAATAACCGATCGTATCGCCTTTGTTGACGTTCTCTTTGGGGAAGAGTCCCATGCCGATTCCAGGAATCGAAGACGCTTTGATATCGAAGTCCTTTTCTTTAAAGATACGGGAACGAGAAGACTTTTTACGTAACTGCATTGTTGAGACTCAAACTCCTAAGAAGACAAGGATGTTATGTGTATGATTCCCAAGAGAGTATAAAATTTGCAACTGAATTCCAATCATAAACTTCTTGTCTTTTCAAAGCCGGACCGGAAGCCTATTCGTATGGAAAAGCCCTACAGAAAGAACGTCGGGATGGTCGTGTTCAATTCTCGCGGAGAGGTTTTGGTCGGTGAGAGACTGAATTTTTTAGGCTCTTGGCAGTTTCCTCAAGGCGGAATCGACGAAGAGGAAGATCCCACGACGGCCGCTCTGAGGGAATTGTATGAAGAAGTCGGAATCGACACCGGTAAAATCGTATCCGAATATCCGGAATGGATTCCGTATGACTTTCCCGAAAACCTTCCTCTCAACCGTCATCTTCAGAAATACAGAGGACAGCTTCAGAAATGGTTTCTCATTCATTGGGACGGAGAAGCCAATCAATGCGATCTGGACGTTCATGAAAGGGAATTTGAAACGGTTCGGTTTATACCGATCGAAAAGACTCTGGAGACCGTCGTGCCGTTCAAAAAAGACGTATATTATAAAATTGTAAATGACTTTGGGCCTAAGATTCGAACCTTTCTCGGAAAAACAGGAACGGCATCCTAATGGAAGAACCTCCTCTTTTTATTCCGCCGAGCGGTCCGCCCGGTCCGATTCCCGGTCTACAAACGGTTTTCGCTTCCGCAGGGGAGAATGGTCTACGCAGACTCGTTTCCGATTTTTACGATCAAATTCCGTCGAGCCAAATCGCTTTTATGTTTCCCGAAAATCTGGAAGAGAGTAAAATCAAATCCGCCGATTTTTTGATTCAAGTAACGGGCGGTCCTCCGTTGTATTCCCAGAACTACGGACCGCCGAGAATGCGAGCGAGACATCTTCCGTTTCCGATCGATGAAAAGGCTAGACGAGTCTGGCTTGCTTGTTATCGGAAGGCTTTGGAAGATTGGGAAGCGGAAGAATCCGTGAAGGAAATTCTTTGGAATTTTTTTAGGGATTTTTCGGCGTGGATGGTGAACTTGGAGAGCAAAACGGAGGAATGATCGATGGGATCCAAAAATAATTCAAGGGCGAAGATTCTCGCGCGCGGTAAAGTGCAAGGCGTCGGGTTCCGTTATTACATTCTTCAGAGAGCGCAGGAATGCAGACTCAGCGGTTTTACGCAGAATCTTCCGGGCGGAGAAGTCGAAACCGTCGTCGAAGGCGACAAGATGTTTATCGAAGACCTTTTTAAGGCGATTCAAAGAGGACCGAAAGGTTCCGAGGTGAAAGAAGCGCTCATCACTTGGGAAGATCCGAAAGGCAATTTTAGAACGTTCGAAATCAAGAAGTAAGCTACAGTTTCGTCTAACGCGATCTCGGTTTGGATTTCGGATTCGACACAACCTCCGTTACCGCGTTTTCCAATTCGACTTCGGTTTCGCTCAGCCATTCGGCCCGGATTTTTTCCAATTGTTTTCTGCGGTTTTCCTTATAAGCGATTTCGCGGCTGAGTTGTTCGAATTGTGTGATGGATTCTTCGTGTTCGAGAGAACTTTCCAACAGTCCGTACACTCCTAAAAAGCTCAACACCTTGGAAAACCACGAAAGATTTTCCCTGTAACAGGAATATTTCAGTTTGTTAAGAGCGGATTTGAAATCCGGATTCGCGTAGAGTTGTCCCAACGCGCTTTTTTCCTTTTTCAAAAGATATAAGAAATTCTTAATGAGTTCCGTTTTGAACGAATATTTCTCAATCATCAGTTGAATCAAAGAAAGGATCGTGTCCTCCTTTTTATTACAAAGGCACGCGATCTTTTTCCCTTTTTCGTACCAATCGCAGGAGATACAATCCGGGTCACGTTTGAGATTGTCCACGATCGAATAGGAAAATTCACGATCCTCGTCGAGATTGATCGTGACGAATTGCGATAAGGTCTGGTTTTTCATCGACATCATCGTTTTGAGCATCTTGATCGACTTTAGTTCCTCGGCGGACGCGCGCAGATTCCTTTCCCGATCGTGTTTTTGCGCGATGTAATTCGCCAATATTAGAAAATCTTTAAACGATTCCGGAATTAGATCGTTTAGGTTTTCGCGGATGATTTTCAGTTCGTCCGAAACGAATTTTTCCTCGATTCCCGAAATCGGTCCGCTGTGATTTACGTCGATCACGATTCCCTTTCTATATTCGAGAACCAAACTCCAGGCCGCAGGGAAACGTTCTTTCAGACGTTTGGAAAATTGGTTGAGATAATATCCTTTCAGGATTTCGAACGCTTTCGCGGAAAGTTCGTCGCTAACGTGGAACAATCCCGTCGTTTTTGTGACGGCGATATATTCGCCTTCTTGAATGTTTTCCAGAATGAATTGGATCGAATCGGCGATCGTTTCCTCTTTCAGAAGTTCGCTGAACGTGAACGTTTGAATCCATTTTTTGATGCTGAAGGATTCCTTTACGAACGTTCCCGCCGCGGTCCCGGAAATCAGATATTCGAAGATCGAAATGAGTTCGCTGATTTGAAACGGCTCGCAGCCGAGAATATAGTTTTGAATCGCGAAGGCGGATTTACTCAGGCTGTTGAGATAAATTTCTTTGAGGTTTTCTCGGTTCGAATTTTTGAACTCCTTTTCGGAGACGAGACAAAGACATACGGTGAGTTGGCTCGTTTCCGGCAGGAATTTGAATTCAGGAAATACGAAGATGAGATTTTCATCCGAGAGTTTTTTCAGCGTGTTGACGTAGATCGGTTTGGAACCTTCGTCCCTCCATATCTTCAGAATCTTTCCGCTGAAGAAACCTTCCAACGTGGTATGATTCCGAATCTGATAAAGAATCTCCACTTCTTTCGGGCTTAAAAAAATGGCTTCCTGATCCGTCGCGTCGGCTTCGTTTTTCAAATAGAGATACGAGGGCATGAGTTCTTCATACTTCTCATGATCGTAAAGAGATTCCTTATCCAAACGCCGCACCTCGCACGAGTCGAATTTTAGAATAAAGGTCTAACGAGGATTCTACACTACATCGAATTTCAAAATAGCAAAAAAACCGTTCGGGGACTCGATATTTTCATCTGATAAAAAGAAATCAATTCTTTAATCCGAAGTCTAAACGGAAACGTATGCGAAAGTTCTGAAGGACTTTACTTCGCGTTCAAAATCCGTAACTTTTTAAAGGTCGTTTCCGATTGCGTTTCGGCGCTAAAACGCGATTCTTGGCCTTTGTCTATAGGGGGAACAATTTGAAAAAAAGAAGACTGGGCAAATCGGGAATGGTGGTTTCGGAAATCTGTATGGGCACGATGAGCTTCGGTTCCACTTGCGACGAAGCGGAAGCCTTTCGGATTTTAGACCGGGCCTTTGACGCGGGGATCGATTTTTACGATACCGCCGAAATTTATCCCGTTCCGCCTGATGCGAGTTATGTGCATGAGACGGAAAGGATTTTCGGCAAATGGCTTAAGACCAAACGAAGAGACTCGATCCTGATCGCGACGAAAGTATGCGGACCGGGACACGGCTGGTTTGTTCCTCCGGTTCGCGAAGGGAAGACTGCGCTCGATCGTAGAAATATCAGAGTTGCGATCGAAGGAAGTCTTCATCGTCTCGGAACGGATTACGTGGATCTGTATCAGACTCATTGGCCCGATTCCGATTTCGGCTACGAAGAAACGCTCGACGTTCTCACCGAACTTGTGCGCGAAGGGAAGGTTCGTTACATCGGGAACAGCAACGAAACCCCGTGGGGGATGATGAAGAGTCTCGCCGTTTCCGAAAAATTCGGCTTTGCGCGGTATGATTCCATTCAGAATAATTTCAGCATATTAAACCGAAGATTCGAGGACGCGTTAGCCGACATCTGTAGACGGGAAGGCGTAAGTCTTCTTCCGTATTCTCCTCTTGCGGGCGGGGTGCTGACCGGAAAATACAATTCTCCCAATCCTCCGCAGAACGCGAGGTTCAGCCGTTATCTCGCCGCGGGTGAAAGACAAAGAAAGATGGCCCACCGTTTTTTAAACGAAGGAACCTTGGCTTCCACGGCAAAACTCATAAAGATCGCGGAAGAAGCGGGGATGTCGCCGACGGTTCTTGCGGTCGCGTGGTCCAAACAACACGACTACGTAGCCTCGACGATCATAGGCGCGAACACGGTCGAGCAGCTCGAGGAAAGTTTGAAGGCTCAGAATGTCGTATTAACGGAAGACGTTTTAAAAAAGATCGACGAGGTTTCCAAAGAGATTCCTTATCCGATGGGATAAGCGCTCGTAAATCGTTTGATGCTTTCGGAGGTTCCGAAAAGAATCAACACTTCCTTTTCCCGAAATACGGTTTGCGAATCGGGAAGAAACACGACGCCTTCCCGGTTCGCAGAATCTTCTTCGTCCGTTTCGGCTTTTCGCACCGCGACGAGATTGAGCCGGAATTTTTCCCGGAGATTCAAGTCCTTCAGTTTTTTTCCGTATAAAAGAGGGGAAATCTCCACTTCAAAAAGACTGTATTCTTCGCTTAACAAAGTCGCCTTTTTTACGCCCTGATAGCTGAGCTGTTCGGCCATCGATGCTGCCGCTCTTTCTTCCGGGTTGAATAGATTTTCGATTCCGATCATCTGAAGAATTTTACGGTTCACTTCGGAATGATAACGGACATGAAGCGATTCCAATTTCATCTCTTTGAGATGATAAGCGGTCGTTATCAGCGCTTCGAAATTCTCCGCAAGCGAGACTACGATTTCGTCCATGTCTTCCAGATCCAATTCCTCCAAAGAGGATTTGCTGCTTGTGTCGACGCAAACCGCGAGAGCGCAGTGGTCTTTGATTTCCTCTATTACCTTGATGTCCTTGTCGATCGCTGTGACTTCGTGACCGTTCTCGTTGAGATAGACGACGAGGGCTTTACCGAATTCTCCCAAGCCGATGACTGCGATTCTTTTTTTATGAGTTTTCTTTTTGGTTGCCACAAACTCCTCCCGTTATCCAACGATAATCGATTCTTCCGGATATCGAAGACCGGATTTTTTTTCTTTCGGAACGAACGCGATCAAGATGGTCAGCATTCCGACCCTTCCGCCGAACATCATCAAGCAGATCAGAATCTTTCCAGGAGAAGTCAATGAGGGAGTGATTCCTCTCGAAAGACCCACGGTTCCGAACGCGGATACGACTTCGTAACAAAGATCGATGAACTCGAAATTTTCAGTCAAAGTCAAAAAGAAGATTCCGAAAAAAATCAGAAACAGGGAAACTAAAATCCCGGCCGACGCTCTAGCGATCGAACCGGAGGAAACTCTCCTTCCGAAAATCTCCAACTCTTCCTTTCCTCGGATGTGATTGAAAAGATGCAATGTTGAAACGGCGAGCGTCGTCGTTTTGATTCCGCCTCCGGTTCCGTTGGGCGACGCGCCGACCCACATCAAAAAGAGAGAAACGAAAACCATCGGAATTCCCATTTTAGAAATACTTAATGTATTGAAGCCGGCCGTTCTCGTGCTGATCGAATAAAAAAGGGAATGAAACCATCGGTCCGAGGGATTCAGACCGGCGAGTGTGAGTTTCGATTCAAGGATGAAATAGGAAACCGTCCCTAAGACGATCAACGCCGCGGAAACGGTCAGGATCAGCTTGGCGCCGAGTTCCATTCTTTGCGGAGAATTCTCCCGTTGCAACGTCCAGTAAATCAAATGATGCACCGTCGGAAAACCGAGTCCGCCTAACACGATCAAGATCATCACGACGGAGAGAAACATCCTCTGATGCGACATCCATTCCGTTTCGAATCCGGATGGAAAGATCGAAAAACCCGCGTTGCAAAACGAACTCACGGAATGAAACAAGGAAGAGAAGATTCTGCTTTTTAAATTCGTTTCGTTTGTTTCGGGATACCAAAGAAAAATCAACAAAGCTCCGAACGCTTCGATGAGAAACGTCTGGACCGCCACTTGTTTTAATACGAACGAAGCCCTTCCCACGGTTTCCTGGCTGAACAAATCCTTGATGAGAAGTTTGTTCGTAACGCTGACTTGTCCCGCTAAAAAGATCGCAAAGAAAACAGTGAGCGTCATCAAACCCAAACCGCCGATCTGAATCAAAACCATGAGAATCGTTTGTCCCGTTCCCGTAAGTTGGGAAGCGACCGCGATCGTGCTGAGACCCGTCACACAAACCGCGCTTACGACGGTAAAGAAAACGTCGACGAGAGCGATCGGAGTTACTTGCGCTCTCGGTGCGGACAAAGCAAGCGTTCCGAGCAGAATCAAAATTCCGAAACTGCCGGTGATGACGAGCGAAGGACTGATTTGTCTGTAAATCAACAAATCCGTTTTTCGGATCAAACGGGAGAAGTTGCTGAACAACAGAAAAATTTGACTCAAGGATAAGAAGGCCAAACTCGCGTCTTCTCCGCTCAACGAATTCAAGGTAAGTAGTTCGTAGATTTCCTTGCTGATGATCTCCTGAAAGACGAGCAGAAACACGACGACCGCTTCGGTGATATGCGTTTTTAAATAATCAAGAAGATTTCCGATCGCGAAAAGAAACGAAAGGGCTTCGTAGACGACGAGGGAAATTACGATTCCGTTTACGAGCAAACGAATCCAATGCGTCCACTCGTGCGGATAATAAAATCCGTAGATTAAAATCAAGAGACAAAGGGAAAGAAGGCCGCAGATCGAATAATAGATTCGTAATATCGGATGGATCTTGGATTGATAAAAAAGTGCGGCCTCGCGTCGTATATTCCAGAAACTGAATTTAGTTTCCTGAGGAGAAGGCATTAGAAGCTGACGTTGAACAGGGAAATGTCGATCTTGTATTCTCTTCCCGGAAACGGCGAGGAGCCCGCGATCGGAATCGGAGCCGCATTTCCGAAACCAAGAGAATCCGCGGAAGTAGGTTCGACCGGAGGAGATTCGGGTTGATTCTCCTTTTTCATGGATTCGTATTCTTTCATATCGTGCCAAGCGTTTGCGAACGCGAGGCTTGTTCCGAAAACTCCGATAAATACCGAACCGCCGAACGTTTTCTGAAATTTATGAACTCCGTTGACTTTTGCGGCGGATGCGATCGCATAACCGAGTCCTAATGTGATCGGAAGCGTCATAAAGAAGATGATCGAAAAACGGCGGAAGGTGGTCTCTGTATATTTCTCTTCTTCGTGGATTTGATTCTGTCTTTTTTTACGATCGGCCTGCTGCGCTTGCCTTTGAAGAATCGCCTCTACGTTGATTTCTCCCGTTAAGGGATTGATGAGATTTTCCTGGCCTCGTTCCACGTTCGGATTGGTCGTTCTTCGTAAACCGCCCGTCGCGGAAAACGGAGGTTCGAACGGAACCTGGGCGTTCTTCGGAGAAACTAAAACCGGTTTTTTGAATTTAGGAGGAAGGGTATATTCCTGATAACCGTCCCTGCTCGGAGAAGAATCCTTATAATTTCTCAAATTAAAATCATAAGGGTCCGCAAAGTCGGTTTGGCTTTGGGAAAACAAAGAATGCGGATGCAGGAACGAAAATATAAGAAGAACCGCCGCAAAATTTCGAAACTTTACGAATAAATTCGGCTTCTTGGCGATTTCCTGCAAACTGGGCATGGCCTTTCTTCTACAATCTCTCGTGGGCAAGTCGATGCAAGAATTTTTAATGCGGATTAAAACGCCGATTTTCTTCCGCTGAGAATTTCGGAAGTATAAAGAAACGAATTCTGTCTCACGGCTTCGAGCGTTTCCTCGTCGAGACCGATCTTTGCGGCCTTGGAATATTCCTCATCGATCGTGGTTCCGAAGATTCCGGGATCGTCCGTGGAGATCGTGAATTTCATTTGATTCTTAGCAAAGCGGAGAATCGGATGCGACTCCGGATTGGAAACCATTCCGATGTATTCGTTCGAACTCGGACAGCTTTCGATGACCGCGTTCGTCGTATTTATTTTCGACATACAATAATTTTGAAAGCCGAGACATTCTTCGGAATAAGAAGAATCGAATTGCAAGGAGACGGTTTCCTTATGTTTGAGAGCGTCGATTTCATTTCCGATCTTTTCTCTCGAAGGAAGTTCCAAGAAAGAATCCAGTTCTTCCCTTCGATCGTAATAGAATCGGAGTTGATCGAGTCTTTCCTCTTTCGACTCAAGAATCGGAACGTTCTTTTTTTCGGAAGGATGAAGCCCGAGCGCGATCGCGTGACCGAGACGATGTGCTCCCCATTCCGCGGATTCCAAAACCCAGCGGCACGCGGAAAGAATGGACTTATCCTGAAAACTTTCCCCCACGTGATACAGAATCGCGAGCGCTTTGTCCGTTTCGGCTCGATTGTCTTTGTTGACTTCCTCGAAAAACTTTCGTTTGTGCTTGGGCGGGAAACCTTCCTCAATATAACAAAAATCTAATCCGGTTAGATATTCCGCGATGAGGGAATTTTTTTCCATGAACCCTTTTAAGAGAGAATATTCCCGAAAGACGTCTCCTTCCCGATGAAGAGAAACGGCGAGCCGTCCGATCGCTTGGCCGTTCGTTTCCTGCTCGGCGCGGGCCAAACCTTCGCAGGCAGCGAGGGTCTTGTCGTAGATTCCCTGTTCCGTATCCAAGGGAGAATACATGATTCTATATTCTCCGTAGACGACTCCCTGGGAAAATTGATCTAGAACGACTCGTGTGGCGACTAACGCGACTTCTTCCGGATTGAATTTGGAAAGCGCGATGATGAGATTGAACTTGGCCTGAAATTCGGGAAACGGTCCTTTGTGATTGAATTGATAGAGTTTGCGGAAATCCTCCGGGTTTTTGTAATCCTCAAAGAAGGTTTCCGTTGAAATCTTTTTACCGAAACATTGTTGATATGAATTCGTAAAAATTTCCCAACGCGGGGAAGGGTTGGACTTTCCCATTTCGTACAGAAATTCGGAAGTGATCGAACCGTAGAGATGATTGTGAAGATCCGCGTATCGTTTCATGACGTTATAAGAATTTTTGTGTCCGTATCGTTTTCCATTCTTCGTTTTCCGAAATTCTCGCCGCGACAAAATGACGATTCGGTTTCGTCCGAGTTTGAAGATCTCTAACGTGGAAGAAAGTTTTTTTTGAAAATGGATGGTCATCTTGTTTCGGAATAAAATTCTGGGAGAACCGTGAGAACTCTTCATCATTTAGCTCATACTTTTTACAGAAACATTCGCCCGAGTCTTTTGAACTCGATGATCTTAAAACTTGCTGTGCCCGTCGTGTTCGGGATGCTCAGTCAAACCGTGGTTTGGGTGACCGATACGATGATGGTCGGAAGGCTCGGAAAAAATTCGATCGCCGCGATCGGGATCGGAGGAATCGCGCACTTTACGGTGCTTGCGTTTCTTATGGGATTTGCGATGGGGATTCAGGTCATCATCGCGAGACGATTCGGAGAAAAGAACGATTCCGAAATCGGAAGGATCGGAGTTACGACCTTATATATCGTTTTCGTATTCGGAGGACTTTTGTCGATCGGCGGCGCGTACGGCAGCGATTGGTTGATGAAGTTGCTCAATAAGGATGAGATTGTCCGAGGTTTGTCGAGCGATTACCTTTATTTTCGTTTTCTCGGAACCGTATTCTTCTTTTTACTGTTTACGACAAGAGCGTTTACGGACGGGCTGGGGATCACGACCGCCGGACTTGCCTCCATGATTATAACATGTTTTGCGAATATATTCTTAAACTGGGTGTTGATCTACGGGAATCTAGGATTCGAAGCGATGGGAGTCAAAGGTGCGGCAATCGCTTCTTCCTTGGCGGGAGGAGCGGGTCTGATCGCGTTTCCGTTTTACTTCTACTCGAAAAGTCTCGGAAAATATTTTGCGGGCGTATCTTGGGGTTTTAGTTGGGATCATTTCCGCGAAATTTTAAAAGCGAGCACCGCACCCGCGCTTGCGGAACTTCTCAACAACGTTTCCTTTATGATCTTTATCGAGTTTGCGACCGTAGTGGGAACGACTGCATTAGCGGTTACGAATATGCTTTTTAGCACGTTGAGTTTATCGTTTCTTCCGGGTTATGCGTTCGGAATCGCGGCGACTACGATTTTGGGTCAGGCCTTAGGAGCGGGAAAACCGAAACTCGCGTATCACGGAGCGTTTCGTTCCGCGTTCTTTGCCGCGTGTGTGATGGGAAGCATGGGATTGATTTTTATTCTCTGGGGAAAGGAAATGTTATCCTTTTATACCAAAGATGAGGAACTGATTCAGGAAGCTTATTCTCCGCTGGTGATCTTAGGAGTCATTCAGATCGTGGACGCGTATCATATGGTGATTGCCTGTGCGCTTCGAGGTGCGGGATTGCAGGACTTCGTGTTTCGTGCGTATACGGCCGCTTCTTATCTGGTGTTTTTACCTTCCGCGTACTTTATGGGAATTTATCTCAAAATGGGATCGACCGGATTGTGGTCGGGAATCGTGGCTTGGGTTGGTGTTCTTGCGTTCGTATTCGTGGTTCGATTTCGCAGAAAGGATTGGGTTCACAGCCGGGTTTAAACGGCTTTTCGTCTGAGAATCAGGCATTAAACTTTCTTGCCAGATCCGGTTTTTGGGTTTTTCTGGTCTGAAGATGAAAAAAGCACTCATAACTGGGATCACCGGACAGGATGGATCCTATCTAACGGAGTTTCTCCTGGAGAAGGGGTATCAAGTTCACGGGATCGTCAGAAGATCCAGCATGTTCAATCGTGCGAGAATCGAACATCTCCGCGGAAACTCCAATCTCGTTCTGCATTATGGTGACTTAACCGATTCGAGTAACTTAAATCGGATTCTGGAAAAAGTGAATCCGGACGAAATCTACAATCTCGCGGCGCAATCGCACGTGGGAGTTTCCTTCGAAGTTCCCGAATATACGGCGGAAGCCGACGCGGTTGGAACACTGAGAATTTTAGACGCGATCAAACAGATCGGAGTCAAAAGCCGTTTTTATCAAGCATCCACATCCGAGTTGTATGGAAAGGTGCAAGCGATTCCGCAAACCGAAGCGACCCCGTTCTATCCGAGATCACCGTATGCGGTGGCAAAACTTTATGCCTATTGGGCGGTCGTAAACTACAGAGAAGCGTTCGGGATCCACGCATCCAACGGAATATTATTCAATCACGAATCACCACGCCGCGGAGAAGGATTCGTAACGAGAAAAATCACAATCGGAGTCGCCAACCTTCTCGCGAAAAAAGGCGGACCGATCCAACTCGGGAACATGGACGCAAAGAGAGATTGGGGATACGCACCGGACTACGTCGAAATGATGTGGATGATGTTGCAACAACCCGACGCGGATGATTACGTCGTCGCTACGAACGAAACTCATACGGTAAGGGAATTCGTGGAGAAGTCATTCGGATGTGCGGGAGTTCAAGTTCGCTGGGACGGAAAAGGCGATTCCGAAAAAGGATTCGACGCGAAGTCCGGTCAGCTTCTTGTGGAAGTGAACCCGAAATTTTACAGACCGACCGAGGTGGACATTCTCATCGGTGATCCTGCAAAAGCGAAGAAAAAGCTGGGCTGGGAACCGAAAGTAAAATTCGAAGAGCTCGTCAAGATCATGACCAAAGCTGATTGCGAATTGGTCGGAATCAAACTTTAAGAAGTAGATTCAAGTTTTTGCAAGTAGGCGAAGGCGTTTTGGGCGTCTCTTCGCTGGCGCGAAGACCGAGCTTGCTTCGCGCTCCAGCTAACGCTTTCGGCCGTCTCCTTCGGAGACGGCTGCTGCGCACGCTTCGCATCTCTGACGCGGGGCGATTCATTCGCAGAACGTTTTTGTGAAAAGGCTCGCGATCGCGCTGGAACTCAAAGTTTCTTCTATAGGTCGAAACAGAATGCTCTAATCCTCGCAAACTCGATTCTATAACCAAAATTTTTTTCGGTTCGGAATTTTCGCTCCGATCACAAGCAGTTTGACGCTTGTATTTTTGCATTTTTCGGTATATGCTTTTTTCGATCTTAACGATATTCATATTAAATTTGGAAGAAGTCTTTTAGAAAAGAATTGAAAAAATATGTCTCATAGTATTATTCTTGCTAAAAAAATCGAAATTCTTGAAGTTCTAAAAGGTAAAATTTTACACTGTAAATATGGCTGAGAATTTTCTGGATAACTTTAAATATGACGCCGATCGGGTAAACAAAGGTATAGATAAAGCTATATCCAGAGAAAAAAATAGTGCTCCTCGTTATAATCCTTATTTTCTTCTCCAAGAAACTCCTGAACTTGATGCAGCAATTGAACGAGACCTGAAAGCGCAATCCGTGCGTAAGTTCATTCGTTCCGGCGAGTGACAAAGAAGCGTTTACAAACTCCCGAAGAACTTCGTTATTCCAGGGCCCGGGATAGGATAGATTTATTGATTGGAACTTCCAGCTCTGAAGTTCAGGGGAACTTAAAACTTCTCGCACAAGAAAGATCCAAAATTTCCATCACGCTTATGCACGAATGGGCGATTCGTTATCAAGGTAAAATTCGTGGATTTGCAACTGCCTTCAACGGACAGGATTTACAAAGTATGCTCGGTGACGCTTACTTTCAATATATGCAATATTCGTTTATGTACCGATTTCTGAACGGTTTACATAACAATATTTTATATCGTAAAATCCTATCATTCGAAATTCATTATTTTACAAAGGTCGGTCTCTTAAAATTAGAGCGTGCTCTGCAATTAACGGACCCCTCCGACGATGAGAACTTGTTTTACATTAGTCCTTTAGGACATTTTTTGAGTTACAAACTACAAAAAGAATTTCATATCACGATCGCAAATTTATCCGAAGTGGATGAAAAAAATAAATTGTTTGATTATTTATTATATACGATCCGAACATCTTTCGGCGATTTCTTTAGTTCTTATAGTAGCGAACATGTCATTCCTTTAGACTCATTTCGGGAGTTCCTCAATCAACCGAACAACAAAAACATTGAGGAAATATTTAGAGTTATTGAAAAACGTCCTTTTGAGATGTTTTGAGCAAGATAACGCCCTAACTTTTTCGCACGTTTACGAGTAAACGAGAAGGCTCCCCTGCCGATGGAGATTGTAACCAAACAAATTCAAAAAAGAAAAACCTTCCCTGAGGGCAGTAGGAGAAGCTCTCGCAAGTTCTCATTTGTGCGAAACTTTAACGACACTGTTCACGAACTCTCCCTTTATCAGAAAATTTTGAAATACGCAAGTTGATTTTCTTTGCCAAAATCTGTGGGAACTCTTACAAAGTTAGGTTCTAATCGTTTCCTTTTTGGACCGCAGTTCCTACCAGCCCTCTCCGCCGTCCACATCGGCCCAAAGATACCACGAAAGAATCGTTCGATACGGAGAATATTTCTTCAGAGAGTGAATGATTTCTTTTTTATTGTCCTTTGAAATTCCGTAGTGTTTTTCCACGGATTTACGCAGAATCAAATCGTTGATCGAAAAGTGATCCCAACGATCCAAAGCGAAGATCAATACCATCTCGGCAGTCCAAGGTCCGACGCCCTTCAAGGAACAAAGCAGATCCAACACATTCGAATCTTCTAATTTACGAAGTTTTGCATCCGTGATTTCCTTGGTGGAATAAGATTCGGCGACCCGTTTGATTGTTTCGGTTTTTGCCTGAGAAACTCCGATCTTTCTCATAGCCGTATTCGGAATTTCTAATATCTGCTCGGGGGAAGGAAGTTTCTTTCCTCCCGCAAGCGCGATCAGACGGCGTTCGAACGTAAGAGCCACCTTGGTCGATAGCTGTTGTCCTAAGACGGATTTGATCAAAACTTGATACGGAGTTCCGATCGTTCTAAGTTGACATGGCCCGACGCCGTCGATCAGCTTCTTCGTGATCGAATCTTGTTTACGAAGCCAATCGGTCGCTTTTTGAAGCCGAATGTCTCTGTCCTCCGATTTTGCGTAAGTCGAAACAGAAGAATCTTTCGACTTGCCGTTCTTTTTATTCTTTAAAGGTTCCGACAAAACACGCGAAGATTGTTTGACGGCGCGGGACTTTCGGGACTTTGCGGAAATCGAACCGGAGGAATTTTTCGAAGAATCGGAATCGGAGGAGGGCATCTCGATCAAAGAACGCGTAACGGATTACGCCCTCTTCTTGAGTTTGTTTTCCATCTGGGATTTTTTTCTATAGATATGAACGAGTTTTTCGAGTTCGACCAAGTCGGTGCAACTGAGTTTTCCCTGGTCGAGTTTGATCCATTTGTTTTTGGTCAAAAGATCGAGAACGAGATTTTCATCCTTCGGATACGAAAGACCTACCATTTTGATTAAGTCCTTCGTGCCGATTTCGAAGTTGTACGAAACTTTCGGGGCGATCTTGATACGGTTCTTTTCGACGAGAGTCAAAAGAGTATCCGCGATTCTTCCTTGAGGATCGTTGATCATCAAGTTCGCGAGTTGCTTGTAGGCGGTCCAAATTCTTTCCGAAAGAAGGGTGATCAGACGGGTTGCGAGCTGAGGTTGAGCCTTAACCATTCCCTCGAAGTTCGCTTTGTTGATCGCGAGAAGTTGAACGTTCCCCCAAGCAATGGCGGAAGCGGATCTCGGTTTGTTGTCCAAAAGCGCCATCTCACCGAAAATATCCCCGTTCTGAAGAACGGCGAGCAATACCTCGTTCTTATCCACGATCTTGGTGATCTTCACCTTGCCGTTTTGAATGATGTACAGTTCTCGACCGGGTTCGTGCTCGCAAAAGATCATCTCGTTGTCCGCATACATACGGTTGAATTTGGTGAGATCGATCGCGGGAGCCTGCATAGGCTGGTTCATCGTTTGCAGTTTCAGCTTGGCTTGAGTCGCAAACGGACCGTTCGGAAGATATTGAAGATATTTCTGGAAAGCATACGCCGCGTGCGGGCTGTTCTTCTGGTTGAAGTAGTTTTCACCGATATTGTAAAGCTCGTTCGGATCTTCTTCCACCGCGGAACGGAAAGTTAGACGAGTGATCGTCTGGTCGAACTGACGGAGTTTCATGGAGAAGTAGCGAATGATTTTCATCGCTACCGGAGTATTTCTTTGAATGAGGGTTCCGAACTGATCGTAACTTACCTCGATCACCGAAACGTCGGTGAGTGCCACTGCAGACTCGATCTGCGCGTGCTGGCTCATCGCCGCAACGACGCCGAAAAAGTCTCCCGGACCTTGAACAGAATTCGGATCTTCACCGACAACGGGGTTTTCCCGACCGATTTTAACCTTTCCTTCTCGAATAATAAAGAAGCTAGGAGAGTCCTTTTTGCCCTCTACAATAATGTAGGAGCCCTTCTGGAAATTAACGATTTGGAAGATCCCTGTGGACATGCTGTTGTGTTAGTATTTTTTTTGAAAATCAGAGTTCAACTGTTTTCATTATCGGAATTTGCGAATCAAATCTCGAAAAAAAGAGCTACTTTTCTCCGCATTCCGACATTTCCGTCTTGGAACCGCTTAAAATCTCCCATTCGGAGAGTTCCAGAGCGGCTTTTTCGGCGAGTTCTCGGGAAAAAGACTGGGTGCAAATGGATTTAAAGACGTCCCGTGCCTTGTTTTCTTCCCCGATTTCAAGATAGAGTTTACCGGCTTCGAAAAACGCGTTCAAACCCTGGGAAGAAGTGGGTTCTTGAGAATATTGCTGCAGATTGATTTCCAGAACCTTTTCCGGACGGCCGAGTCTCGAGTAATTGTTCTTTAAGACTTGATACGCCTTATTCTTAAACTTGCTCGAAGGATAAAGAATCAGAAAACTTTTGATTTCTTCGATCGACTTATGGAACTTGCGGTCCTTGTAGGCTTCTTCCGCGATTCGTAATAGGTTTTCTGCCTGGGTTTCTTGAAGGGGACTCGCCTCCGACAACAAAGAACCGGAAAGCGTAATCCATAGTAAGAACAAAACAATCGGAAAGAGGAAGAATCTTTTTGCCTGCAAGATAAGCTCCGGAGGAAAAGATCCCCCTTTAAAGATTATCTGCAGGTTTTCCGAAAAGGTTGATTACTTTTTCTTGTCGATTGTCTTGCGATGGTGTTCGCAAAGTCTGTAGAGTTTGCCGGAGGAAGGGTTCTTTTTGGAGACTTTCGTTCCGCATACGATACAAAGGCCGTTGTTTCTTCTTCTTTGATATAAAAGTTGAACTCTTTCAGCGCCTGACAGATTATATTTACTAACCTGTATTCTGAATCCTTTATATAGATAATTTCCCACCGCTTCAAGGGATTGTGTTTTAACGCCTGTTACCAGGGACTCAAGATCGTCGTTCGAGATTTTTTTCGGTTTCATACAGTTCTTTATGACGGATTCGCCTAATTAAAATTACAGAAAAAATTTAACGTTGGATCATTTTTTATTTAGGTCCGGAAAAAAATGAAACATCTTTTTAACGCAAACGCAAATTAATAGCCAATCATTTGAAATAATTTTTTTCCTAAATGGAAGCGGGAAGAAACGAGGTCATCACTTCATTGAGTGGGTCCGTATAACGGATTAAGACGACCGACCGGTGGTCGGTTCATCAAATTATTTGAATTTAGAATCGAGTATTAGCATCGTTTGATTCTTCTAAACCGGTGAAAATCGGCTAAAAGCTTGCAAAAACGAATGGATCTCTTAAAATTAAGGAGTCTCTTTTTGAAATAGAAAGTAAGGAGGTTTGTTTATGAGAAATGAACGTTTGTACTCGAACGAACCATGTCGGAAAAACTTATCAAAACAAGAACAAGTTCCTAAGAATCTCAAATTTGTATATAGGGTATTTTACCCTATGCTCGTTCTTTCGATCTTCTTCTTCGCTGCAGTTTGTAAACAAAGCGCAAAGGACCAAGTCCAAAAGATATTAACCGATCATCAAATCCCCGTGGAAGAAAAAATCCGGCAATCCTCCTTTCTACTGTTAGGGGATCGTCTGAAGGAAATCGAAATTTCTCCGGGAGTTTCGCCTGACGGAACCACTACGGACTCGGTACGTGTGACTCTTGCGGTGGGTGGAAATTCCGCTCTTACTTTCTTGGGACAAAAAGAATATAAGGAAAGAATGAAATTGGAAGTCGCTTTGTTGTCCTTTCGGCTCTTGCAAACGTTGAAGGATCTTCCGATCGAAAGCTTTCGAGTGAGCATCGTTAAACCCTACTATGTGAAGAATTCCCCGAACGATTCCGTGGAAGAGTTCGAGGTGTTCCGCGCGAAAATGGAAAAGAATTCCATCGTACAGATTCGAGGATTTGATTCCGTAGACTCTTTTGCGGCCGATTCCTACGATTCACCGGACCCGGCGGTTTTGGACGTAATGGTACAGATCGTTCAATCTTGGAAGGTCGAACTCGACGAATTGAATCGTGTGGAAGTGAATTGATTCGTCGGAAAATCCGCGGTATTCGAATTAAATCGGAACGGAATCGATCGAGAAGTTGGGCCTGATTTCAATTCGGTTTCAATCGGTCGATTTCGCGCACGCCGCACGAAGGCGGTTCGTTCGGGTTTTCATTTCGGTTTACAGCGTCTCCCAAAACCTAATTTTACTTTATCGGAAAGATCAGCTGCAAGGTTCTATCCCGGTTTCAGGACAGGTTCTTATATTCGGGTCTTACAATAGGAGAATTCTTCGATTATAAATTTTAATCCCCCGAAAACTTCCGTTTATAAACCGTAATCCTAAAAAGATCGTTCCGCGGTTTACGGGTTCGGCGTAAACTCCATTTCCGGGACCGTAGGCCGCGTTCTATCGCTTGTCCCAAAACCGAACCTGTGGGAACTATTACAGTTTCTCTTCCGGTTTCGGGACAACAAGCTCTTAATATTCCGAATCGGAATATTTTATGAATTTTGAATATTCGTAAAATATGTTGTACAAATTAAAAAATTTACAACTCCCGACGCCGATTCCGTTTTTTTGTTCGCATTATTTTACGTTTCCGGTCTATGAATCCGAATTTGAAAAGGGAGGTTTTGTATGCCTTTAGAAAAAGAAAATTCGGAAACTCAAGATTTTAAAAACGTACTTACCAATGAGGAAATACGGAAACTGATCGATGCCGCCCGGAACTATCCGGATCACTACGTCTGGATTCGATTTTTGTTTTTGTTCGGTTTAAAACCGGAGGAACTCGTTTCGATCCGTTGTTCGGACGTGAACTTGGAAACGAGAATATTACGAATTCGTGGATTCGGACCGAGAGGAGATAGACTTTTAGACGTTCCTCTTTGTTTGTTCAAAGACTTTTATGCGATAACAAAGGGCAAAAAACCGGAAGAATTCTTATTCCGAGGAAGAAACGGCAAGTTGCATCACAAGACGATTCAGAAACTTCTTCAAAAATTAAAACGAAAAACGGGAATCGAAGTCAACATTCCTAAAATAAGAAGAACAATCGCCGTAAGAATGGAAGCATCGGGTGTATCAATCCGATTTATCACAAACTTTCTGGGATTTAAAACAAGACGCGCGACCTATAAGTTGATCGGGAAAAATTCCAAGTCCGAACCTGTAAAAATATTTCCATTGGATGAAATTCTAGAGATCGGGGCTTAAAAATGAGTTGTAAACGCGTTCCGAAACCTTAATTTAGTCCTAATTCTCCAAAAGGAAGCCATCTTTGGAAATCAAAACGAAAAAGATCGGTAAGCACACTCTGGTTGCGCTCAACGGTAGACTGGATATCGGACATTCAGACGAAGTCGAAGCGAAACTACTGGACGATGTTCAATCCGGACAGGGTGATATCTTGATCAACCTGGAAAACATTTCTTACATTTCATCCTCCGGGATTCGTATCTTCGTAGGTATGGTCCGGGAATTGGAAAAGCAGGGAAGAAAGTTGAAACTTTGTTGTATCACTCCTCCCGTAAAAAAAGTATTCGATGTGGTCGAACTCTTAGATCTGTTTGAAGTGTACGAAACAGAAAGTTCCGCTCTCGATTCGTTAACCTAAAATCCGGGATCTTCCCGGATTTCCACTCGGGTCTATGTCCCGGAACTCACTCGCTTCCATCTCTGCAAAAGCAACCCCTTGGGCTCTTTTGGTCCTTTTCCTTACTTTTTTCATCTGGATTCCCTCCAACGATCGACTCGAGTTTCCGCCGGTTTGGCCGGACGAGGTGCTTTTCTTTTCCCCTTCTCAGGACTTTGCCGCATTCGGAACGTTACGAACGCATGTGCTGGAAGGTTTGATTCCAGGAATGGAGGAAATCACTTTATGGATGCCTCCGCTCTATTTTTTAACCGGTGGAACTTGGATGAAATTCGTTTTTCCGGGAATCGTAGGGCTTCGACTTTTTACTCTTGTCACCGCAGCGGTTTCCATTCTGATCTTTTACGGAATTTTAAAACGAATCGGATTTTCCGCGTTATCCGCTTTGTTCTCCTGTTTGCTGCTCGGAACGGATTTATTGTTTTTACGCGTCGGTATGATGGCGAGAATGGAGATGCTTTGTCTCCTGTTCGCATTAACAAGTTTGTTCTTTTTGATTCGCACGGCGCTCGACGAACGAACCGAAGTCGTACATTGGGCGGAAGCGTTGTCGTCCGGAATATTTTTGGGTCTTTCCTTTCTTTCCCATCCGTTCGGTTCCGTCTTCGGAATTCCGGCCTTGTATCTTCTCTGGAAAAGAAAGTCGTTGCTCGCTCCTTTATTCTGGATCGGTGGATTGATTCCTCTTGCGGTTTGGATCGTTTGGTTGTTTCCGCACTGGAACTTATTTCTGTTTCAATTCGGACTTCAGTTCGGAAGAAAGAAGGAATTATTTTCCGTATTTTCGATTTTAACCAAGATCAAAATTCTGATCGGAGGTTATGAAAATCCCGGAGTCAGAATTCTTTTTTATATTTTTCTTTTGGCCGGAATCGGAATCAACCGCAGACTTTTAAAGGAAAAGAAGGAACGTTTTCTTTTTCTCGCGGTTTGGATTTTGGGGACGCTCATCTTTCTCTTTTTATCCACGGAATTCTATTACGTGATGTATTTGACGATTCCGCTTTCTGCGTTAGGCGGAATTCTACTGGAAGAATCGGACCGCAAGCGCGTGATCTACGCGGGTTCCGGGCTTTTGTTCTGCAATTTGATCGTTTTGTTTTTGGCGTATCGAAAGGTCGGTTTTGTAAATCCGGAGTTCGATCTTGGAAAGAAATTTTCCGAGGAAATCGGAGCGGAACTCAAGTATTCCAAAAAGGTTTATTTACAGGCGATTCCCGATCCGTATTTTTATCTGCGCGAAAAATATCCGAACCAGCAGATTCTGGAATTCATACCGGGAGAACTTCCCATGCCTTCGGAACTGTTTTCCGGAACCCTAGATTCGATCGATACGTTCGTATTCAGCGAAGGCACGAAACGAAATGAAACGGTCGAGAATTATCTGAAGGAGAACGCTTCTTCCTTTTACAAAAGGAACGTGTCCGTATCGCCTTCGACCACCCGGAAGCTCGTGCGTGCTCAGGCGGAAATTTATCTTCGGAAGAAGAAATGAAATCTTCCGGATTTCGAAACATTCTTCCGATTTCGAATATTCTATTTTTCTTATTTTGTGCGTGTGTCGGAAAGGAACAGGATCAACAAGGACTTTCTTCCCTTTTGCCGTTGGCGGGGCAGCTTTTGAAAGTGGGAATCATCGGAGATTCTCTTTCCCAAAGATCCGACGGGTTCGGTTTAAGGGAGAAATTGGGAACCCGGTTTACGGTCACGGATTACGCCGTTTCCGGTCGAAATGTTCCCGGATGGATTCAATCCATCGGAACCGCCTTAACGGAACCGCAGGACGTTTTGATCGTGGAACTCGGAACGAACGACGTTTCCGGTTATCCCACGGATCAATTCCCGGCGAACTACGAAGCTCTTTTGAGTCGGATTCATGAGCGGAGCAACGCCGCCGTTTTGGTGACAGTTTTACCGCCTACGATTTCACCGGGATACAGAACGAATATTCTTCAGATCAATTCCTACTTAAGAAGTCTGAGCTCGCGATACGCGATCGCGGATATGGAAACCGTTTTTTTAGAAACGGAAAAGACGATTCCCTTGTATCCGCAGATCGACCCGATTCATCCGAATCCGGCGGGTTACGATCTGATGGGAACCGTCTATGCGGACGCGATCCGGAAATTTTTCGTTCGATAAAGATAAGTTCGATGAGAAGGTGGATTCTTCTTTTCGGACGGTTTTTTAAGACCTTTTTTTCGTGAAATTTCGAATAAGTCCTTTTAGAGCGAGTCTCAAAAACTTAGATGTGGGAACTCCCACAAATCGCTATGAGCTTGACAACCGTTCCTTTTAGAGTTTTGAAACAAGCTCTAATTTGAATATTCACAATTCAGAATAAACGGATTGAAAACCTGTGCGATATACAGTCTTCCCTCGAACGGGATTGCCGTGCTTCCCGCGGAAATCAGGGATCCGTCCGTTGCGAACACTTCCTCAAAATTTCCGTCCGAAGAAATCCGAAAAACCTGAGTCGGAGCGAGGTAGTCCGGGTTTTTCGCGTGTCTCAGAAATTTATACGTGGAACCGTGCCCGACAACGAAGATTCTCCCTTTCGAATCCAACTCGAGATTGTCCGAACCGGAATTGATCCGAATTTGACGCGCTTCTCCGAGAACCGGTTTCCCTTGTTCTCTGCGGATCGGAAATTGAAACACACTTTGATCCATGTATCCCGATCTGTATAAAAATTCGTTCCCTTTCGAATCGGGAGCGTACAGAATTCCGTTTCCGTAAGAAAGCGGATTTCCGAGGTTCGACCAGGTTTTACCGTCATAGTAGGCAATTTCACCGCGTTTGAGTCCGAACAGATCGTCCCAAAGATAACGCAGAAATCCTCCCGATCCGTGGTCGTTGGAAAGATAGATTTCGTTTTCGGAAGCGACTGATAAATCGTTCGGGCTCGTGATCAACGGGTCGGAAAGAGTTCCGACATGCGACCAATCTTTTCCTTTGCGTTCGAAGATTTCGACCGTATGGATTTTGTATAAAGTAGGATGAGAGATCACGTAAAGACGGTAAACGTCCTTGGTTTTCAGCAGACTCATTCCGTGAGGTCGGAACTCCGGCGGAAATTTCACCGGCAATTCCTTAGGCACGGAAGAATTCTTCAGATCGATCCAATAGATCTTACCGGTTTGATCGGAAATTCTTCGCTCGTGGCTGGAAATATAAAGAATCCGTTCTTCTTGATCCAAGGCCAAGTCTTCCGGGCCGGGAAGTCCTTCGATTCGTGTGCAGGCGGCCGCAGTAGGTCCGACGGCTTTGATATCCGCGCCGCAGTTTGTAAGGCTTATCGTAGAGGCGAAAACCAGAAGGAGAATCGTTCCAAGAGAAATATTCGAGGAGTTCCCACAAGTTTCAGTTCGTTTTAGCAAATTAGGTCGTTTCATATCGTTTTACGGCCTCCGAACTTCCCGGAAAGTCTCGGCTCGGGCAAGGAAAAAAAGCAAAAAAGTGATTGCTATTTTTATGCACTGCACAAAAATAGCAATAGAGATCCTCGAAAACAAATTGAGGGGTTGCTGTATGGAAAATAAGAAATTAAACGACATAATCAATGCAGGAATCGGGGCCGTTCAAACTTCTCGCGAGATTTTCGATAAACTCGTGGATGATCTGAATGAAGGCAAAGAAAAGATCGAAGAGAGATTCGATCAGTTGAAAGCTCAGGGTGAAAAAGACATGAGCGACAACGCGTTGAAATTAAAAGTCAATTTAGCTTGGGGTTTGGTCCGGTTCGAAGAAATCCGGGACAATATTCTCAATCATTTTATCAAGAAATAAGATCTTTGCTAAAGCGAAGTTCCCTGTTTCTTGCTCTCTGGGTTTTAATTTCCGCCGGAGAGATCGATTCCAAGGAAATTACACTATTCTCACACTTCACTGACTCCTCTCCTCGAATTGCCGGGGAGAGGAATCTTCTCAAACAAAAATTCACTCCGGCCTCCACGTTTAAATATTGGATTACCCTTTTTCTATTGGAAAGAAACCTAATCGCTCCCGCTTTCAAAAGAACAAGCAACGAAGCTCATATCCCGAACGCTCCGCGAGATTTGACTCTGCGGGAAGCGATGTATTATTCCTCCAATTCCTTCTTTCTCGCTTTTTTTGAGGAAAATCCGCTCCTCTACGAAGAACTCGAAGACTTCTTGTTACGGATCGGATACGTCCCAGAGACATTCAAAAAACATTATTTAGATAAAAAGAATATTTATTTTTCGGACGCGATCCAAAAAACCCCGGAAGAACAGCACGAATTTCTGCTCGAGTTTTTAAAAGACGAAGGAAGATCCAAAGGAGTGTCTCCTGAAACGTTTCGACTCTGGAAAGAAGCCGCGTTTTGGTCAGAATGCGATTCCAAAAACTCGATCGTCTACGGGAAGACGGGATCTCTCCGCGGATCGTTTTGGTTTTTGGGATTTTCGGAAAAGAAACAAAATCTTTGGCAGAGATGGATCGCAAACGCACCGAAAGAATATTCCGTAATTACGGTTTTGCAGACGGGAGAAGGCGTTTCAAGGGAAACGGCGATCGATTCTTTTTATAGAACCGCCGGTTGTAAGAGATAAGATCGTTTCGGAAACTTTAAAAATGTTGTTCGATCGAAACCTTTAGAATCGTTTGTGTTAGGTGGGATGGGATCGGGACTTGAATCCGATTGGAGTTCGGTACGATTTTTTTAGAACGAAAGAAAAGACGAATCGAAGTAAGAAAGCGGCGAAGATCAGAATCTCGGAGTGACTGGATTCGAACCAGCGACCCCTTCCCCCCCAGAGAAGTGCGCTACCACTGCGCTACACCCCGATTCTTTACTATACAGTAATGATTTCCGAAAAGGTTCTTCTGTAAACTTAAAAAACGCAAGAGGTCAGCAGAGAAAATCGGGACAGATGAACCAGATGATCTGTCCGTCTAAAAATTTTTCTCTGGGAACGTTGACAGCGAGAGCGGAACCGGGAGAAAAAAGAAAACTCTTACCCACGCCCGTGATTCCCAAAAGTTTTTCGGCAAAGATGGAAACGTCCGGACTATGTCCTACCAAAAGAATCGTATCCGAGTTCGAGTATTCGCGGATCATGGGACAAACGCGGGACATGTCGTTTCCCGCTTCCAAATAATCCAACGATTCGGTTTCCTGTTCGGGATGAAGAATGTCCGTATAAATTTTTGCGGTGTCCTTGGTTCTTTCGTAAGGACTATGATAGATCTTTGTGATTTTGAAACCGGTCTTGAGAAAATTCGCCATCTTCCGTACGTCGGCTTCTCCCTTCTGAGTGAGAAGTCTTGAACGATCGGTTCCATCGGGAGAAGTCGTTTCCGCTTCCCCATGTCTAGCAATAATAATCTTCATGTTTCCCAGAGGATTGACAGGGAATGATTCCCGAAAATCATTGATCCTTCTCTAGTTGGAACTTTCGTCTGCGGAAAAGGTCCAACGTTTTTATATTCTGAAAGCTTATCCCGAAGATCGGATTCTTTTTATAAAGTTCCGCGTTACGACCTATCCCTTACGGAGGATCGGATTCGTCTTTGGGACGATTTTAGAAAAGGCTCTGATTCCAAGGAAAAGCGCATGTCCGAATTTGCAATTGAAATCGATTCGATTCGAAAAAAATACAAGGAACAAAATGCTCTCAGAGGCGTCTCCTTTCGAGTTCCCCAAGGTTCTGTCTTCGGGCTCTTAGGTCCGAACGGCGCCGGAAAGACGAGCTTGGTTCGAATCCTCATGGGATTCTCCAAACAAACCGAAGGAAGCTTTCGTCTATTTGGACTTCCGTTTTCACCCCATTTGCGGAAAAGAATCGGTTACCTTCCTGAAAAAGTATCCATCCCGGGTTTTCTAACGGGAGAAGAATTCTTAACCTTCTCCGCAAAGTTAGCCGGAATTAAAAACGCTTCCATCCGGGAAAAGTCTAAGTTCCTTTTGGAAAAGACGGGAATCGCTGACGCCGCCGATAAAAAAGTTTCCGGCTATTCCAAAGGAATGCTGCAGCGCCTCGGACTCGCGTCTGCTTTGATCGGCGATCCCGAACTTTTGATCTTGGACGAACCCGGTTCCGGTTTGGACCCGAAGGGTTACATCGATTTCCGCGAAACTCTTGTCGAAGAAAACAAAAACAAGGGCACAACCGTATTATTAAATTCTCATAGACTTTTGGAAGTGGAGAAGGTCTGTCACGAAATCGGAATTCTCAACTTGGGAACTCTCGCCGCGCTCGGACCTCTCGAATCCTTGAAGGAAGGTAAGAATCGGATTCTTCTGAAAGTGGAATCGGTAACTCCCGAATTGGATTCATATATCCGTAAAATTTCCTCCGAACAAAAAGTTACGGAGAATCAGATCGAGTTTCTTCCGCAGAACGGAATCGATCTGAAACGAATTCCCGCGGAACTCGTGGACTTAGGAGCGAACATCTTGAAATACGAAAGAACCGTCGAATCTCTTGAAGAGGTTTTCTTAAGAGTCACCGGAGGAAACGATGAATAATTTCCTCTTCCAATTTCAGGATCAGTTTCCGAAAATCTTTTCGATCGCGTTTCTGACTTTGCGCGAAACTCTCCGTAAACGAATCGTATATTTTATTTTTATAATATCCGCTTTGTTCCTGTTTCTGAATTTCACGTGTCAGATTCAGATCGGCGGTCAGGATCAATCCGGAAATCCCGATTTTCAGATCTACATCGTCTTTTTGTTTTTCGCGTTTTGGAACACGGTTCTCGCATTGTTTCTCCCGATTTCCCTTTTGGGAGAAGAGTTGGAAAACAAAACCTATATTCCGATTCTTTCCAGACCGGTTTCCCCTTTGACATACGTCTGCGGAAAATCCTTGGGAGTTCTCGCACTCATTTTCGCGAACGGCGTTTTTTTGATCGGAACGTATCTCGTAAAACAGCAATTCGGCGGAGGCGCGCTTTCCTGGGATCTCTTAAAGGCCTGTCTTACGATGTTTTTCGTTTTTTACTTTCTGATTCTTTTCGGATTCGTGGGAGTTCTCGGCTTCGGTAAGAACGCTGCGTTTTTCGGAGGTCTTGCGCTTTTGCTTTTTACGACCTTTTTGGATTTGTTCATCTACGAATCGGCGGCTGCGAGTATGGTGCAAACCTCGGATTTGAAAAAACAAATTCTCGAGATTTTCTATTGGATTCTCCCGCAGGAAGGAACGGTGTTCTTTTATTCGAGTTCACTTCTTGCCAAAAGTCTTTCTCAGGTTCATTACTACGGAGAATATTCTCTGATTCAAATCGGCGTTTGGATTCTTCTGAGTTTCGTTTTAGCAAAAGTTATTCTGGACAGGAAAGAACTCTAAACGAAAAGTACCGGTTGACAAAACTTTAAAGAGTCATAATTCTACCTTGGGTCGGCGTATGCCGGCTCGGGTTGGTATTGGAAATCGGTACATGAAGATTCAATGGTTTCACTATGAAAAGGAGGGATACTTTCTCTCCGTCAAAAATCTGAACGAACCGATCGAATCGCTCAATCCTCTTTATCTCAGAATCACCCACCTCAACCGAAACATCGACAAGATCATCAGCTTTCTGCTGGATCGTTATCTTCAATATCTCGATATCACTCCGCTCCGCGAATGTATCTTTTCCATTTTGAGAGAAACGATCATGAACGCGGTCAAAGCCAACCAGAAGCGGGTCGTTTTTAAGGAAGCCGGTTTGGATATCAACGATCCGGGGCAATACGCGACCGGAATGGAGAAGTTCAAAGAGGAACTGATCTCCAAAAAGGATCTTTATACGGACCTTCTCGAACGGAACGGATTGCATGTTCTCATTACTTTCGGTTTTAATCAGAATAGTTTTCTTCTAAAAGTCACGAACAACGTGAGTATTCTTCCGGAAGAGGATCAAAGGGTTCGGGAAAGAATTTCGAAAGCGCACACATACAACGATCTTTCCGAAATTTTCGAAAATCACGGGGACGAATCCGAAGGCGCCGGGCTCGGACTTGCGATGTCGCTTTTGATGTTGAAAAACGAAGGGATAGAAGGCGATTCGTATCGGATCAAATCGGAGGAAGGGGTCACGTCGGCGTATATCAAAATTCCTTTCGGTTTTAAAAAGAGAAACATCAATCTTCAGAAAACCGGTGAAATACTTTCCGAAGTGGATACGCTTCCCACCTTTCCGGACAACGTAAATCAGATCATGAGTCTGATCAACAAACCCGATTCTTCCATTCAGAACATCACCGAGCTGGTGGGTCGGGACGTATCATTATCTACGAATATTCTAAAATTAGCGAATTCGGCTTCGTTTTCACAGAGAACCCGCGTCGAAAGTTTGGAAGACGCGATCAAGGTGATCGGTTTGTCCGAGTTGAACAGCATTCTTTTGAGTCTCGGAACAAAAAAGATTCTCGAGGAACGCTACAAAGAGTTCGAAGCGATTTGGGAACGTTCCAGTTTATCCGCGTTCATCTGCAGACGTCTCGGGGAAAGAATGGGCTGGAAAAAACAGACGATCACAGTTCTGGTCTGTGCGGCGCTTTTGCACGACGTGGGCCGAGTGATTCTTCTTTCTTTGGAACCCGAGATTTCGGCGAAAATATCCGAGATATTAGGGAATCGATCCTTTCCTTCTCCGTTGACCTTGGAGGAAGCCGCATTAGGAATTTCGCATACGACTCTCGGAGGAATGATCTGCGAGAAATGGAATTTTTCGGATACGATCCGAGTCTCCGCGGAAATGCATCACAGGCCGCTTTTGGTCAAAAAGGAATTTCAAGACGCGGTGTTTTCGATTTACCTTTCCGATATGATCATCGACATATCGCAGGGACTCGCCGACTTTTCGCTGATTCAGACAGTAGTGCTTCAGCATTTCGGTTTTAAAAAGGAACCCGAGTTCGCCGAGTTCATGGAAACAATCCTTCAGGAATACAAGGATTTCAATAAGAAGTCCTGAAGTTGCGTAAGCCAGACAAGCGCGGCCGTTTCGGCGTTTACGATCCAGGAAAACTGCGTTGCCGCGCGGTTTCCGGCGATTCTCGATTAAATCAGATTCAAAATTCTTGATATATAGACCGATAGAAATTCGGCCGCCTTATGAAATTCCCGCGCCTGCAATTCTTCGGGACGTTTGTCTAAATCGATCCCCGCTTTTTCCAAAGCCTGAAAACATTCCAAGCGAAACGATTCCTCCGAAAAAAATTTGGACGTATGCACTTCGTTCGACAGAGACGCGATCGGCGCGTCTCGAAAGGAAGAAGCGAGTTTTTTTCTTTTTCCCCAAAAGGCGGTTCTGCAAAGACATTCCAGCGCGATAAAACCGAATTCGTTCGGAAACACGGAAGCGGCTTTGAATTCTAAGATGGAAGAATCCACGTTCGGTCTCGGATAAAACGCTCCGGCTTTGATATCCTTTTTCAAACTCCAGTTTCCGTACGCGGAAAGATAAAATCGGATCGAAGAAGGTTCGTTGGAAATTCGTTTGGCGAATTCTTTTTGAACCAAGAACGCCGCACCTTTGAGTCCTTTCAGATTTTTTACGGCGCTTAACGTAAGTTCGGAAGAGATGTAGTAGGGGAGATTTCCGAAAAGATAAACAGACTCGCGGGAAAATTCGGGAAGAAAATCGAGCGCGTCTCCTTCCCTAAGTTCGAACTCGGGAAGATATTCCCGAAGCCAGCTTGCATAAACGGGATCGATTTCAAAGAGAGTCACCGGTTTTTGAAATTCCAAAAGACCGTGCGAAATCGCGCCAAGCCCCGGACCGATTTCCAAGATTCGATCGATGCGCGCAACGAGGTCGGAACTCAGACAGGAAAGAATGGCTTTGATCGCGTTGGGATCGATTAGAAAGTTCTGACCCCATTTTTTCAAGGGCGCGGAGGATTTTGACTCCAGAAATTTCCGGATCTCAGAAACTTTCCGAAATGGGTATTCTCTGGAGCTCATCTTTTTCCAGAAACACCCAACTCTCCGAAAGCCCAAGCAGTTTTCGGTTTTGATTCCAGACTTCCGCCTTGTCTTTGCTGCCGAAAGGAGTTTCCAAAAGAATCCAACCTCGACCCGTTTTCGTTTTTTGGGAAAGCGCAAACAAAGAATCCTTTTTCGTATGAAAGAATACGATTTTGGATTCGTTCCGAAGTGAAATTTCTCGAATCGGTTCCGACCTTTGAAGAGGAAAGCGACTCGCTGCGATCCACGGTTCCGGGTTTTGTCCAGCGTATAGGATCGGTGTTTTAGAAAGGTTCTTCAAACAAGAGAAAGCCCAAATCAAACAGGATTCGTCTTCCACAAAAACGCGGTTCAAGGGAGAATCTTTTTGCGATTCGCAAAAATTCTTTTTGGTTTTTTGAAACGCTTTTGAAATCGTCTTGAATCCGTATTTGCATTTTCCCGAAAAGAAAAGAGAATCTCCGCTTCGTAGGATAAGGAAGAATCGATTGTAAATGAGTTTCGTTTCGTTTGGAAACAAGTCCGAGGATCGATACAACAGAACATGAAGCGCGATTGTAAAAAGGATAAACGAGCCGCAAAGAATCGAATCGATCCTCTTTGGGGAAAGGAATCTTTTTTTCGAAAACGATTCTTTTGAAAGCCGGGATCGGAAAGAAAATTCAGAATTTCGAATGTTATTATTCGCATCCGTTTTTAAACGAAGTTTTTCCGGAAGCCAAGCAAAAGCGAACACACCGATACAGAGTAAAACCCAACCGGACATTCCGATCGCCGCCGCGTCCCCCATTTCCCTGTAAAAACCCAAAGGTTCGGAAAGACGTTCCGAAAGATACGCGAGAATAAATATTAAGAATTCCGTAATGGACCAAAGCGGTTCGTTTAACAACGGGACGGCGGTTTCCTGAACGCAGATGGAAAGATATAGAATCGGAAGAAGAATTCCCGCCAAAGGAACCACGAGCAGATTGAGTAGGATGGAACCGAAACTGAAAGAACCGAACGCAGATAATAAAACCGGCATGGTTCCGAGTCCGGCGGAAAAAGAGATCGATAGATTCTCCTTAAAAAAGGAGGAAATCCGATTCTCATCCGAAAGAAAGCGGAATAAGATCCGGATCGGATTCGAAAAAAGGAATATACCCGTTACGGCTCCGAAAGAAAGAGAAAAGGAAACCGAATAAAATCGGAACGGGTCCGCGATCCATACGATCCACGCCGAACCGAGGAGCAGATCGATCGGACGGAGTTTCCGGTAGAACAATCCTTGAAGCAGAAGCATTCCCGCAAAGATCCAAGCTCTTGTGAGAGAAACGGGATAACCTAGGGCGGAAAGATAAAGAAATCCGGTCAAAAGCGGAAGGATTCTCGGCAAACGATGGCCGAAGCTCGGAATTAAATTGAGAAGTCGAAATTGAACTCCCATCAGAATTCCAAGGTGTAAACCCGAGGCGGCGAACAAATGAAGAATTCCTCCTTCTTTCGCTTTCTCTTTGAAATCTTTGGAAAGTTGTTTCGCTTCTCCGAAAAGCAAACCGAGTGCGATTCGTTGGGCTTTTTTTTCCAAAGCGGCTTGTTTTAAATCGAATAGAACTCGTTCCCGAAATCGTTCTTGGAAAATCTTTTCGGGTTCTCCGAAAAGATTCTTTTTCGGAACGGGCAGAAATGTGTTTTTCGGAAAATGTGAGGGCTGAAATCTTTCGGGATAGAAAGATGTCGCGGCCAAAAGAAAGAATATTCCAAAAAAAAAATATTCGGATATTTGAAATCGTTTTTCGAAAAACCCGCTTAATGAAAATGTGATGAGGACGATTCCGATCCAAAGGATTGCGGTTCCCGGAAAAAGCAAATCGAGTACGATTCCGGTTAGTGTTCCTAGGGAAAATTTCGAGAATGCGGAGCAGGGCACCCAGTCGAGGAGATGTTTTTTCATACCCGATACGGTTCTTGAAGCCGCCGCCCGGGTTTTCGTTTCGTAAAAAAATGGAAAGCCGCGGGCTTTTAAAAACGATACATTCCGAGAGCGGAACGCACTTGATCCAAAACCGCTACGATCGTCTTTTGCGCCTTTTCTTTCCCTTTTTTGAGAGCTTCTTCCGCATAGGATTTGTCTGCGCCGATCTTTTCGCGTTCTTTTCGATACGGAGCGAAGTAATCCAGCGTATCCTGCAAAAGCTGTTTTTTTAAATCCCCGTATCCGGTCCCCGGAGTCAGAAACTTTTGTTTCAGGGCTTCTCTTCCCTGCGCGTCGAGAAAAAGGGAATGAATTGCGTAGATATGACTTTTGGAAGGATCCTTCGCTTCGTCGACTCCTGCGGAATCGGTCATAATTGACATTATGGATTTCTTAAGTTCTTTTTCGGAATCGAAGAAGTTGATCGTATTGCCGTACGACTTGGACATTTTTTGTCCGTCCGTTCCCGGCACGAGCGCGGTCGCTTCGTCGATTTCCGGTTCGGGAACTTTAAAAACGGGGCCGACTTCGCGGTTGAAGCTCGAAGCGATATCTCTCGCGTATTCCAAATGTTGTTTCTGATCCTTTCCGACGGGAACTCGATCGCTGTTAAAACCGAGAATATCCGCGGCCATCAAAACGGGATAAAAGAAAAGACCGCCTCTCGGATGAAATCCTTTCGCGACCTTGTCCTTGAAAGAATGCGCAAGTTCGAGCTGATTTACGCTGATCGAATGACTGAGATACCATGTGAGTTCGGTCACTTCGGGAACGGAAGATTGCAACCAAAACGTGCAACGATCGGGATCGATTCCAAGCGCTAAAAAATCACAGACTGCGTTGTACGTATTTTCCCTTTGTTTCTCTTTTGAGGAGAAGGTGGTCAAAGAATGTAGATCCGCAACGAAACAAAATAAGTCCGTCGTTTCCTGATATTCTTTGAGTTTTCGAATGACGGAAAAAAAATTTCCTAAGTGAAGTTTGCCGGAGGGCTGGACTCCTGTAAGAATCCTCATGCTTCCTCCATCCTTGTCGTTTCGTAGGCTTTACCGGCAAGCCTTTCGTATTCTTTCATCAATGAGCCGAGTTCCGAGTCTATTTTTTTGTGCAATGTAAGTTTGGTGATCGTGAATTTGTCCTTGTAGATCACGGCGTAGTTGTACAGAAGTTTTGCCATTTCCAAGAAAACGAAATCGAGAGTCTTTCCATTCAATCGATTTCCCGAAACAACGGTCGAGTCGCAGTACGGAATGAATCTATGAAGAATTTTGATTTCTTCGATCACCTTTTCTTTGGAAACCAAAACCCGCTCGTTCAACTTCCCGGAAGATTCGTATTGTTTAGCGAGGAGATGATTCTCCACGATGATGTTGATCTTTTCCGCAAACTTGCCCATAAACGCGGCGGCGTCCCCGAGAAGTTTTAAAAGATTCTGAGTGATCTGATCTTCGACTCCGGCCGTTGAAGTCGTATGTTCGTTGTAAGTCGCAAAGCTGTATTGAAAGCTCGGATACTTTTTGTTGAACGCGTCCAAAAGACGAAGCAGGTTGTTGATCTGTTCGATGTCGTTTTTGAAAAGACCGGGTAGCATGATGATGACGTCGCGGCTTTGATTCTTCGTTCCCACTTTTACGGTTCCTTCGAGAATCGGAGCGTAGGAAGCCTGAAAGTCGCGCAACAGAAGATACATCAGTTTGTGAGGAGTTCCCTTAAAGGAAGACTTGATCGAAGCCGACTGCATGTTTTCAGGAACGTGGTTTTCGAAGTAGTCGTCCACGATCAAATTCAGGAAGTCGAAGTTCATTCTCCCTTTATCGTCGATCCGGAAATAACGTTCTCTCAGATTCTGCAGTTCTTCCTTACGGTTGAGTCTGGTTTGAATGTCGTCCGCAAGACGGATCAAAGTCGTTTCCACTTCCTTGATGATGTCGGACGAACCTTGAAACTTCGTTTCGTTGATGGGAGGAACGTTGAGCTGCTGAACGATTTCTTCCCAAGTGATCATGCGTTTGGTCGCGACGATGTGGAACGCGCGGATCGCATCGGACATTTTCGGTCTTCCGTTTTCGAGATTGAGTCCGTAGGAGAGTCCGGCCATGATCTGAGGCATTTTCGGAACCAGCTTCTCGTCCTTGCGGATCAGTTCCGGTACCTGGGTCATGATGATGTCTTTGGAATCCTCTCGGCTCAGATGTCTTGCATAATAAAGTTCTAATTTAGTCGCGCGGTTCAAGAAGATTTCGGGAGAAATCTGATCGATAAACAAACTGTCCAACGAGATGATGCTGTTGAGAAGTTTATTAAAATTTAATACGACATTGTATACGAGAGGTTTCCAATATCTCCAGCCTTGTTGTTCGCAGAAACGCAAGGCCTGTATCGTCGCGATGATCTGATCTTCCTTCAGAAATTTGAAAAGGTTCTGAACGCCCGGGGCGATCTGTAGTTTTCTTCCTAAAAATCCTACGTCGATGGTTCCCGATTCTTTCGCAAATTTGTTGATGGCGGGATTTCCGCCGAAGAGGTTCGCTAAAAAGCCGATGCTCGCTCCGCCGGACGAAGAAGATTCGGTTCTGCGCGCGGGTTTGGCCGCTGTTTTCGCCGAAGCGGTGGAACGATCGGAACCGCCTCTTTTGGATCGGTCCTCTTCGTCGGGCTTTTTCGTATCGTCCTGTTTTTTCTTCTCGAACTCTTCGTCGACCTTCTTCATCAAATCGATACGAATGAAGATATCGTTCGACTTCTGAATGACTTCGTCGATTTGCTCCTGATGTTCGGGGCTTCTCTGTTTTCTATAGAGATCCGCGAAGATCTTGTGGGCGTCGGTCCTTGAGTTGAGAGACAAGAGAGATTATTCCTTTTCGTTCAGAGGGTTTTCAACGATCTGCGCGCTGGAGGGAGCGCTGAAGTTAAACAAAGAAGCGGAAAGACCTACGTTCGTTTGAACGCCTGAAAAGCTGATCGAAGTGTATTCTCCGGATCCTCTGTGTTTCATTCTCAATGATTTCGGTGTGTTATCGGGGTTCATGGTTACTACGATTTCTTCGTACGATTTCGTAGGAGATTTCAAACGGATCGATCCTCCGACTTGAGAGACTTCTTCGTAGCCGCTTAACAATCCGAAAACTCCGCCGGATGTTCCGCGAAGATCTTGTTTACCTACGATCGCTCTTGCTGGAGAATAAAACCAAAGAAATCTTCCGTTGGAAGACACAACTCTGCCGTCCGAGAATTTGACGTGTAAATAGTTCGGTTTCTTATAGGAAAGTGTTCCGGAAATTTCGTTATTGATCGTTACGCTCGCTCTGAGGGAGGAAATTTCTCCCATTCTTCCTAAGAGAGCGTTGAGTCTGTCTCGTCCAGGGTCCCCTGAAACAGAAATGCCGCAGATCATGATCAGAGCTGCGGCACCCGGGAGGATTCTCCTGATTTTCAAAAATGCCATAGTTTCAAACTATGGGCGAAGGTTGATTATCCAAGTACTTTTTTTGAATAAAAACTCATGCTCAACTCCCTCTAACGCAATTTCGCTCTCTGAACTCAATATCTCGCTTCCTAAGGGGCGCTCGATAGATCGCGAAATTCTCAATTCTGAGAATAACCAAAAATTACGCTCCGCTATTTTTGGTTTATTTCGCTCTCTACGGATCGCGAAATAGGGCGTTTCGCAGGTTGATTATCCAAGTACTTTTTTGAACTCAGCAGTCACCGCAGGAACAACCTCGAACAGGTCGCCTACGATTCCGTAAGTCGCAACCTTGAAGATCGGAGCGTCTCCGTCTTTGTTGATTGCTACGATATACTTGGAAGATCCCATTCCCGCTAAGTGCTGAATCGCGCCGGAAATTCCGCAAGCGATGTAGCAGTTTGGAGAAACGGTTTTTCCGGTTTGTCCAACTTGGTGAGAGTGAGAAATCCAACCGGCATCCACAGCCGCGCGAGAAGCTCCGAGAGCCGCTCCGAGTGTGTCCGCAAGTTCTTGAAGAATCGGCCAGTTTTCCGGTCCTTTGATTCCGCGTCCGCCGGAAACGATGATGGAAGCCTCGGTCAACTGAACCTTAGAACCACCGCTCAGGTCGGTAGAAACGATTTTTACTTTCGCGTCGCCAGCAGATGGAGAAGCAGCTTCCACAGCGCCCGCTCCGGCTTTCTGAGTGATTTCTTGAGAGTTCGGACGAACTGTAAAAACTTGAATCGCGCTTGTAACTTTGAAGTTCGCGTACGCTTTTCCGGAATAGATCGGCTTTTTCGCTACAACCTTTCCTCCGTCAACGGAGAATCCCACGACGTCCGCGATGATTCCCGCTCCGACCTTAACGGCAACACGAGGAGAATAATCTTTTCCTTGAGAAGTGTGTGGAAGAAGAACTACCGCAGGGTTTTGCGCTTTCACAACTTCCGCAACGATGGTGGAATAAGTTTCCGCGTTGTATTCTCCGGAGTTAACGGTTACGATCGTGTCCGCTCCGACTGCAGCCAATTCAGGAGCGTGTTTTTCAACTCCGCTTCCGATAAGAAGAGCTACAACTTTTCCTCCGATAGAATCAGCGATTTTTCTACCTGCAGAAGTGATTTCTCTGGAGATTTTTTTCAGTTCTCCGTCTTTCAATTCGCCAACAATTAATACGTTGCTCACTGGTGTTCTCCTTATATAACCTTAGCTTCTTCTCTGAGAGCTTTAACGAGTTGAGATGCGAAACCGTTCGCGTCAGCAGCTTCCAGTTTTCTACCTGGAATTCTTGGCGGAGGAGGTTCGAGTCCTACAACTTCGATTTTGCTAGCAGGGCTTCCGAGATCCGCAGCGGATTTCGTTTCAACCGGCTTTTTCTTAGCTGTCATGATTCCTTTGAGAGAAGGATAACGAGGTTCGTTCAGTCCTTTTTGTGCCGTAAGAGCCACAGGAGTGGAAGTTTCAACGGTTTGAGTTCCGCCTTCTACTTCTTTCGTAGCTTTTACTGCGGTTCCGTTGATTTCAAGGCTAACCGCGAACGCAACGTGAGGAATGGAAAGAAGTTCCGCAACTTGAACCACAACTTGAGAAGAATCCGTATCGATGGATTGTCTTCCTCCGATGATTACGTCCGCGTTTTCCGCTTTCGCGAAGTTTGCGATGAGTTCTGCGGTGTTGTTCGTGTCGAAAGGAACGTAGTTGTCAACCTTGATGTGAACCGCACGGTCTGCGCCCATAGCGTAAGCGGTTCTAAGAGCTTCTACGACTCTGTCCGGTCCAAGGGAAACGGCGATTACTTCTCCGCCGTGTTTTTCGCGCAGTCTGATCCCTTCCTCGATAGCAAATTCATCATAGGGAGAGATAATCCATTTGATTCCGGCTTCGTTGATGGATTTATCCCCTACTTTAATACTGGTTTCGGTGTCAGGTACCTGTTTCACTAATACGATGATTTTCATTAAATGGGTACTCCAAAAAAATTAGTGCTGTTAAACACAAAAATCTTGTGTCTATGTCGTGCAAACCACTTTTTCAACAGGTTTAAGCGGCTTCGTCGGTCGAAAGCAGATATTTCAACCAGTAGTAGGTCCAGATCATAAATCCGATTACGATCAGAACGTTTGCGTCCGTCTTTAGGAAAAACGCAAGTCCCCAAAAGAGGGGCAAAAGCATCCAGGCACAAAGAGACAGAAGCAGAAAAAGCGATTCTTTTTGAAAGGGAGAATTCAGAGCGTCTTGGAATCCGGAACGAATCGAGGACAATCGGAACGGATTTCCTGAGTTTCCTTTTTGAGCCCCGCTCTTATAATATAGAAATAAAAAAAGTCCACAAAGGATTGTCAAAATGAGAGCGTAGATCATAAGATAGTTTTTGGAAAACAAAGATTCTCTGTCGAGCTGTTTTAGTCGTGGGGAAGAGGATATTAGAGAAGAGGACAACATGAGAGCTATACTTGAAAAACCGAATGATTTATACAACCCGACCGAGAACCATCTCGCTCTTCGGGAGAACGTGGCGAAATTCGCAAAAGAGAACATGGATACGCAGGCGAAAGAGAATGACGATCATGAAACGTTCAATCTTCCTTTGTTTAAACGATTGGGTGCCGAACTGGGACTTTTCGGAGTAACGGTTCCGGAAGAAGACGGCGGAATGGGATTGGATGCGGTCGCTGCGGTGATCATCCACGAGGAAATGTCCGCTTACGATCCTGGATTTATGCTCTCGTATCTGGCTCACGAAGTTCTATTCGTAAACAATTTCTATCACAGCGCGAATCCCGCGCAAAGAGCCAAGTATCTTTCCAAAGTGATTTCGGGAGAATGGATCGGCGGAATGGGGATGACCGAACCCGGAGCGGGAACGGACGTGCTCGGAATGAGAACGATCGCCGTGAAAAAGGGCGACAAATACGTGTTAAACGGATCCAAACAGTACATCACCAACGGAAACACGGGAAGCGTATTCTTAGTTTATGCGAAGATGAATAAGGATTCCAAAAAGATGACCTCCTTTATCGTGGAGAGCGCTTTTCCGGGATTCAGCGTGGGTAAAAAAGAAGAGAAGATGGGAATGCGTTCTTCTCCGACCACGCAACTTATATTCGAAGATTGTGAAGTTCCTGCGGAAAATTTAGTCGGTCAGGAAGACGGGGCTCTCGTTCACATGATGAGAAACCTCGAAATCGAACGCGTGACCCTTGCCGCTCAATCCTTGGGAATCGCGAAACGTTGCGTGGACATCATGGCGGACTATACGATCCGACATAGAGAAGCGTTCGGGAAAAAACTCGCGGAGTTCGGACAAATCCAAAGACTTCTCGCGGAATCCTATGCCGATTATCAAGCCGCTCGCGCGCTTGTGTATCAAGTTGCAAGCGGAATCAACCCGGATAGCCGGAATTCTCTCGGAGCCGCTTCCGCGAAATTGGTCGCGACTCAAATGGCAGAACGAGTGTCTCGGAACGCGATCCAAGCCCTCGGCGGTTACGGATATTGCAGAGAATATCCGGTGGAACGACTTCATAGGGATTCGATTCTTCTTTCCATCGGCGGGGGAACCAACGAAGCGATGCAGAAGAATATCGTAGCCGACTTGAAAAAAATCTACGAAGGAACTCCTTGAGTCGAAAGAACATTCAACTTACGGAAAAACTGGAGGAATACATCTTCCGGAATTCCGTAAGGGAGCCGGACTCTTTTCGAAGATTGCGGGAGGAGACCGGCAAACTGGCTCAGGCCAACATGCAAATCAGCCCGGAAGAAGGGCAGTTCCTCCACATTCTCACCAAACTCAGCGGCGCCAAACGAATCATCGAAATCGGAACGTTTACCGGTTATTCCTCGTTGTGTTTCGCATCGGCGCTGCCGGAGGACGGAAAAATTCTTTGTTGCGATATCAGCGAAGAATGGACAAAGATAGCCCGCAAATACTGGAAAGAGAACGGTCTTGAATCCAAGGTCCGTTTGAAGATCGGATCTGCATTAGAAACTTTGCAAGTGTTGATCGATTCGAAATCGTTTCCGGAATGGGCGTCCGATTTTTCGTTCGGCCCGTCTTCGATCGATTTGGTGTTTTTGGATGCGGACAAGGAGAATTATCCGAACTATTATCCGTTGATTCTTAAACTTCTCAAACCCGGCGGGTTGTTGATCGTGGACAACGTCCTTTGGGACGGAAGCGTCGCGGATGAGACGCATCAGGAAATTTCCACAATTGGAATTCGCAAACTCAACGAAATGATTCACAAAGACGATTCGGTGGACGTAAGTTTGGTTCCGATCGCGGACGGGGTTTCGCTTGTGCGGAAGAAGTGAACGGAATTACCCCGAATTTTTTTAATGTTTTGCGATGCGCTTACTAATTTGCAATTAAGACTACTCGAAGGGAACTCTTTCCTCTAAGATCGGATACAATCGTACTGTTTTTTATGGATTTTTTAGATACGATTTCTATATGTACAGTCCGATTTCAGCTCAATAACAATACGAATCCTTTCTGCAATCCGATAGATCTCGAAAACACGTTGTAGGTTGATCCGCACAAGAGTAAGGCTGAGCGACTCCACAACCGTTCGCAATTCCGCTTGAATTACAACGACCCGACCCGGCTGTATTTTCAACGATGAGATCGAATTTAGTCGTCGCTTTCCCCGAATTCAGATTTGCGGTATATGTTACCCGCGTCTGGGATTGGGTAGGCGATCCCGAAAGTCTGCCGGACCGGCTATCGATGGAAATCGAATTCGTTAAACTCGGTGAAATCGTTACAATATCCGAACTGGACGGATTCGTGATTGTCGGTGCGAGAGAATTCGTCACGTTCTTTACGAAGACGACAGTGTTCGCCCCGTAGGTGATCGTTTGTGTAGTTAAGGCCAATAGCAACATTAGGTTTGTTGTTTCATCGTCCTTAGGATCGTTTTTGCACGCTTGCGTAAAAAGCAAGAGGGAGATTGTGAATGTTGTTAGAAATTTTTTCATATTTCCTCGTTTCTTATTTTTTAAAGTTCTATCCGGATGTCGTACGGTGCAGACAGAAATCGAGAAACGATGACGTTCGTTTTTCTATTTGATTATTTTAATTTTTAAAAAACATTATAAATTTATAATAATCAAAAATGGATTTTATTTGCGGGCGGAAATGTTGAAATTTTATTTTTGAATTATCGGTTTAATTTTTAATTTGGTGTTCATGTTGTATTATGAATTCATAGTTCTGCTTTTTGCTTTGGGATTTCGTTTTAAAAGAAACTCGATCTCGGTCTGAGCGAAAGAAGTGTAGGCCGGGTTACCGGAAAATCGGCCGAAATCCGAAAAAGGCCGCCGGATTTGTGGGACTTCTATGGTTTTTATCAAAGGATGGCGTGGAGAGAAACGCTGTTTCGATCTTTAAGGAACGAAGAGGCGACTATTCAAAAAGTTTCATTTAGTTTTGTTCTCTTATTGAAAGATTCGACTTCGGTAAAAGAAAAATACTCGGTTTAAAAACTCTTACAAGTTTTTTTAGATGGATTCGATTTATAGTTTCCTTCTTGGAAAGCTCGTTCAATAGATGCTTCCTGCTGGATCGAATTCTTCGGTTCAAAGTCGGATCGACAAACTGTTTGGAGTTAAAATTGTGAATCCATTTCAACAAACGAATGATACATCTAAAAAGAGGACATTGGATCCTTTGTCTTATGAAATCTTAAAGAGTGAAATCGTTCGAACCAAAATTCTTTGTATATTTTTTTCTTTTACGTCGGTGTTGATTGGGGTTATATTCACCGTTTTCAATGAAAAGATTCAAAAAGAGATCGGAGGGGAAATTCCTTTTTACCCCGTTCTTGGAGTGAATATTGGGATCGCCGTTTATGAATTCATCGCGAATCGAATCTTCAATCGTTTTTTGAAGAACAAGAAAAACATCATTCCTTTTGCGAGATTCGTGAACGTATTCGTGGAGATAACCGCCATTGGATTGCTGATTTGGCTGAACGTTAAAATCTTCGCCTCTCCTTTGATTCCGTTGTATTCCCCCGTGGTGATGATTTTCTTTATGTTCATCATTCTTTCGGTTTTGCGACTCGAGTTTTGGTTGAGCGTGTTTACAGGATTTTTGGCCGGAGTGGAGCTTTTTGCATTAGCATATTATTATATTCCGCAGAATCCGATCCCGATGCCGATTCAATTTTTCAACACGTTCGTGCCTTTCGTTTCCAAGGGGCTTTTGTTTTTATTCAGCGGAGTCGCGGCGGGATTGGTGGGACTTCAACTGAAACGTTCTTTGATTTCGGCAATTTCCGCGGTTCAAGAAAAGAACGAAGTGGTCGGTATGTTCGGTCAATATGTTTCACCGGACGTCGTGGATAAACTTTTAGAGCAAAAGAACGAAAACTTTTCCGAGTCCAAAAGCGTCTGCGTCATGTTTTTGGATATCCGTAATTTTACCAGCTTCTCCGAAAAAAGGGCTCCCGGAGAAGTCATCGATTATCTCAATTACATCTTCAGTCATTTGATCGATATCGTGAATCAACACAACGGTATGATCAATAAATTTCTTGGAGACGGTTTTATGGCCGTGTTCGGCGCTCCTCTTTCGGACGGATCGAACGACGTGAAGAATGCGGTCGACGCATCGATGGAAATTCTCAGAAAAATCGAATTTTTAAATCAGGAAGGTAAAATTCCGGAAACCAGCATCGGGATCGGTTTGCACACGGGCAAGGCGATGACGGGTAACGTAGGTTCCGAAACGAGGAAAGAATATACGATCATCGGAGACGTCGTGAATCTCGCATCCAGGGTCGAACAATTGAATAAACAATTCGGAACGAAACTTTTGGTCACTCAAGCAGTTTACGAGGATATTAAAACGACGATGTCCGGCAGACATCTCTCTTCGATTCATGTGAAAGGTAGAGAAGAGCCGGTCGACGTTTACGAGTTGGATAAAGTTTAAATCTCCGCGTGGTTCGGGTATTTACGATCGGATAATAAGAAAATTCTCCGGTGAACGTTTGGCGAATTTAAATCGTAACCGTTCTTTGGGATTGGAAGGACGTTTTGTAAAGGATGGGAAGCGGAAAATCGCGATGAATGCGGAGAGAACAAAGCGGCACTTGGATTCCGAGGATGGAATCCAGGACTTAAAAAAAAAACGGGGAACGAAAAACTGGCGATTCCCCGATTCTTATTCTTTAATCAATCTCTCGATCGTTCTTTCGGAGAGTTGTTTCATTTGAACGTTTTTACCGGTGATCGCTTCGAGTGATTTGGAGAAATTCTCCTGACCTTTGAGCATCCCGACTGAAAAAATATTCTCGGATTCTACTTCTAAGTTACGGATCGTGTCTGTGAGTTTGGTTTTCTTTTCCTGAATTTGCTCTTTCAGAACGGCTTGATCGATATCCGGATTTTCCGCAAGTTCTCGGAACAAAGGAGTTTCCCCGAACAGAATGTTGATGAGCTCGCTGTTCGGCGTGGCTCCTTCGTTCAAAATTCCGAGTTTCATTTGTTCGCGGGAGAATTCTCCCTGAAGACTAGAAAGGGTTTCCTGAATTTTCAGATAACGGGAAGTGAGTCCCGATGAAAATTCCGTTTTATCCAGACTTCCTTGTCCATCTTGGGCGGATACGGTTTTGCCGCTAACGGAAGACCGTTTATCGCGGATCAGCTTTTCCGCAGAGCTTATCAGATTTGTGAGTGGAACGTCCATGTTCTTTCCTCCTCTTCAGAATTCGGATCCGGAAAGAATTTACCGACTTGGCGTGAACGTTAGTAGGAACTTCTTTCCTGAAGGATTCTATGTCGCATCAAAGATCTTACTTCTGGAGACAATCTATACTAGATATCGGACGAACTCTCTGAAATAAATGAATTTTTTTTCCGGAATTATAAAAAAAATTCAGTTCGCGCTAAAGCTGTTAATAATTTTTTGAACAATTTGACCGGACTCCGACCAAATCCGGAATCCTTGAATCAAGCCGGATTTCAGACAACGTTCCCGTTTTGTCTCATCCCGATCGGGAGTTTACGGGGTTCCTCAAATTTTAACCGGAGTGAAAATTCTTAAAGATTCATTTTTCGAAACATCCAGAAACACAATCCGAGAAAAAGTCCGGGTGTGATCCAAACTCCAACGAAGGGAGGAATAACGCCGTTTTCGCCGAGCGATTTTCCCGCGGAATTGAAGATATAATAGATCAACACGACTCCGATCGTGATTCCGAGAGACGCGACTCCCGCCGTCTTCTTCGTAAAATATCCCGCAATGGTTCCGATGAGCGTAACGATGATCGTCATCATCGGCAAAGCAAACACGGAATGTTTTTCCGTGAGAACATCTCCGTAGGAAAGACCTTTTTGAATTCTTCTTTTTTCCTCTTCTCCGAGTTGAAAGAGATTCATTTCCTCCACGGAACCCGCCGGAACCTTAAAGTAAGTCGGGTCTTCGGGAAGTTCGTATTCCTTTTCGTCGAACGATTCTTGGGAGGATAACTTAAGGTCGTTGTCGAAATGCCATTCTTCGACCTTCTTCATCTTCCAAAGTCTCGTATCATAGTTATACTTTGCCTTTAAGGAAGAGATCACGGTTTCGGGAGAACCGTCGGGCCGAAGACGGATGTAATTGAAGCCGCCGTTGATTTCGTCCTTATCGGGATCGTAGAAGTATAAATAATAAAATCCCTCTTTTCCTTTTACGTGAAACTGATAAACGCTGTTGGCGAGAGTTCCCATCCCTTCGGTGAGAGTATCGTGTTCTATTTTGGCGAGTTTGTTCACCGGTCTTACGATGAACTCCGTTCCGAGCAACATTACGATCCACATTAAAATTCCGAAGATAATGAGAGGCGCGACGATTCTAAAAAAAGAAACACCGGCGGCCATCATGGATACGAGTTCCTTGTTTACGGAAAATTGACCCACGGTGAAACAGATCGAGAACATCAAGGACATCGATACGACCGTGGTCGAGATGATCTTAGGCAGACTGTAGATTAAAAATAATGCGACATGATAACGCGGAGCCTTGGTGGCCGTGAAGTTCCGCATGTTGTCGTTTACAAGAGAAAGCAACATAATGCCCGTGAGAAGAATCACGGTTCCGATAAAGATCTTAAAAAATTCTCCGAATAAATATCGGTCTAAGAGTTTCGGCGGAAAAAATTCTTCCTTCCATTTGCGGAAGAAGGATCGGATCGAATCCGGATTGAGTTGAATCGAAGGTGTTTTCATTCTTTTTCGAATTCTCGAACCATTCTCGCAGAGTTCCCGCAATTGACAAGATCGTTTAAATAGAAACCGAAACCGCAGGACGCCCTTGCCCGGATGGTTTCTCTTTTCGGAGAAGATTCCTTTTTCCGTATTTCCGACCGGTAAATTCGAACGGATGGAAGGAGTTCCACCGCAGATTTGAGTCGAATGGAGCGACACGCGCGTTTCGGTGTCGTTTACAAAGCGAATCGGGTCCTATCGAAAAACCGCAAAACTCGTGAGATACAAGGCTCCGCCTATGATTCCCGCAGCAACCGCAAACCGAAGAATTCCCGGAACCAATCCGTCCGCGGTTTGAAACCGATCCCAAAGATCCAAACGGGTTTGTAGTTTTCGCTCCTGACGCGGAATCAAAGTCGGATATTCTGGAACCGCTTTCGAAGGCGGAGGTGCGGATTCCAATTTCGTTTTCGGATTCCGGATTTTTTCCGCGATCTTCGCTTCCGCGAGAAGAAGTTTTTCGAGGCTCGCTTGTTTTAGCGCGTAAAGCGCGTCGATCGCCTCGTTGATCCAAGAATCGACCACTTCCAGCCACTGCTGCATATTGTCTTCGGTCGCACGGGTGAATTTGAATTCGCTGAACGCTGAATTCCAGTCCTTCAATTCCAAGCGCTCTAGAAGTTCGGAATCCAATATTATGTTTTGCTTATGATTGTGCACGGCTGCGATCGCGTCGTAAACTTGATTGCCCGCCGATACGAGACGGATCAATTCTTGACCGCTCACGTGCCGATCCGCCGTTACGACCGCATACACGTTGTTCAACAACGCCCTGCTGTCCTCGATATTCTCCATTGAGTGAACCGCGTAGTGAAGCAAGTCCATCAAGCCGCGCAGATACTCGGGCCATCCTTGGCCGATCTGTTCCGCCGCTTTGAGATGGGCCGTTCTGCATTTTTGATCGTGTGCAAAAACCTCCGCTTGCAGTTCGTTACAATCCTTTTCCAAACTTTCGATGGCCGAGGGAAGTTCCTTTTTTTTGAGTTCCGTTCCGCGAAAGCGGATGATTCCGTCGGGAGGAGTGTAGAATCCTTCCTTTAGCGCGGTGAGAAGATTTTTTTCCTTTTCGAGAGAGCGGAGCTTCTCCAGTTGTTCCGTTAAATTCGGCGGATACAATTCGTTCAAGGCTTCGGAAACGGAATCGATCTTCGTTTCGTAAAATTTATCGGGAGATGACGCATAACGTGCAAAGGATCTTCCCAAATACGCGCCTCTATAACGGCTGTTTAGATATTCCTTTTCGTAGAATTGATCGACCGCGTTCAGGATTTCCGCGTCCTTACTCAGTTCCGTTTCGTAACGGGAAAGAAGCCGATCCGTGAATTTTTCACGAAGAGAATCCGCGTCGTCGAACACGAGCCAGCTGCTTCTATCGTCGAGCAAAGCGGGAACGTATCTCTTTTTCGCGTTCGCTTCCCGTTCATGATTGTATGGGTGGGTCGCCCACATTCTCGGAGGTTGAGCGATCTCGGACGTAAAGATGCGATGTCCCTGCGGATTTTCCGAAGGCAGCGCGGGAACTCTTCCGTAATTCGGATTGTTCCAGAGATTTCTAGACTTATCGATGATTTTGGAATGAACCGGAAAAATATCCTTGGCCGCTTTCCCCAAACGAACCTGATCGACAAGAAATCCCTGCGTCGTTTCCCAAGCTTCGTCCGCCGCTTGCAGTTTATGAAGCGCGTGAATCAATGCGTCGCTTCCCGTGACCGAAACCGCTACGAGGTCCGCTTGGAATTCCATTTCTCTGGAAAGCGCTCTTTGTGCTAATACGACAAGATTGAAAAAGGATTCCAGAGCGGACCGCAAGGACCAAATGATTAAGCGAAGCGACCAACCGATCCAAGCGACCCGAATGTCGAATCTCGAAACCGAACGAAGAAAATCATCAAGCGCGTCCCTTCTTCCGATCAAATGTGCCGCGATCTGCTGCGCGATGTAAACCCAATTTCCCACGGCCATGCTGCGTTGCGCGAAATGTCCGAATTCGTGTGCGAGAACGGCTTTGAGTTCGCTGATGCTCAGTACGTTTACGAGCGCGAGTCCGATCTCCAGATTCTTCTTGGAAGGGAAGAAAAAATTGAGCATCGATAAATCGTAAAATACGCACGCGTTGACTCTCGGGGAAAGAAATACTCGATGAGGACGGGGCGCTCCGGTTTCGTCCGCTAAACGATATAGGAAGTGAAACAGTTGGGGCTGGTCTTTGGATGTGATTTCGTATTCTTCCTCCATGTTTCCTTTTTTTACGAAGAATAAGGCCTTGATCATAAACAAGGCGATCAGCCCGGAACCGATTCCCGCGATCCAGGAATAAATTCCCGCTCCGTCTTCGTCCAATCCGTGTCGAATCAAGGAATACGACGACCAAACAAACCATCCGCTTAATGCGAGATATACGAGAAGAAAAAGAATCAGACCGATTACGGTCAGCCAAAGATTTCGTTTGTGAGCCCGGTTCAATCCGGTAAGATCCGAAGGAATATTCGCGGGGCTTGCGGGGTATAAGTGATCCATAACAACGTCCTTGAATTCGAGGATTTTGCGATTGTTTGTTCTATCGGTCAAGGTTGAAACGAGAGACACAAAACGAAAAGAACCGGCTAAAACCCGCGCGGAAGAAGGTGAATATTTGGATTGACGCTTTCGTTTCACCGCGCGATTCTTCCGAAGGAAAGGAGTCACTCATGAAATTTCGTTCTATTCTTGCTATTGCGTTCGCGGTTTCTTTTACAACCGGCGCTCTGTTTGCCGAAAAATCCACGGAAGAACATATCAAATCCCTTTCTTCCGGTTCCGATTCCGAAAAATACGAATCGGCGGTTGCGCTCGGAAAGAATAAGGAAAAATCCGCGATTCCGGAACTCATCAATCTTCTCAACCGCAACAACGAACCGAAGGTTGCTTCGGCCGCAGCGATCGCTTTGGGAAGAATCGCAGAGCCGGGCGACGCGACCATCGCTCTGAAGAATAAAATTATTTCCTCCGAAAACGGGGACATCGTTTACGCTTCTCTCGCTTCTCTTTTAAACATCACGACAAAAAACGAAAAAGTCGAAGATTCCACGAAAGAAGCTTTCGAATACGCGGATAAGAATCGCAGAGGAGACGAGTTTGTTTCCGATTTTCTGGATCTTATCAAGAAGAAGTTAAAACTCTAATTTCCTAAAAGACCTTGTTGACTCCTCCGGAAATCAGCCGGTATTCCCGGAACATTCTTCTGGATGAAGTAAAACGAAAGGGTCAAGAAACCCTCAAGTCCTCCCGAGTGACCGTGATCGGCGCCGGGGGGTTGGGTTCTCCCGCTCTCTATTATCTCGCCGCGGCGGGAATCGGAAAGATCCGAGTCTTGGATTCCGATACGATCGACACCACAAATCTGCAAAGACAAATTCTGTTTAAACATTCGGAAATCGGTCTTTCCAAATCGGAAACGGCCAAACATAGAATCGAAGAATTGAATCCGTACATCGAGATCGAATCGTTTTCAGTTCGTTTGAATCCGGAGAATGCGGAAGAGCATCTGAAAAACAGCGATTTGGTTTTGGAAGGTTCGGATAATTTCGAAACTAAGTTTCTTACAAACGACGTATGTTGTGCTTTGAAGATTCCTCTTTTAATCGCGGGAATTCTCCGTTTTGACGGAATGGTTTTGGGAATTCGTCCGGGCATCGATCCTTGTTACCGCTGTATTTATGAAACTCTTCCTCCGGCAAACGCGATCCCGAGTTGTTCGGAAGCGGGTGTGATCGGAAGTATTGCCGGAATCATCGGAAGCATTCAGGCGACCGAAGCCGTAAAATTTTTACTCGGACTTACCGCTTCGGAATCTCCCGGGGTTTTCGGTTCCATGCTTCAGCTCGAATCGAAGTCCATGGAATTTCATAAGGTTTCTCTGATCAAACGGAACGACTGCAAGGCTTGTTCGCATCTATGAGTAAAAAAGAATATTCTAAAATGGAAAAAGGATATCTCGAACAATCGGATATTCTGAAGGAATTTCAAACGCTTCCCGGAGTCGGGAAATCGATCGCAATGGATTATTGGAATCTCGGTTTTAGAAGTCTGGACGAGATCGGTTCGGCGGACCCCGAAAAATTATACGTTCGCTGCTGCGATCTTCACGGAGGAACCGTGGATCGTTGTATGCTTTACGTTTTTCGATGCGCTCACTACGCGTTGAATACGAAAAAGCCGAACGCCGAAAAACTCAAGTGGTGGAACTGGAAGGAATCCGAAAAACCTCAAAAATCGAAACGATAATTCCCGCCGATTTGAAAATACGTCAGAACGGTTTTCGAGTCGTACAACATCGGAATCAAAATTCTCGGCCCGAAAATCTTTAATCCGATCTGATCGCTACCTCCTTCGTTGTCCGTGATATATCCCGTTTGCAGTTTGTTTTTGAGAGTCATATTGCTCGCTTCCGCAAATAGGCTGAAGTTGCCGACGATCCTCGCGGAAAGTTTGAGATTGACTTCGGTTCCAGTTGATTTCCACCAATAATCCAAACCGGTTTGATTGAGACGGATCGTGGAAGAAGAGGACGAGCTGGGGTCCATTCTATATTCGTAATTTTGCAAACTGGAAGGGCTCGACATGCTGAGATGAAGCAGTTGTCCCTGAAACGTATATCGTTCCAAAAACTTGAACTCGAAACCGATACCGTAACTAATCCCTTTTTGAGATTGGGCATATTCGCGAAAGCTAATGCGACTCGGATTGATACCGCTCGCGGTCGTCTGGCCGAAGCTATCCACTTCCTGACTGGTCTTGGACCAAATTCTTTCCACGCCTCCGAGGATCTGCAAATCCAGAACCGGATGAGGATACGGGGTAAAACCGAAACGAGAGGACACCTTTTGGAATTTCGTGTTCGCGTCGCCTACGATGAGGTTCGCCGTTCTTTCGCCGGAACTCGATGAGCCGCCGCCCGTTCCGAAAGCCAACGTTTGAATCCCGCTGACGTCTATGTTTCCTTTCGCCTCGGTTCCTCTCAGCTCTACCGTAAAACGGTTCCATGCGTATTTAAGTCGCGTCGTCGAACTCTTGTTAGTCGTCGTAAACGGGTCCATGAGAATCTCGGCCTGACCGGAACTGCTGAACAGCAAACCCGCGTAGGAAATCGTTTGATAAAAAGGACGAAGTTCGGTCTGTTCCTTGCCGCTTCCGGCTCCGAAGGAAGCTTCGAGATAATGTCTTTTGGAAGCCGAAAGTTCCTGTTCCCTTTTTTTGGCCTTTTCCTCTTTCGATTTTTGTTTTTCCGATTCCGTCTTTTGCTTTTCGGCGAGTTCGGCCGCTTCTTTCTTTTGTTTCTCCGCAATCTCGGCGGCTTCTTTCGCTTTCTTCTCTTCCTCGCTTACTTGCGGTTCCTTTTTCGTCGTAGCATCCTGAATTTTTGCGAAAGAGATTTTTCGGATCGTTGATTTCGGAAGAACCTTTACAGTTCCGTCTTCGAGTTTGAATGTCACCGATTCCTTATCCTGGCTCACAATATGTCCCTCCATCTTTTCGCCGGACTTTAAAAGAAGGGTTTCGCTTCGCAGCGAAAAAGAAAAAAGAAGAATGATAATTATAACATAGGAAATAAATTTTTTCATAAGCCTTTCGATCTGAAACACGATAACGGGAATGTTAACACACCGATGAAATCCTGCAATTCGATTTAAAATTCTTAAGATTAAATTCGATGGAAAAGAATCGGATTTTCTTACGAAAGAAATTCGGAATTTATGCTTTTGGAAACGTAGAATCCTTTTGGAAAAGAGATTACAACTGTAATATAAACGAAACTTTAAGAGTTGGGATTCCAATTATAGATCGGATCTCTTTTGAAAGAAAGTTTTATGATGACGCTCGTTACTCGAGTGAACCGGGTTCCCGGAAAAAAGTTCGAACGTTCGTTAGGCGATTTTGTTTTTTAAGAAAGAGATCAGCTTCTCTTCTTTGTCGAGTTTGCTTTCCAAAAGAAGAATTTTCAGATTCTCCGGAGGTCTCGAAATCTTAATCAGATCCTTTTCCGTACAAACCAGATAGTCGTTGTCTTTCGAAATCGTATCGAGCGCGTTTTCGTCTTCCAACGTATACGAGTGGTGATCGCGGAACGCTCTCGTTTCCAACTCCAACGGTTGAAACTTGCGGATCATCGAAAAGAAAACTTCCGGATTTCCGATTCCCGTAAAGGCATACACCTTCCTACCGTAAAAGATTTTCGGAGAATCCAACTGCAGATCGGGCGATAACAACTTATCCGGTTCGGAAGTAAAACGCAGAATTCCCTGAGGAAATTTTTTCTGAATGTTCTGAACGATTCTTTCCACCGAAGGTTCGTATTTCGAGAATACGATCCAATCCGCCCTTGTAAGAGAGGAAATCGGTTCACGAAGATTTCCGGCGGGGATTAGAAAACGTTCGCGATGAATCCTGCTCGAATCCAATAAAACCATATCCACGTCTCGTTCCAATACGTGATGTTGAAATCCGTCGTCCAAAATTACGATCGGGTTTTCCTCCATCTTCAATTCTTTTTTAAAACGAAGATAGGACGCGTATCGATCCCTTCCGATCCACACTTCCGCGAACGGAAGATGTTTTTTTAAAAGAAGAGGTTCGTCTCCCGCTTCTCTCGGAGTCGATTGTATGGTGACTCGATATCCGCTCTTCGATCCGGTAGCGCCGTATCCGCGGGACAACAGCACGATTTTTTTTTCCGGGAACTCGCGATGAATCAATTTTGCAAGATAAATGGAGAAGGGGGTTTTACCCGTTCCGCCCATGGAAAGATTTCCCACGCTGATTACGAACGCACCGGGAAGTTTTTTCTTTTCCGTAAATTTCCGATCCAACAAAAAAATGCCGCGATAGACGAACGAAAGCGCGTATAGGATCGGGAATAGAACGACTTGCAAGAGCGAAAGGGGAGTAAAGGATTTCATGAGAGAATTATAATTTTCTTATGTTAGAAGGTTTCGGAGGATTCTACGAACTGGATGTCGTAGAGTTTTTTGTATTTGCCGTCGAGTTGGATCAGCTCCGCGTGTGTTCCCGATTCCACGATTCTTCCGTTTTCCATCGTAAAAATACGGTTCGCGATTTGAACGGTGGAAAGTCTGTGCGCGATGATGATTACGGTTCTGTTTTTGTAAAGGGATTCGAGGGCTTGTTGAACCAGTCGTTCCGATTCAGTGTCGAGTGCGGAAGTCGCCTCGTCCAAGATCAAAATTTCCGGATCGAGCAATAAGGCGCGGGCGATCGCGATTCTTTGTCTTTGACCGCCCGAAAGCATCACGCCTCGTTCGCCCACGATCGTGTCGAAACCTTCCTCCATGGAAAGAATGAAGTCCATCGCAAAGGCTTGTTCGCAAGCGGCGTGAAGTCGATCCTCCGAAACGTTCGAGTTTCCGTAACAGATGTTTTCCCGAATCGTTCCGTTGAATAAAAAAACCTGCTGCGATACGATTCCGATTCTTTTGCGGAGATTGCTCAGATCCATTTCCCGAAGATCGATTCCGTCGACGGTGATGCTTCCTTCCTGAGGATCGATCAATCTCGGAACAAGATCGACTAACGTGGACTTTCCCGCCCCCGATGCGCCCACGAGTGCGATCGTTTCTCCTTTCGGGATTTCGAGATTGATTTCCTGGATCGCGGGGTTTTTCGCGCCCGGATACGTGAAGGTCACATTGTTAAACGAAATGCCTTTTTCGATTCTTTTTAGGATTTTAGGATTCGAGGGATTTTGAATGTCGGTTTCCTGATCCAAAAGCTCGAACACCCGATCCCCGGCGGAGATCGCGCTTTGGATCGAGTTGGACAACATACTCATCTGCTTGAACGGTCGCATTAAAAAAATGAGCGTTAAAAAGAACGCCATAAACATCCCGCGGGAGAACGTTCCGTCTTCCATCAGATACGCGCCGAAGCTCAAAAAAATCACGGCTACGATCGAGCTGAACAATTCCGTAAGGGAAGGTCCGACTTGATGATAAAAATGTCCTTTGAAAGTTTTGTCCGAAAGATCTTGGTTGAATTCCCAGAAACGTTTCGCCTCCGCCTTTTCCATCGAGAACGCGCGGATCACACGGATTCCGGAAATGACTTCCTGAAGATGTCCGTTTAACGAGGACAGACGTTCCTGTTGGTTTCGGGTCGCCCTGCGGATCTTATCGGCGAATGCGGAAACGGGGCCCATCACGATCGGAACGATGATGAACACGGCAAGAAACATCTTCCAGCTCAGATAAAGAAGAAGAAGCAAATGCGTGACGATGTAAAAGAAATCCGTGATCGCGTCCTTCAAATCCGAACTGATCAGTTTACCGAGAACTTCCACGTCGTTGATGATTCTACTCATCAGGATTCCCGTTTTTTCCTGAACGAAGTGATTGAGAGGAAGAGTTTGCGCCTTTGCGTACAGTTCAGCCCGCAAATCCCGGATCGCTAGATAACCGGCCGAGTTGATACAATAAACCGCCGCAGCGAGAAAGATGAGCTTCAAAAGATATACGGGAAAAACGATAAAACAAAACAGAAGAACGAGTTCGTCGTGACTCATTTTCTTCAGCGAAGAATTCAGCTGCACTTTCCAGTGAGCGAGCTGCAGTTCGATGGATTCTACACTCGTAAAAGAATCTTTCTCTTCGTAACGCTGGATCAGGGCTTTGTCTTTTTTGGTAAGGGAAATTTCGAAATTCGTTTTTTCTCCTGTCCCGAGAGAATCGAAAATCGGAATCAAAGAAGTAAGAGAAGCTCCGTTCAGAACCGATACGAGAAAAGAAAGTACGATACCCGAAATCAATCTGTATTTGTACTTGAAGGAATACTTTAGGAGCCGTTTATAGATGTTCATTGGACAGGTTTAGTCTTTTGAATACTTCTCTACCCTTTTTTGCAGGAATCGTTGTTTTGTCCCTTCTTTTTTCCGGTTGCGGTTTGCAGGAGGAAGACCCCGAGGAATTGATTCTTTCTTTGCCTTCCGATCCGATCAGTTTGGATCCGCTCTTTTCCACCGATTTATCTTCGCGCACTTTGGGAAAATTCTTATATCCGTTTCTATTTCAAAAAACGCCGGAAGGAAATCCGGCTTATCAACTCGTGGAATCGCATCAATTAACGGGCAAGGGAGAAGTTCGTTCTCTCAAACTCAAACTGAGATCGCATCGATTGACGAACGGTGAAGAATTGAGCGCTTCGCAAGTCAAAGATTCTTTGGATCGACTTAAGAATACTCCCGGTCCGCGACGAAATCAATACGCGTTCCTAAAAGAAATCAACGCGACCGGTGAAAAGGAAATCGAACTGAAAATCACGGGCGGATTGCGGCAAGCAGTCGACGCATTGTCCTTGCCGCCCGCTGCGATCGTATGCTGTAAATTTTCCGAAACGGGGAGTTTGGTGGCGGAGTCGCTTGAAACATTAGAAAAAAAGAATGTATCCGAATCTGCGAAAGCGGGTAGATATATTCTCAAAGAATGGAAAAAGAACAATTACATTCTTCTTGAAAAAAATCCTTCCGTAACCGAAGACCTTCCGAAAAAGATCCGTTTGCGGATATTGGCTTCCGCGTCCACCGGCGTGTTTCTTTTTTCCAAAGGAAGAATGGATCTGATGCGTCTTCCGAATTTTCTATTAAAAAATCCTCATATTCAAAAAGAAAATCTCCGTTTTCGAAAAGGATCGGGCGTGCAATACGTCGCGATCAACGCGAACGAACCATGTTTCGACGTGAACTTTAGAAAAGCCTTAAATACCGCCGTCAATCGTCATCTCGTCATCGAAAAACTTCTGGAAGGTAACGCAGATCCAACGTTCGGTCCGGTTCCGCCGGTAAACATTTCGCAGACAAAGATGCAGGAGATCGTCGGCGCGAATCCGGAGTTTTCGGCGATTCAAAGTCATTCTCCGGAAAAGGCGAAAGAATATCTGAAAAAGTCCTCTTGTTATCCGAACATTCTGGAAAGAGAAATCGATTTTAGAATGCGGGGCGACGACGAAAACAATGCGAACGGTTTGGCCTTGGCGGGTTTTTTAAAAGAACTCGGACTCAAGGTGAAAATCCGCCCGATGGAAAAGGCCGTTTTGTATAAGGAGAATGGAGAGGGCAAAGGGGATCTGACGTTGCTTTTTTGGTACGCCGATTTGCCGGGCGCTTGGAACTTTATCGATCCTTTGTTTTCGGGAAAGGATAAGGGGAACGGGGGAAACCGAGCGCACTATGAAAACAAGGAACTCGAACTTCTTTTTACGAAGGCGAGAAGTTCTGATTCTTTGAATCTTGAAACGGAAACCACCAAGGCCTTGCGGATTCTTTTGAGAGAATATCCTTGGATTTTTCTTTGGTCGCCGTATGAGACTTTTCTAATATCTGAAAAAGCGAAACGGTATCCTAGTTTGGCGGAATATCTTTAGTCGGCGGAAGTTCGAGTTCGACCGAATCTCCGTCTCCTTCTTCCGCTTGGGGAAGAATCGTCCGATCGTTGGTCGCGGTTCCTCCTTCCGGGGCGGTCGTTTCCGGTGTTGCGGCAGAGGTTCCCGCGGGAGGCGCGGGCTGTTCTCCGATATAATAATACTGTCCGTATAAAGGATAGGTGCAGGGAACGGAAGAATGAAGAAGACTTCCCGTGTCGCCGCACACGTCCACTTTCACAAAATCGCCGTTAAACGGTTTGATGAGCGTGTCCGAAAAACCGATGTTTCTAGCGATATAATTTGCGTAACGAAACCAGATGTTTCCGCTGATTGCGGAACCGGAGCCTTCGAACGGAGCGCCCACGTCGTTTCCGATCCACACGGTCGTTACTAAGTCGGGGTTGACTCCCGCAAACCAAGCGTCCCGGACCCCTTTGCGGCTTCCCCATTTTTTACGCGCTTCCTTAGGAGATTGAACCGTTCCCGTTTTGCCGCCCATCGGAAACGAATCCTCCGCTTTGAGGCGGAGCTTCATCGTTCCTTGTTCGCTCAACACGCCTTCCAAAAGATTGATCGTTTCCGCGCACGCGACCGGATCGAGGATTTGAATCGCCTCGTTCGGATCTTTTAAAGGGGCGGAAAACATTTCGCTTCCTTCCATATCCGTAATTCTTAATATCTGAACCGGCGTTACTTTCTTTCCTCCGTTCGCGATCGTCGAGTAGATCAGCGCCAGTTCCATCGGAGATAATTCTCCCGAACCGAGAGCCAGAGAAAGATTGGGTTGGAATCTTTTTTCCAGAGTTGTCTTGTCTATGTCCAAGATCATCGCGATCTTTTCGAGAAATTCGCTCACTCCGAATTCGTTTAACAATTTCACGGCGATCGTATTGATCGACTGTGCGAACGCGATTCTCGCGGTGACTTCTCCCTTGTAACCTTTGTACCAGTTTTTCGGCGAATATCCGCGTATGTTGATCTCCTCGTCCATGACCTTGGAGGAAGGAGTGATGATTCTGTTTTCGAACGCGATCGCGTAGACAAGGGCTTTGATCGTGGAACCGGGTTGTCTTACCGCGGAAACCGCGCGGTTGAGCCTGAATATATTAGAAATTTTGTAACTGCCGACCATCGCTTCGATATAACCGTTTCCGGGATTGATCGAAATCAGCGAACCGTTCATATTGTCGATGATGGATTGTTGGATTCTCGCTTCTTCCGAATCGCCTTTTTTCGCGTATGCGGCTTTGACGTCGGTCAGCTTTTTGCGTACGGACTCGATCCCTTCGCGCAAAGACTTTTCCGCAGCGTCCTGTTTGTCGTAATCCAAAGTCGTGTAGACGTTCATTCCTCTGGTTTCGATATCGATCTCGGAAAACGTATCGAGGATATGTTGACGGATTCCGTAATTGAAATCGGGCGCGAGATTGACTGTAAAGTCTTTGTCGAATCCGTATCTAGCGATCTCGGAGGCGTAGAATTCCTTCTCTCCGTCTTTCGTGATCTCGACCTTATAAAAGGATTTGAACGATTTCAGATTTGCGTCGATCTTCTTCGCAAAATTCTTATCGATGCTGGACGGATTCGGATGAAGTTGCGTGTTCTCGGACATCGGAACCATCACGAGCCTCTGCCGTTTGAGAGCCGTCTTTAAACTGCGGACAGGATTGTAATTGGAAGGAGCGGGAATGATACCCACGAGCATCGCGGCTTCGGCCGGGGTTAATTCCGCCGCGGCCTTGTTGAAGTAATAACGGCTCGCTTCTTCGACTCCCGTGTTTCCTTCTCCCAAAAAGATCCGATTGAGATACATCGAAAGGATCGTGTTCTTGTCGAACTGACTTTCGAGATAAAACGTACAGTAGAATTCCGTAATCTTGTTGAATATGTTTCTCGCTCCGAGATCGAGAGTCAGCTTTGCAAGCTGTTGTGTGATCGTCGAACCGCCTTGTTTTTGAAACGTGGTCAGGTTGATGAGAATCGCGCGCAAAAGCGCGGTGTAGTTGATTCCGTGATGATTGTAAAATTCCCGGTCTTCGGAGGAGAGAAGTGCCCAAACGATGTTGCCGTGTTCCTTGAGATTATCCGTGCGGATCGGTTTGAACTTTCTTCTCGAGAATTCCCCGATCAATTTTCCGTTTCGATCCAGAATTCGAATCGGACGGATCTGGCTGATTTCGTAATAATTCGTGACTTCGTTTTTGAACTTATCGAGATTGGAAACGACCTCGTCTTTTTTAGTGAGCCAAACGACGTAAGAACCCCCGATTAAAAACGAGGCGATCGCGATCGCGGCGATCGTCGCATAACGGAGAATTTGCCTCCAGTGAGCTTTGGAAAAGAGGAAAAGTTTACGAACGGTTTCTTGGATTGAACTTAGAAGGGAGAATACTTTCTCGTTGCCGGATGTCATCATTTCCTCTTATCGAATCGGATCTCAGAGAAAGACAATAGAAACCGTGGAAACTTTGTAAAGTATTAGAAAACGTTCCGAATAGAATCCTGTAAGATTTTAAAACGTTCTTCCCGTTGCGGATTTTTAAAATGTCAATCCGAATTCGCATCGAAAGAGTTGTGGGAACTCCCACAAAATCGGGTTTTTAGAAAGGTTGACTCCGGTTTTGCGTTATTTGGAAAGAACTTATTTTTAAATCGCGAATTTTCCCCAAAATCATTTCTTCTTGAGAATTGTGAAATTCACTCTTCGATTCCTTTTGCGTCCTTCTTCCGAATCGTTTTTGGCGAGAGGCATCTCGTCTCCGAAACCGCGCGTTTGGATTCTTGCCGCGGGAATCGAATGTTTTTGGGAAAGATATGCCGCGACCGCCTTGGCGCGTTTTTCGGAAAGAAGGCGATTGTCCTTTTTTTTGCCGACGTTGTCCGTATGTCCTTCGATCTGAATTTCGATCTCGGGATTTTCTTTGATGATTTCGGCGAGACGATCGAGTTCCGGCGCGGATTCGGGAGCGATTTGAACGCTCTTGGATTCGAAGAATAAATTATTGATCTGAATCGTTCCGCGTTCCCGGATCGGTGGAAGTTGCAGAAGAACCTCCACCTTTTCGGAAGTTTTCTTTTTGGAACTCAGGTTCAAATTTTGGGAAACGGGAAGATATCCCTTCTTCTGAGCGTAAAAACCGTAGTTCTCTCCGAAGGGGAGAATGATCGAGAAATTCCCCGTGGAAGGATCGCTCTTTGCGCTACCGATTTTCTCATGAGACTTTAACGATTCGTAATGTATGTCCGCGGACAAAGGATTTCCGTCCGTGTCCACGACCTTGCCGTCGACGACGACCACAGTTTCCGGACGCATTTCTTTCGGAAGATACGCCATAAACAACTGGCCTTCTTTACTGATATAAGCCCAATCGCTGTTGGCCGGAATCGAAAAGAAGTTCACACCTTTCAGGTTTTCCGAAACTTCCACGGGTTTGGTCCATTGATCCCAACCGTCTCCGAGCCTTCTCGTCATATAAATCGAAAGACCTTTGTGCCCGTCGCTGGAAAAATACAGAGTTCGATCGTCGCTCGCCAAGAACGGGGCCATCTCTTCGTGGTCGGAATTGATGACTTCTCCGAGATTCGTTCCCAAAGGAAACGTTCCGTCGCTTAACATTTTACTCGCGTAAAGATCGAGTTTGCCTTTCGAATCTTTGTGCTGGGAGGAATAGATCAGAATTCTTCCCGAAGAGGAAAGTGTGGAACCGCCGAACACTTCCTGGCTGGAATCGTTTTTCTTTCGGTAGAGATTGTAAAAATCAGGAAATTTTAATATACTCGGCTTGGACCAGGAATCCTTCTCCTTAAAACTTTTATACAAAGGAACTCTTCTCGTGATCTGTTTCGTCTTCTCGTCGTAGTCGTTTCTGAGTTCTTCGATTTTTTTGCGGTATTCGTTCGAGTTCTTGGAGGAACGCGCGGCCGATTCTCCCTTCGCTTCGAATTCCTTTTCGAGTTCGTCCAAAAGTTCTTTTTCGCCGAACGTCCCGAAGACGAAGAGCTCGTTACCGCCGGGCAACGCGGAGATGACCGCGGAAGGCATTTCGTTGTTGAGAGGAGCGCTCATTTCTTTTCCGTCTTCCCAAAACCCTCTGTCGTCGAGTTTGGAATACCAGATCTTCTGCGTTCCGGAACGGCCGCGTTTGATGTAAGCCGTCCAAAAAAGATATTTCCCGTCCGGAGAGGCCGTCGGATTGAATGCGAATATATTATGATTTACGTAATCGGGAATTTTTTTGATCGTCCAAGGTTTGAGTTCCTTCGTATCGAGAAAGGGATAGATTTCGTAACGGATCGGATTGCAGGTTGCACCCTTCATACCGCAGAGAATCCGCACCGTCTTATCGTTGAGTTTGGAAAGTTCGGAAGTGATTTCGTTGGATTCGATCGGGACGTATGCGTTTTCGGTTGCGAGTAATTTTCCGAACTGAAGGATCTTACCGATCAATAACTGATCGCCGCTTCCGAAGTGCGATTGTTTCCGAGTCGAAAGATTTTCGGCGACTGCAAGACTCCGACCCGTTCGGGATAGATGCTTATCTTCTGCCTGTAGTTCCGTTAAAAACGGAAAACTCAAAATCAAAGGAAGGATGGCCTGAAGTTTAGAACGCATACGATATAAACTTCGGAAGAATTTCAAAAGTCCTTAATTCTCCTTTTTCTTGGCAAAAAACCCTATCTTGAAAATCATGGTCATGATTCTCCCCTGGCAGGTATTCTCAGATGATCAGCACTTCCGGATTAACCCTAAACTTTGGTAAAAAAATTCTTTTTGAGAACGTTTCGGTTAAGTTTAAGGAGAATTGCAGATACGGTTTGATCGGAGCGAACGGTTCGGGTAAGTCCACGTTCATGAAAATTCTTGCGGGATTGGAACAGGCCGCAAACGGCGCGGTTTCCATCGACGCAGGATTGAAGCTCGGATATTTGAAACAGGATCATTACGAATACGAAAACGAAACGGTTCTCAACACCGTGATTATGGGGAACAAGGAACTCTGGGAAGTTTCCCAGGAGCGGGACGCGATTTACGCGAAACCCGAGATGTCCGACGAGGACGGAATGCGTGTTTCCGAACTTGAGGAAAAATATGGAGAACTCGGAGGTTACGAAGCGGAAAGCACCGCGGGCGAACTTCTCGAAGGTTTAGGGATTCCCACCACAAGTCATACCCAGACTCTCGCATTTTTAACCGGTGGTTTTAAACTTCGGGTATTATTGGCCCAGGTTTTATTTCAAAAACCGGACATTCTTCTTTTGGACGAGCCTACCAACCACTTGGATATCAAGACGATTCACTGGCTGGAAGAATTCTTAACGAACTACCGCGGCGTCGTTATCGTTATCTCTCACGACCGTCACTTTATCAATTCGATCGCGACTCATATCGCCGATTTGGACTATCAATCCTTGACCATCTATCCGGGCAACTATGACGACTTTATGGAAGCGTCCACGATGGCCCGCGAACGTCTGTTAGACGAGAACAAACGCAAGAAGGAAAAGATCGCCGAACTTCAGGACTTCGTAAACCGATTCAGCGCAAACGCGAGTAAATCAAAACAAGCGACTTCCAGACAGAAACAAATCGAAAAGATCAAACTCGACGACGTTAAACCTTCTTCCAGGGTTTCTCCTTATATTCGTTTTAAAATGAAGAAGCCTCTCGGTAAGGACGTAATTCTTGCGGATAATATTTCTAAATCCTACGACCGTCCTATCTTTAAGGATTTTACGATCAATATCACCAAAGGGGAGAAGATCGCGATCATCGGAACCAACGGAGTCGGAAAGACCACCTTGTTGAAAACGCTGATGAAACAGATCGAGCCCGATACCGGCAAAGTAACGATGGGAGAATCCGTGACCGCTTCCATCTTTCCTCAGGATCACAGGGAAGGTATATTAGAAGACGCTGATACGATTGTGGAATGGTTGTATCGTTACGCCGATCCGGGAACGGAAATGGAAGAGATCCGGGCGATTTTGGGAAGAATGTTGTTCAGCGGCGATATGGCCAAAAAACCGACCAGCGTTCTTTCCGGAGGAGAAAAATCCAGGATCATCATCGGAAGAATGATTATGACCGGAGACAATCTACTCGCGCTCGACGAACCGACCAATCACTTGGATTTGGAAACGATCGAAGCGCTGAATTACGCTTTGTCCATCTTCGAAGGAACCGTAATCTTCGTTTCACACGACCGCGAGTTCGTATCTTCCTTGGCGACTCGGGTGATCGAGGTTTCCACCGAAGGAATCCGCGATTTCAAAGGATCTTACGAGGACTTCTTGGAACGAGAAGGTGCGGAATTCTACAAACGTTTATCCGGCGGTCCTGTTCTGGCTGAAAGTTGAGGAAGAGGGGTGAAAACGTAAGAATTTTTATATTGAGTTTGTCCCAAAATAGTAAAATGTGGGAACTCCCAAGTTTGCAACGAGAGTATCGGTTCTCAAATTTTATAGCAAGTTTATTTTCAAATGTTTCGTTTCCACTTTCCAAAATCTTCTTTTATTCCATTTATAACATGCAAAAAATATAAATTACGTTTTTCGTGATTTTATAGATCGTTCTGTTTAGATTCGGATTCTCCGAAATTTTTTTTTAAAAATAGATTTGATTTCCTTTTGAATTCAAATAAAAAATTTTCGTATAAAAATTCTAAAATAAATTCAAAATTTTGAATCTACCGATGCCTTCCGAGAACCGTTTCCGATTAGAGACAGTTTTTTTGCTTGCTCAATTATTTTCTCGGGAGTAATTTATGATCATGCCAACGCTAATTCGAAAATTTCCTAAACGTTTGGGTGAGCTTTTGGGTCCTGATGGGATCGTAGAGTTTGTGGGTTTTCTCAATCGTTTCATTGCAAAAAGCCAGTCGAACGCAGTTGAGTTGGCGACGGATCGTTTCGAGCGTCGTCTTTCCGAGGAAACCGGTAAACTTCGTTTGGAAATGTCCGAATTAAAATCCGAATTGCGATCGGAATTTATGGATTTGAAAACGGATTTCGCGGATCATCGTGCCGATGTTAAATCTGAAATTTCGGAAATTCACAAAGCTATTTCCATTCAAACAAAATGGATTTTGGCCGCGGTTTTGGGATCGGCTGGAATCTTTTCCATGATCGTAAAATTCTAATCAATTCGATTACGATTTAGTTTTTAAGAATGTAAGTAGTTTCTCCAAAGCTTTTCTTCGATGCGAAACGGAATTCTTGTCGGATTCCGAAACCTGCGAAAACGGTTTTCGAAACGGCGGATAAATAAAAACGGGATCATAACCGAAACCGTATATTCCAATCGTATCATATTCTTCCGCGATGGTTCCTTCGCATTTCCCTTCGAAGATTTGTTCGATCGTATCGTCCACATAGGCGATCGCGCAGGAATAATGCGCGCTGCGGTTCGTGTTTCCTTTGAGTTTTTCCAATAGAAGCAGTGCGCGGCTTTTGTCGTCCAAACCCGGTCCTCCGAATCGCGCGGAATAGACTCCGGGTTCTCCGTTTAACGCGGAAACGCAGATTCCCGAATCGTCCGCGATCGAAGGAAGTTTGGTGATTCGATGGAGTTCTCTTGCTTTGATGAGAGCGTTTTCCGCAAACGTAACGCCGGTTTCTTCTGCGTCAAAAGAAACGTTCAAATCCTTAGGTGTAAGGATTTGAACTCCCAGCTCCGTAAGAATGAAGCCGACTTCTTTTACTTTATGCGAATTGTTTGTGGCGAGGGCGAGTTGTTTCAAAAAACGATCAGCGATTCAATTTGAATTCGTCGAAAGCGTCTTCGATATTCGGGACAACCTTGAAGACCTTATCCAACATCGTGATCTCAAAAAGCTGCAGCAAATCCTCGTCGTTGACCACGATGATGATATCGCCTTCGGCGCTTTTGAATTTCTTTTTGTAAGAAACAATGATGCCTAACGCGGTGGAGCAGATATGATTCACTTCGGTGAGGTCGATGATGATCTTCGGACTCGGATCGAAATTGTGTTCACTCAGATTTCGGTCCAATTCTTCGCTGTCGGATTGAAGAATGGATCCTGCAATTTTAATGATATGAATATCGTCTTGTACGGTTATTTCCATGGCGTCCCGTTACTTCTGTGGCTGTTTGAATTTGGTTTTTCAACAAAAAAACAGGACCGGAACGGGATTTTTGACGTCTTTTTCGAGGATTCCTCAGTTTTCTATGTCGCTTGCACAAAGAATTTTCGCTTTTTCTTCCGAAGCTTCGTTTCGTTCGGGTTTCATTCCGAAAAACGGATCTTTCCAGCTTTCAATGACTTCTTCTTTCGTGCGTTCTTTGGTCGGAATTACGGCGCTCAAAAAATAAAAGAGAAGAATTTTCCCGAATTTGTGATTCGATCCTTGAATCTTTCGGATTGGTTGGAGCATCAAGAATGGGAAAAAAGATCGGATATATTACACTTGGGATTTTATTCTTATTAGTTTTGTCCTATTGGGCAGGTCAAGGCCCGAAGGTTGCGATTCCTAAGGACACGAAACCGGGCGCTGAATTCGTTTTTCCGGGAGAAGAGCAAACGACGGCGGATACGCTAGCACTTTTGATTTCTTCCCTTAAGGAAAAATATCCGCAAGGCAGCGAAGCGAAAAGGGACGCACATCCGTTCGCACACGGCTGCGTGAAAGCGAAGTTTACCGTCGCCTCCTCCGTTCCGGAGGATTTGAAATTTGGAATATTCAATTTTCCTAAAACATATTCCGCGTGGGTGCGTTTTTCGAACGGTTCCATCACGAAAAAACCCGACTTTGAAGGGGATATCCGCGGGATGGGAATCAAACTCACGGGAGTGGACGGTCCGAAACTCGCCTCTGACGAAAAACGGACGCAGGATTTTTTACTCATCAATCATCCGGTTCTTCCGGTCGGAGCGCCGGACGAATATCTCGCATTGTTCAAAGCGGCGTTCGCAAAAAAGCCGATGTCGTATTTTTTCGGAGGAATGCCTTGGAATTGGAAGCTGAGCGCCTTGAAAGAATCGATTTCGATTCGTAGAAAAAAGATTCCCGATGTTTTGGAAATTCGTTATTGGAGTACGACTCCGTATCGTCTGGGAAAGGATTCCGCCGCGGTGAAGTATTCCGCAAGACCTTGCGAAACGAAAGAATTAAAAGTTCCCGAAAATCCTGCGGAGAATTATCTGCGTCAGACGATGGTTTCTCATTTGAAGGAGAAGTCCGCTTGTTTCGAATTTATGATTCAGAAACAAGGAGATCCGATTTCTATGCCCGTCGAAGATCCTGCCGTTCACTGGAATGAAAGCGATTCTCCCTTTGTGCCCGTCGCCAAGATAGAAATTCCGGTTCAAGAATTCGCAACGGACCAACAGGATCGTTTTTGCGAGAATCTTTCCTTCAATCCTTGGCATTCTCTTGAAGAACACAAACCTTTGGGAGGAATCAACCGCGTTAGAAAACTTGCGTACGAATCGATCGCAAAATACAGACACGAGCAAAATGCGGTAAAACACGTGGAGCCTGCGGAATAAAATGAAATATCGAATCAAAACCTCGTTTTCTTTTTTTCAAAAGAACCTTCTTCTTAGAATAAGCGCGGCCGCGTTCGTTTGTTGTTTGTTCGCATTAACAAATCCATTATTCGCACAAACGCAAGGCGGCTATTACGCTTTGGTTTATTCCAAATCGGGAGTGATCGGTTCCATCGAATTCAACGGTATGACGATCGTTCCCGAATCGGGAACGGAAGACGTAAGCGGTCAAATCGATTTGAACGTTTGGATTCTCCCCGGCGTGAATCAAATCAAAGTCAAAGGAATCCGCAAAAGAAAAGAGGACGAGTTTGCGCCCAAGATAAAAGCCGTTCTCTACCTCGCGCAAAAAGGCCAATTCCCGGACGAAGGACAGAGAATCGCCGGTTTCGAATGGGAAGAAGGAGAAGGCAAACCGGCTCTTCCGATCGAACAGGAAGTTACGTTTACTCCCGCGGAAGTTCCTCCCTCCGAACTCTGGAAGATCGCCGAAGAGATTCAACTGACCGACGAGGATAAACAAAAGATCCAAAAGGTCGTCGGAGATCTGTATGAAGGTTTTCAGAAGAAGGATGAGAAAAAACTTTTTGACTTAATGGAATTTCGAACGAAAGAGTTCGCACGTGCGAGATATTATTCTCCGGAAGACGATATCAAGGATTTGAAAAAGGGAATCCGGAGTATCCTCAAAACCATCGGCGGAAAATTGGACAAACTCGAATTGAACGAACTTCAATACCGGTTGATTTCGGATAAGAAGGTCGTCGTCGTTACGTTGAAATCCGGAAAGAGTCCGATCGAAAACAAAAAGAAAGGATTCTCCGTTCCTTTGCATCTTTCCAAAGTTAAAGGAGAATGGATTCTTTCGCGTTAAGCAATGTTTGGCGGTTCGATGCTTCTGTTTCTAAATGTCGGTTTAATATCCCGAATTATAAGTCGAAGAGGAGGTTTTTTCGGTTGAATCTCTTAGATCTTGACATTCGGAAAAGAGTAGATTAGATTTTCTTTATGGACGTGAAAACACCTTTGCAGCAGATTTTCTTTTGGTTTCGGAGTTCTCTTACGGTTCGGATTATCGGAATCGGTATTTTGGCTCTTTTGCTTTTGATTCCTTCGTTTATGGTTTCGAATTTGATCCAAGAACGGGAACAAACGCGAAACGCGGCCGAGGAGGAAGTCACTTCAAAGTGGGGCGGATATCAAGTGATCGGCGGTCCGATTGTTTCCGTTCCTTTTTACGATTCGATCAAAAATGATCGCGGAGAATCGGAACGGATTCTGCGTTATGCGCACTTCCTTCCCGAAGACTTGCAGATTACGGGAACGGTAAAACCGGAAAAAAGATACAGAGGAATTTATATCGTTCCTTTGTATCAGGCCGAGTTGAAGATCAACGGAAGTTTTTCCGCTCTCGATCGACATTCGCTTCCGATTTCCAACCGGGATCTGCTCTGGTCCGACGCGTTTCTTTCTCTCGGCATCAGCGACGTGAAAGGAATCCGTGAAAAGATTTCGATTCAACTCGGGGGCGACACGAAAGAGATGGGACCAGGCACGAGAACGAACGACGTATTCGGTTCAGGGGTAAACGTAAAACATTCCTGGGATCCGAGTCGTTCCAAAACATTCTCCTTAAAACTTTCGTTTAACGGAAGTAAGGAATTGTATTTTCTGCCGATGGCAAAAGAAACGAAGGTGAACATCGATTCTCCTTGGCAAACTCCGTCGTTCGAAGGTGATTTTTTACCCGATTTTCGCGACATCACGAGTTCCGGTTTTAAAGCGAACTGGAAAGTGTTGGAATTGAATCGGAATTATCCTCAGGATTTTATCGGGGACTCGGAATCCGGTCAAGTCAACGGTTATCGTTTCGGAGTTCGCTTCCTTTTACCGGTCGACGAATATCACAAGACGATCCGTTCCTCCAAATACAGCGAACTCTTTCTTCTTTTGACTTTTATCACGTATTTTTTTATCGAAGTGTATAAAAAGGTCAGGCTTCACTTCATCCAATATTTGCTTTTGGGATTTGCGGTATTGTTGTTCTATATTATGCTTTTATCATTGACGGAACACATTCCGTTCAACGTTTCCTACTGGATCGCAAGTTCTTTGATTCTCGCGTTGGTGACTTTATATTCCCGCGCTTTTTTCAAGGGAGAATCTGTCTTTCTTGTGGCGGGAGGAACGGTCTTTGCGTTTTATCTATTCTTCTTCGCCTTGCTTCAGCTTGAAGACTTCGCGTTGCTTGTGGGAACGTTCGGCTTGTTTATCCTTCTCGCGATCGCGATGTATTTTACGCGGAGAATTCAGGAGCTGGAATCGGACAAGGATTCTCAATCGTAGATTTTTAATCCGTCCGATCGGGTTCCTTTTTCGGAAAATGAATTGTAGAATGATTCAGATCGTTCACTCTGACCCACCATGAACGATCTGAATCGGAAACAATTTATCAAATCCTTCTTTTATTTGGTTTTAAGCGGATTTGCTTTGGACCTTCTTTCTAAAGATAAGAAGGAAAAATCGAAAGTATCGGTTGCGAAAGAATATTCCGATTTCAAAAATACGCATCTCGATTCTAATTTTAAAAGCGTATATCTCGATGCTAAGTTGAGAAACGAATTCTTCCTCTTTCTTCAAAACGTCTATCATCTTTATCCCGAATCCGACTTTCACAATCTCATATTCGAACTTTCTCGATCGAAACAAAACGACAGGGAAATTTACGAAGCGATCCTGAAGGAAATTCCTCAGATTAAACCTTTTGCGGGAATCGTCACCTACGCTCTCCCCGCTCTTAAAAAACAAAAGTTAGAAATCTCGAAAGAGGTCGTCGATTTATTGGGTGAAGGAAATAAATTCAACGGTTATCTGGAAATCGGAACTACCGGAAGATACGTTTCCAATCTTAAAAAGAAGATTCAGATCGACGGCGACATATTCGTGTTAAACGATCTCGAACCGAAATACAGTCCGGAAGATTTGGTCGAGCGCGGTCAGATCGCAAAGGCGGGGAAATTCGTTTCTCTCGGAGATTATGATCCGATTCCCGAAGCGGCAATTGCGCCGGAAAGTTTGGATTTGGTCACGAACTTCATCGGCTTTCACCATTCTCCCGCAAAACGGCTCGACGGTTTTATCCAATCGATCGCAAAGATTTTGAAACCCGGAGGAAAACTCGTTCTTCGCGATCACGATGTGAACTCGAAAGAGATGCGTTCCATCGTCGCGCTGGCCCACGATGTGTATAACGCAGGCCTGGAAATTTCTTGGGAAGAAACTTCGCGTCAGATACGGAACTTTACTTCCGTTTCCGAGATCGAACAGCGAGTCGGTGAGTTCGGTTTAAAACCCTTGGGTAAATATATTCTTCAAAAAGGCGATCCCACTAAAAATACTCTGATGGCATTCGTAAAATCCGCATGAAAAAACTCATTCTTCTTCTTTTTGTTTTTGTAAATTCCGTTTTCGCCGATCCGACGATCGTAAACGACGTCACGCAGATCAATCCGATTCCGGTTTCAAGAGTCGCCGCACCGAAAACGTTAGACGAAATACGAGACTTGGTAAAGAATCATAACGGCCCGATTTCGATCGGAGGCGGAAGGTTTTCCATGGGCGGCCAAATCGCTACGGAGAACGCGTTGTTCATCGATACGAGGGAGTTCGATAAAATTCTTTCGTTCGATGCGAAGACAAAGCTGATAACGGTGGAACCCGGAATTACCTGGAGAAAACTTCAGGAATTCATCGATCCTTTCGGTCTTTCCGTTCAGATCAAACAAACGTATTCCAACTTTACGATCGGAGGTTCTCTCAGCGTAAACGCACACGGTAGATATATCGGTTACGGTCCGATGATTCTTTCGGTTCGATCCATCAAAGTCGTGTTAGCCGATGGAAAACTCGTAAACGCGAGTCCTAAGGAAAATCCGGAAATCTTTTTTGCCGCGGTCGGAGGCTACGGCGGGATCGGGGTCATCGCGGAAGTTACGCTTGCGTTGACGGAAAACAAAAAGGTAAAACGATTCGTGAAAAAACTTCCGATCACGGAATACAAAAAATTCTTTTTTGAAACCGTTCGTAATAACGCGAAAGCGCAGTTTCACAACGGAGATATCTATCCTCCCGCCTACGAAAACGTAAACGCGGTCACTTGGGAAGAAACGGAAGAACCCGTGACGGTGGAAGACAAGATCGTTCCCGTAAAGGAAAGTTATTGGCTTGAAAATCTCATCTACTTCTGGTTAACCGAACTTCCTTACGGAAAAGAATTGCGGGAGTCCGTTTTGGATCCGCTTTATTACCGCAAGGATCGAGTCGTCTGGAGAAATTACGAAGCCAGTTACGACGTCCAGGAATTGGAACCTCCGACTCGAAGAATCAGCACGTATGTTTTACAGGAATACTTCGTTCCCGTCGAGAAGTTCGACGAATTTTATCCGTTGATGCGTTCGATCCTGCAAAAGCACAACGCGAACGTGATGAACATTTCGATCCGTCATGCAAAAGCGGATTCTGGTTCTTATTTGGCTTGGGGAAGAACGGAGGTTTTTTCCTTCGTGATTTATTATAAACAACGAGTCTACGAAAGCGCCAAAAAAGAAGTCGGAGTTTGGACGAGGGAATTGATCGATGCGGTAACGAGCGTGGGCGGCGCTTATTATCTTCCTTATCAGCTTCATGCGACGGTTTCGCAGTTTCACAAGGCGTATCCGAATGCCGACCGCTTTTTCGCATTAAAAAGAAAACTGGATCCGAGTTACAAGTTCAGAAACAAACTCTGGGACAAATATTATTTTCATAAGGAAGAAGACAAAAAAATCCGGCTCGAATTGGATTCACTCAAGAATTATTCGCGCAACGAGGACCAGACCTTTTTGACGCTTCCGGAATGGTATATCGTTTTTAGTTCGGACGAATATGCGAATTTTCTAAAACATTCTCCTCCGAGTGCGTTTCCGTATTGGGGAAGTGTCGCCCAGTTTTGGAGGATTTACGGAAGGGTGATCGTAAAAACTTGGAATTCTTACGAATTCAATTGGGGTTATCATCTGATGATCAACGTGATCGGAATCAGTTATTCGGGAGAATTGATCCTGAAGTCCCTGTATGAGAACACGATCGGAAGAATCACGGAACGGATCGCTGGAACTTCGGGGCTCACACCGGACACGAATGTCGAATCGTACATGCAAAAAGTCGCAAGAGAATATACCGATTTCGTTCGACTTCGTCCTTGGTATGAATATCCGTTTTATTCCAAGTTCAAGGAATTTTGGACGATCCGCGACGGAGAGGGGACGAGCGTTATTCGCAGATGGGAACGGAGACTGTTTTTTTCGGCGGAACTTCTTGCTAAAGCGACATACGGAAAATTGATCGCGATGGGAACGGAATCCGTTTACGAACCGGAAACGTTCGAAGTTACCGCTTGGGTCAAGGAAAACGGCCGTAGCGCGATCCGTACAATCCCGAGATACGAGGCTTTTACGCGGACCGTGCCGCAGCTCGTAAAGAAAAACGTTTCCTTCGTGGAAATCGCGGGGAACCAACAAATTCTTTTGACCCTGATCGTTCCCATCGATGCGAATCTACGTGATAAAGAAACGATTCTCTACGAATGGAAGATTTTGACCGAGCCGAATTTAAAGCGAACTGCGGTGATCGTTCCGATTTCAAGACTTCATGAAATTCTAATAAAGACGGAATCCAACGGATATAAGCTCGACCATATTTTCGACTATTGAGTTTTATCGATGCGTTTTAGAAAACATGGGTAACCGCACTTTATGGATCGGTAATCGCGAAGTCTTTGCCCGCGAATCGACGCGCACGCTCCGCAGGTTTTTTGATTCTCTCGCTCTATAGGGATCGCACGGCATATTTACCATATTTTGTATGGGATCGTTTAAATCCGTCTTGCTGATTTTGCTTGAATTGAAATCCTTCGAAACATGAGATATATACTTCAGTTCTTATGTTTTCTTGTTTTCGTTTCCTGCGCAGTTACTTCGCGCCCGTCAACGATGGTAACCAAGGGAAAACCGGTTTCGGTAAATAATTTCGTTCCAACTCCGAAAGGTCCGATCGTATTTCAAAAAATAACCGCCGCCGATTGGGTCGTGGACCGCGGAGGTCTGATCAATCTGAAAGATCCGAAGGCGAAAGCGGCCGGATTAAAATCCGAGGAGGAACCGATCCAGATTTATTTTTACGTTATCGATCATCCTAAGTTCGGCAGATATGTGATCGATACAGGTCTTTCTCAAGTTTTTAGAAAGGATCCGAAAGAATGGCCCGTTTCCTGGATCGTAGCTTCGGTGATGAACACGTCCGCTCTGAAAGTAAAACTTACCGTCGACGAATGGCTCAAGAAAGAATCGAAAAAAGTGGAAGGAATTTTCCTAACGCATTTACACCTCGATCACATCATGGGGACGAGCGATTTCTCCTCCGATGTTCCTATCTACGTTGGGCCGAAGGAGGCCACGGCTAAGAAGTTCATCAATTCTCTGGTGCAAGGGAGCACAGACGGTTTGTTAGGCGAGAAGGTTTCTTTTTCGGAATTGGACTTTGCGGAAGCGGCAAAGTCCAATTCTTCCTATCCCGCGATCGACTTTTTCGGAGATCAATCCCTCATTATCATTCATGTCGAAGGTCATACGAAAGGGAGTCTTGCGTTTCTGGTCCAGAGTTCTTCCGGATCTCATCTTATTCTCGGGGATTCCTGCCATACGAGTTGGGGTTGGGAGAACGGCGTAAGTCCGGGCGATTTTACGGAGGATCAGGAAAAGAATCAGTCGAGCCTGAATTTTCTAAAGGAGTTCGCCTCCAAAATTTCCGGCATCCGCGTTCATCCGGGACATCAGAGTTTACCCGAAAAGTAAATTTTAGAAATTTAGAATATACGAAATCATTTTTACGGAGAATACAAATGAAAGAAATTGACCGTTCCAAACCGGTTTTAGTAACCGGAGGCGCCGGTTATATCGCGTCCTGGGTAATTCGTTATTTGCTCGAAGACGGAATTTCCGTGCGCGCCACCGTTCGGAATAAATCGGATTCCGCGAAGTTATCGCATCTTCTGAAACTTGCGGAACGTTTTCCGGGTAAGCTGGAGTTTTACGAAGCGGATCTTTTGAAGGAAGGATCCTTTTTGAACGCGATGACGGACAAGGGAGGAGTTGAATTGATCATTCACACCGCTTCTCCGTTTTTTATAGACGGGGTCAAAAACCCGCAGAAGGAGCTCGTTGAACCGGCAGTATTAGGAACTAAGAATATTCTAGAATCTGCAAATGCAAGTCCTTCCGTGAAACGAATCGTTCTGACATCCAGCGTCGCAGCCGTGATGGGGGATAATATCGACGCCGCGTCCCTTCCCAATCGAAGACTTTCGGAAGAACACTGGAATACGACGAGCGACCTCGGTCACCAACCGTATCCGTATTCCAAAACGCTTGCGGAAAAAGAGGCGTGGAAGATCGCAGATGCACAATCTCGATGGGATCTGATCACGATCAATCCTTCGTTCGTGATGGGACCTTCCGTTTCGGACAGAGCGGACGGAACAAGCGTAAACTTTATGCTTTCTATGATTAACGGTAAATTTGCGCCGGGCGTTCCCGATATGACGATCGGATTTGTTGATGTTCGCGACGTGGCTCGCGCTCATATCCTAGCGGGATTCACTCCTTCCGCAAAAGGTCGTCATATCGTTTCGAATACGACCTTGAAGTTTTTGGACGTCGCAAAAATAATCCGCGAAAAATACGGAAACCGATTCCCGACTCCGAAAAGCTCCCTGCCTAAGTTTGTGACGTATTTGATCGGTCCGTTTTTCGGGTTATCCTGGACGTATATATCGCGTAACGTGGGAATTCCTTTCGAGCTCGATCATTCGTATAGCAAAAAAGATTTAGGTCTGACGTATCGTCCGATTTCGGAAACGTTCGTGGAACATATCGAGCAGATCGTTTCCTCTAAGATGCTTTCAAAAAAGGGCGCTTAAAAATTCCAAAGAAGAAAATCCGTTTTGTGTTGAAGGTGAAATCCAAAACGGAATTAGGAACGATCGATTATCCGTTCTTTGTTTCTTCGAATTGCGATTTTCGAACGGATTAAATATAAGAACCTCTTCCAAAACTGGCACAGGTTCTTGCAGTTTGTCCTATTATCAAAGTATAATTATGTTTTGGACGCACCTTAAGAAAATTAGAATATTAGCAAGCGTCCCCACCCGACAAAAACATCGTTTGCAGTTGATTGTTCTTGATTCTTGCAAACTCGTTTATGTATCCGTCGTAGCCGTTGTGATGAAGAATCAAAATCGGAGTTCCGTTTTCATCCAGATCGAGAGCGTCGTTTAGATGATATTGACCTCCGTAAACCGCTTGATCCTTGCTCAAAACATCGAATTTTTCGAAGATCCTCTTTCCGACTTCCCCGTTGTTTAGCTCGTAGATCGCCGCGTAATAGGCTTTTTCTTCCGGTTCGACCCGAAGTGCGTAACGAATATAAATATATTCTTTTTCCGGCGATTTGATCGAATAGAAGTCTCCCCGTTTTACGAACTTCAGCTCCGCGACTTTCGGATATTTTTTCTTGAAGATTGCCGCCGCGGAGGAATCGAGTAATGCGCCGATTTTTTCAGAGGGCTCGTAACGATCTGATCGAACCTTATCGCCTATGTTGGAACCGAACATCGCATAAACGGAATTCTGATACGTATTCAGTTTTTTGAATGCAGCTAAGTTTCCGCGAACCACTCGGATTTCCTGGCAACCGGTGGTTTCTTTTTTTTCCGGCGAGAATTCTCCCGCTATGCTTGCACGTTCGTATGCGTTCGCCTTTTCTTTTTCCTGTATCGCTTTCTTTTCCAAATAATACGCCTCGGCGGAGAAGTCGCTTGCGGAAATCCACTGATTTTTAATGCGAATCGCTAACGATCGAAACCAAGATCCTTCCGCGCTTGTATAAACCGAACCGAAGAGTTTTGCATCGGAAAGTTCTTCCGGCGATTTTTTACTTAAAAATTCGGACGCAGCATATCCTTTTGCTCCGGACTTTGTAGAGATCTCCTGCCATTCCTCATATTGGGAATCTTCTTTGACGAAAACGATTTCTCCCTTTTCGAGTTGAAACAACACTTTTCCGTCTTTCGGTTTTTCTCTTACGTTCAATTTTCCTTCCGAAGTCAGAACATATCTCTGCAATTTTTTATCCTGAGCATGGTTGGATTCGGCAAGAACTGTGATCCACACAATCGATGCGATCGCGAAAAGTTTCGTTAAAGATTGAATGGAGATTTTTTTCATGAGCTACTTCTTCGGTTTGGGATTGGTGAGAGGGTAGGCTTTCTTTTGCTGATCGTTTTCCCATTCACCGATAAAAATGATGTTTCCGGTTTCCTCTTTCTTTCAATAAAAATTCAAAAGTTATATTTTGCGTATTTTATGGAAATATCCTATCTTAGTTTGGGAAATAAAAAAGCCCGATTGAAACGGGCTTTCCATAGAAATTAAGAATCAAAGCGATCCATTGAATGGAACGGTTCCGGCGCCTGAATTTGTAGTGTTAACTAGGATGGTGTAAGATCCGGCTTTGTTAAATCGAATTTGAACATTCGTTGTAATCGTCGACGAGCCGCTTAAATACGTATAATCCGTGCCTGTCATGGCCGTTGTGCTCACCGAAGTTAACGGATAAATTCCCTTATCAAGGAGAATAGAAAGGGTTCCCGAGCTTGCCGTAATCGTTTTTGACGGCAGTCAAGTTATTTCAAAATCTAATGTGATTACAGAAAAGAAGAACGAGTAAATCACAAACGAATCTATCGACTCTACTTGGAATTGGGATTAAAATACCGAATTAAACGAAAACGGAAGAAATTATCGTTACTCACGATTCCAAAGATTGTTTCCAAGAATCCGGGAGAAAGGCGGTCTATGGATTTCATGTCGGATACATTGTATTCAGGTAGAAAATTCGGAATTCTGAATATTATTGATGATTGTGGACGATTGGCGATCGCTGCGAGGAGTGAATTTTTGATAACTGCCGGGGAGCTAATCGGAATTTTAAACGAGGCATCGGAAAGTTACTCCTTACTAAAGCAGATTTTCGTAGATAATGTTCCTGAGTTTACTTCAAAAACTTTTTTGAAATGGGCTTCTGATCAAAGAATTGATATTCACTTTACTACTCCCGAAAAACTCACCGAAGACGCTTTCATTGAAAGTTTTAACGGTAAGATGCGAAACGAATGTTTAAACGAAAATTGGTTTAAAAATATTGAAGAGGCCAGTTCTTTGTCGAAAAGTGAAGAAACTTCTACAATTCGGAAAGGCCGCTAGCTTACTTGGGATTGGCTCCCGTGGAATATTTAAGATGAACTGCTTAAGAGGATTTTTAACACTTTGTACTGGCTCTAAAAATGGGGGTATGTCAGATGAAATAGCAAGAGAATGGAAAGGCAATGAGAGTGGCAATTATACCTTTGATAAGCAGCCCAACAAAACAAGTTCCTGCACAGATATGTTAGCGCACTCATATTTATCTTGCTATCTTCCATATGTTCAAACGGTTAAGTAAGAAGGAAAGTATGTTGAAGCGTATCTTTAAATTATTTTTCATAACGATTTTCTTTATAACAATGTTTCTCCCTAATGGCTGCAATAAAGTTCAGTCAAAACAATTCTCTAGGCCAGTTGGAGATCACGACAGGTATCTAAAAGAAGATGAAAATGGATTTTCTTCGGAAGATTGGAAGTTAGGTGAATTCATTGAGTTGTATGGGAAAGTTAGAAAACAGATTAAGCTTGGAATGAAAATGACAGATGTTGAGCGACTCTTTAATAATTTTCCATCGATGAGAAAATATACATATCGAAGGATGCATGTAAAGAATGTAATTTGTGACGACAAGAAGAGGGAATTTTTTTATGATCGTATTGTAATTTACCAAGACAATTCTGGGACCACCATTGATCGCAATAAAAATATAGTAAGAGAATCGTTAAGAGAAGTATTTACACTCAGCACATATTATAAGGATGAACACTTAGTGCACTATAGTGCTGTACATCAATATTTGGACTCTAATGATCCGATTTCCGGTCCTCAAACGAATTACTGTTATCTTGATATGAAAAGAGAGAGGAGTCTGGATTTTGGTAGCGATTCGATTATGCGATATCATATTGAAAACATTGAAACTTATAATGATCGCCCTTCAAATATGAGGGCCTGGTCGTTTATACAACAATTCTTAGGTGATGTGGAAACCAAAATGTATAAGGATGCGGTTTTGGGACAATGTAGAATCTCATTTGATTATGTAGAGGATGTTCCGAAAATCTCTTGTGCGAATAGTAAATATAACCGATATCTTAGTGATTTAGCAGCATTTGAATTAGAAAAAGAAGGGCTTTGGCGATTCTTACCCATGGAGACCGACAGTCATTTTTATCTTGAAAGAATATCTGATTCTGAGATTAGAATTAGCATAAGTAAAATGCCGTAACACCGTGATTACACAAAATATATAACGAGTAATTGTATGTAAATCACTACACACAGTTTATCTGCATAATAATTTTTTCGGTCAATCCTTGGTCTCCATTTTTTGAATCGTATAAAAATAAAAGGCCCGGAGTTTCCTCCGAGCCTTTCGAGTATCTTCATAAAACTAAACTTCTTAGTTCAACTGAAAAGCAGCCCCTGTCGCATTGTTAGAAGTTACAATGATCGTGTAAGTTCCAGCGACGTTAAATCTGATTTGTGAGGTGCTCGTTACATTTGAAGTACCGGAAACGAACGAGTAATCAGTTCCGGATACAGCCAGCGTAGAAGTTGTAGAGAGAGGACAGGCACCTTTGTAGACAACGAATGAAAGAGATCCAGTCGTAACGTTGATCGTACCTAAGCTATTTACCGGTGCAGATGCAATTTGGATCGCTCCTAAGCCGATCGTACCGCTTGTAGTCAAGCTGATTGTCTGAGCTCCACCATTCTGAGTTGCGGAAATAGAAGCGATCGGAAGTGTAATTCCGGACGCAGTGTAAGTGCAAGTATTCGCACCACTCAATGCAAGAAGAAGAGCAAGGTTGGTTGTATCGTCATCCTTTTCGTCTTTTTTGCACGCAGAAAGAAGGCTGATCAGAACGAGACAGACTCCAATTTTTTTAACTAATTTCATTTTGAAAATCTCCAAGAATTTTGAAATATTACATCGATTTGGCGAAGGTTGGTCAAGTTTTTTTAGTTTTGTGTCCGTACCTTTTTTGAAATAAGGAAATACGGATCGATTCAATTTAAAACGGAACAGAATTTGAACCGGAAGGACAGATTCTAATTTAAACGCAAATATAAGAAATAAATTTCATTTAAAAATTCTGATCGCTGTTTTCGAGTATTTTTAATTAAAAAAAATGAATTTTGTGACCGTGAAAGAAATGAAAAGGATATAAATGGATCCTGAAAGTTGGGCTAAGTTGAAATTACCGAAACTCCGCCTGTTTTCATAAAGGACAAAAATCACATTAAGAAAACAGAATGCTTGCGCAGGTTCCCTTGTGTTTTTCGCTCTTAAGAAGTAATTCCGTTCCGGCCAATTTTGCAAAATCTCTGCAAAGTTTAATTCCGAGACCCGCGCCGTTTTCATTGAGAGTTCCGGGACAAGTATAAGATTCTTTCGAGAAAACGCGTTCCAATTCTTCCGAAGTCATTCCGATCCCTTCGTCTTCGATACAGATGAGTCGATTTTGATCGGAGGTTTTTTCGGCTTTCAGATAAATCTTTCCTCCGGGTTTGGAGAATTTGAGCGCGTTGACGAATAAGTTCCGAACGATCACTTTGAAGATATCTTTGTCGCTGAAGAGAGTGATCTCTTGGTCGAACCGCATCTCGACTTGAATGCATTTCAGTTGAATGTAGTCGTTGTAAAGCGCCGAAAGTTCTTCCAAAATCGGAAGCGGCGAGAACGAAGTCTTATTGACTACGATGCTTCTCGAGTTCGCCTTCACCCAGTTCAGAGTATTGTCGATGAGATCGATCGTGAGATAGGTTTGAATATTCAATTTCGAAAGATATGGATACAATTCCGAAGCGGAAATCCCTTCGTTTTTGAAAAGAGAAATCAGAGATATGATCTGAATCAAAGGGGTTCGCAGATCATGTGCAAGAATGGACAGGAGCTGCGTCTTTGTGGAGTTGTTGTGACTCAGTTCGAGATTCAAGGTTTCGAGATCGTGTATGTCTTGGAACGCGACCGCATTGAGTTCTCCGAACTCCGTGCTTCGAACGTTAAACCAGCGTTCTCCGTTGTTCTTGGTTCGGATTTTTGCCTTCATCGAGGCGCCCGGTTTTCCGTTTTTTCTTCCGAAATCGACTTCGGACCACCATTCCTTCTCGATTTGTTTTCGGTAGATGTCGTCCGGATAAGCCTGTTGAAACCAATCTTGGAGCGTGGGTATTTCCTGGATTTTATAACCGAACTGTTCGCGGAAACTTTTGTTGAGGTAAAGCGTTTGGAATTGATCCCCTTTGATATGGGAAAGAAGTACCGGACATGGTACGAATTCCACAAAACGTATTTTATCCCCGATGTGATCTAAGGCTTCCTGAATCAATTCCATTTTATTCGGTTCCGCATCGGATTCGAAATATGCTTCGAATCTTTCTAATATAAAGAATGCCTAATAGTATACTCCGCGAGTGTGATTCTCAAATAAAAAAATAATTTACAGCTGAAAAACGGAATTTTGTTTGTGTCAAAATTCTGTCGTAAATATTCGAAATCCATAATTTACCTTTCGATTTGAAGCATTTTGAATCTTCGGCAATCCGAGTATAAGCTCGCATTTTTCCGGGTTTTTTATCGAACGCATTCGAAAAATATAATATATTGAATCGCTCTTGGATCGATGTTTCTTTTTTCCGATTTTCCCTCCCAAAAAGAATTCTTTGTAAGCGGAATATAAGTGGGTTTTGGAGCGATTCGGTTAACATGCTCCTCAGTGAAAATTTCCCGTTCGGGAAAAGCAAAATACACAAAAGGTGAAACTTATGAAGAGAATTCTATCGATTCTCGCCATTTCTCTCGTTTTGGGAGCGATGGGGAATCTTTACGCAAGCCGCGGAGCGGTGGTGGAAAATCCGATCGACGTTTTTGAAAGATCCTTCGAAAACAAGGTTCTTTCCATTCAGAGAAAAACCCAAGTCAACGCGAACCTTCCGGTTCATCGGGCTCTTTTTTACGGAACCCATAACTCTTATAACAGCAAATCGTATGCGGGACCGTTCTTCTCATACGCGTTTCCGAACCAAAAATATTCGATCGGCGAGCAACTTCGGTTAGGCGCACGTTTTATCGAATTGGATATTCATTGGACCTTGGGTCTGCACGCGCGCAAAGAACTTCTTCTTTGTCACGGACAAGACAGTCACGTCGGCTGCAATGTTTTCGATCGTCCTTTTTACAAAGGTCTGGAAGAAGTTCGTGCTTGGGTTTCCAATCCGGCGAACCGTAACGAAGTTCTTCTTCTTTATATCGAAGATAAATTCGACGGTCATTCTTCCGAAGCTCTTCAAACTTTGAGGGATTATCTCGATCCTTGGTTGTATCGTTATTCGGGAAGTTGTTCGGACGTTCCTTCCCCCGAAAGTATGCCAAAACTCGGCGATATGGTTTCTTCCAACCGAAGAATTCTTCTGATGAGCAACGGCTGCTACGACTCTCAGTGGAGCGTTTACTTCAAAAGAATCTTTTTCGGTTCCGCGACCGGAAGTCCGAAAGATTTCCGCGGTTATCCGGACTGCAACTATTCGAGAGCGACTTACAATTCTACGATGGTGCGTTTCTTTAACGATACTACGAATTACTTCGGTTTTTACGACGGAGTGAAAGAAAGCGGTTCATTCACAAACGCTAATATTGCTTCCATGCTTTCCTGCGAAGTGAACGTTTTCGGCATCGATCAGTTCGATCCCGATTTTGCGAAACAAGCGATCTGGTCTTGGAACGCTTCCGAACCGAACAACTGGGCAGGCAACGAAAACTGCGCCGTTATGTGGAGCAACGGAAGATGGAACGATCTCAACTGTTCCGCTTGGAACCGTTTCTCTTGCAAGGATTCTTCCGGTAACTGGTATGTGACCGCAGGAGGCGGTTCTTGGTCTTCCGGTAATTCCCAGTGTTCCGCGGAAACCGCAGGTCGTTTTAAATTCTCCGCTCCTGCAACTCCGTACGAAAACAAAAAACTTCTGGAAGTGAAAAACGCGGCGGGTGCGGGCGATCTTTGGATGAACCTTACGGATCAAGGCTCCGAAGGAAACTGGACTCCGGGCAACTAACGTTTTCAACTCACTCTTTTAAAGAATCTTCGAGGGACGGATGCGGATCCGTCCCTTTTTTTGTTCTAAATATTTGAAACGAGGGAACAAAAATAGATGGAAATTTCTTATTTTTGTGACAGTCTTATGACCTAAATTTCAGGATATTAAGCGAAACCGCTCTCATTCAATCAAGATGGCCCCCGAAACGATCGAAACCAAGGAGGAAACCCTCCGTCGCTTTAATAAGGAACTGATGTCCTTGGCGAAAAATCCGGTCATCGACAGCGGCGATTTGAATGCGGCGTTGCACGTTCTTACGGAATCGATTGCAAGAGCTTTGCATTGCGAACGCTGCAGCATTTGGTTCTATAAGGAACTGAAGGTTTCCATTCAGTGTTTGGATCTTTTTATTCTTTCGGAGAATTCCCACAACTCCGGAATGGAACTCTTTCAACAAGATTTTCCTAAATATTTCGAAGTGCTGCAACACCAAAGATTGATCATCGCGGACGACGCGGTGAACGACGAAAGCACTAAGGAATTCGCGCAGAATTATCTCATTCCTCTCAATATCGTTTCCATGCTCGACGCTCCGATTCTGATGGACGGAAAACTTCTCGGGATCATTTGCAACGAACAAGTCGGCAAACCCCGCGCCTGGACTTTGGAAGAACAAACCTTTGTCGGCTCGCTCGCCGATATGATTCCCCGCATCTTTCAAGCCGTGGAAAGAAAGAAGGCTCAAGACGAATTAAAAAAAGCGAATGAACGTCTCGAACATACGGTCAAAGCGAGAACGAGAATCATCCTGAGTCAAAAGGAAGAATTGGAACATCAGATCAAGATGGCCAAAAAAATCCAAGGCGCGCTTCTTCCTTCCGTTTTACCCAAATCCAAATATCTCGATCTGCAATTTCTTTACACTCCGATGATGGATATAGGCGGGGACTTCGTGGATTTTATCTACGACGAGGAGAACGACGTTCTCGGATTTTTCATCTGCGACGTTTCCGGTCACGGCGTTTCGGCGGCGCTTCTCGCTTCGATGGTCAAGATGTCCTATCCGAATTGGAGATCGTTCATTCAAGATCCTGAATATGGAATCGCGCAAATCTACGAATCCCTTTGCGGAAAATTCGCCGGTCATTTTATCACAGCCGTTCTCGGCTCGCTGAACGTCAAAACCGGAGAAGGTAAAATGACGAACGCGGGACATTGTCCTCCGGTCCTTCTTCAAAAAGGGAAGAAACCTCGCGTATTCAACCGGACCGGAGCGTTGTTGACCGATTTGATTCCGTTAAAGCTCGAAACGATTTCGTTTCATCTTGACGCGGGAGACAGACTTGTTCTTTATACAGACGGAATCATAGAAGCTTTTAACGAGGATCGGGAAATGTTCTCCGAAGAAAGACTTCTTGCGGTTTTGGATTCTCATGAAAACGAAACCTTGGACGGTCTTTGTCAGAATGTTTTTTCCGAAGTGAATCGTTTTATGGGAGTCGCACACGAGGGTTTTACGGACGACTTGACGATTCTTGCGCTTGAAAGAAGAATTCCTTAGGAGATTTCCGCTCTTATGAAAGTTGCCCCGACTTATTCCATTCTGTTGGCGGAGGACGATGAAAGCAACGCCGAACTTTTAATCCGTCATCTAGAACGATACAACTTCGATGTGGATCACGTCGTGGACGGAATCGCCGCCGAAATCAAACTCAGAAAGACGCGTTATGACCTCATTTTAACGGACAATAGAATGCCGAAGATGAGCGGTTTGAGTCTTTTGGAAAGAATTCCGGAAACGAACCGTATGACTCCGATCATCTTTCTTACGGTGAGCAACGAAAAAGAAACGATCATTCAGGCGGCGCATAATAAAAAACTCGTGGCCTATCTTTTGAAGCCGATCGATACGCAGGTGTTGATCGATAAGATTTGTCAAGCTCTGGGAATCAAAAGCGATTCTCTGGTGGATAAGAAAGAATTTCCGTTCGAGATTCTTCCGTTCACGAATACGGATCAAGGCATCGGAGTAGGAATCCAACTTAAGGGATGTCCGTACGGAAAGAGCATCGAAAAACTCGTTCAAGAAGTTTCCTTTTTCTTAAAGGAGCTTCCGACGTTGAGAAGCATTTTGATCAAGGTCAATCCGGAATTCTTTTATTCGAAAAACGCAGGACAACTTCTTTCCGGCCTCAGAGACCGTCTTGCCATCAAATACGAAATCCAAAAAGAAGACATCGTCGTACAAACGGAACATTGAAAAAAAATGGAACCTGCCTTTCTGCTCTTGGTCAGAGCTTTAGAAAATGGGAGGAATCCAATGAAAGGATTTTTAAAAGTTTCCGGTCTGATTCTTGTAGCCGCGGCTTTGTTTGCGGGAGGATGTAGATATTACAAGTCTCCTGAAAAAAGAGCGGAATTCGTCGTTAAGAAGATCACTTCGGAATTGGATCTGAACGATTCTCAAAAAGAGAAATTGTATAAGATCAAAGACGAAATTCTGTCTAAAAGAAAAGAACTGAAACTTCAAGGACCTCGAATTCCCGCGGAGGCTCTCGCTGAGTTTCGTCAGCCGACTTTGGACGAAAAAAAAATCAACAAGTCCTTCGAACTTGAGATGAACAAAATGACGGAGATGAGAACCTTTATGACAAAGAAAGCGATCGAGTTTCATGCGGTCTTAACTCCGGAACAAAGAAACAAACTGGTGGATTTGATTACAGAGTTTCAACAGAAACATCGTCATCATGATGACTGAATCCGAATTTACGGAAATCGTTAGTTCCACTCGGGACATTGTCCTCTCTGCGATTGAAAAGAACCTCGCAGAGAGGTTTTCTTATGCCATCGACGACGTGGCTCAGGAAACCTATTTTCGCGCGTACAAAGCCCTTAAAAAAGATCAGTTTCGCAAAGAATCAAAACTGAGTACTTGGTTGTACGCGATCGCCAGAAACGAATCCCTGAGAATGAACGATAAATTAAGAAGGGAAGAAGAGCGGACCGAGAAGCTGGCCAAATCCAAAAAAGAAGAAGACTTCCTCACCGCTCACCCTAACGTGAACGGAAATTCGGGATATTCGGAACAGAATTCGCAGGAAGTCATCGGAATGCTTCAATCCCTGATGGCTAAAATTCCCGATAAGTACAGAAGGGTTCTCGAGTTTTATCTTGCGGGTTATTCAGAAAAACAGATCGCAGAAACGATGGGCGTAAAACCCGGAACCGTAAAATCGAGAGCCGCCAGAGGAAAAGAAATGATGAAACGGGTCGGAGTTAAGGAGAAATTTTATGAAGAATAACGACGCTTCTCCGATGAAAGGAGAAATCCTGAAAAGAAAAAAAGATCAGGATTGGGTGAAGAATATTTCCTCGAACGTGATTCGCAGGGATAAACGGGAAACGAGAAACAAACGCATGGTAGGCGCTTCTCTCGTTCTGTTTTTGGGACTGAGCGCATATGCTGGTTTCTGGTTTCAGGATTCCGATCTGGATCCGAGAGATCAGGATCTTTTGAGCATCGGAGTTTTTGAAGAATTGGAAAACGCGCTCGATAAATAAGAATCAACTTTAAAAGGATAATGGCGTTCGAATCGGAAAATACGCATTCCGTTTTTTGAATACGTATTGGCGAACGTTGTCTCCGTCTGTGTCGCTTAACAAAAGCGGTCCTTTGTGGACCGCTTTTTTATTTTATGAAACGGCTTCGGCTCTTTATCGGATTTTGGAACCTTCCTGAATTCCTTCTCCCGGAAATAAAATCACCTCGTCTCCTTCGTTCAATCCGTCTGCGATCAACGCGTTGTCTCCGCTTCTCGCTTCCATCTTGACCTTGGTCTTCTTAGCTTTATTCTTTAGAACTCGGAATACATACCAATCTTCGCCTTCGCGGAACAAAGCGGCGGTCGGTGCGATGATTCGGTTCTCCTTTTTCTCGCTTACGATTTTACAGCGAACTTGAAAACCTTCTCCCATTTCCGGCGGAGGAGCGAAGTCTACGATCGCGCGGACTCTTTGTTCTTCCACTCCCAATGAGGAAACTTTTGTGAACGCGGCGGGTTCCACGAGTTTCAACTTGCCTTCGAGTTTTTCCCCGCCCCATCCTTCGATTTCCACGGGGTTTCCCGGATGAAGGTGAACCGCTTCCTGCGTTAATACTTCGACCGCGATTTCAAGCCGGTTCGTGTCGCCCACTTCCAAGATCGGAGTTCCCATTTCGATCGGGCCTTCGCTTTCCCGAAGAATCTTCAGCACCTTACCGTTGATAGGCGATGCGACGGAACGATCCATATCCCATTTCACGACCGCGAGAAGTTCTCCCTTTTTTACGGATTCCCCCGCGTGTTTGTGAATTCGTTTTAATACGCCGCTTACGGGAGAATAGATCGTGAATTTTTCCCGAACTCTCGTGATTCCTTCTTCCTCTACGATCTGTTGATACGTTCCTTTGACGATCTTCGCCGTTTCCGAAACCACGGGTTTGGGCCGGAGTAAAAACCAAACGAACGCGAGCACGACCAACACAACGGCGCCGATCCTAAATTTTTTATCGGAGAGAATCCGTTTGAATATTTCTTTTCGATCCATTATCATTCCCGAATCTTCAATACGGAAAGAAGATCCATATTTTTGATTTTTCTGTATAGAATAAAATAACTCAAGGCCGCGGTCCCGAGTGTCGTGAAAATCGACATTACGTAAGTTCGATACGATATGATCAACGGAATCTTAAATCCTTCCGTTTCGACCGTGTTCATTAAAAGATACGCGCAGAAATAACCGAGCAGACATCCCACCGGAAGGGAAGCTATGATTTCGAAGCCCAATTCCCCCGCAAGGATTTGAAAAACTTCCTCTTTCGTAAATCCGAGAATACGCAGACTTCCCAATTCAAATACGCGTTCGGATAAGGAGATCATCGCGGTGTTGTAAACGACTCCGATCGAAATCACGGCCGCAAAGACGAAAAGGATCGTGGTCGTCGCAAGAGTACTTCGGGACATCGTATCTGAAAAGACCTTGAGCGTTCCCTCTTTTGTGGAAACTCCCGAAATTTTCGGCACGTCCTTTAATTCCGCTAAGAGCCTGGATTCTTCCTTTGTGTCGGTCCGGAGGGCGATGAGATTCACGTTATCTCCTTCGCCTAACAGACGATTGACGGAAACGAGTTCCATGTAAGCTCCTTGTCCGAGGAGTTCCTCCACGAGTCCGTCCACTCGTACGGAGATTTTTTTGCGGTTCCCTTCCAAAACTTCCATTTCGATTTTGGAGCCGGTTTTGATTCCTAATTTGTCGGCCACGTTCGAGTTGAGAAAAATCCCCGACGTCGGCGGTGTCAGTATGTTTCTTTTTTTACCGACCAATCTTCTGAGTTTTGCATCGTTGGGAATTCCCTGCAAGGCGAGTTCTTTGGAATGATGTCCGATGCGGATTCGAATCGGGATCATTCTATATCCTTCCGCGGTCAACACGGCTTTGTCTTTTCTCAAATCGTCCACGGCCGTAAGCGACACCGGTCCTAAAAAGGAAACCGTGATCGATTCTCTTTGTAAAAGATCGAATTGGATTTCGATCATCGCGTTGACCGCGTCGCGGGAGAACATTCCCAGAACCATAATCATGACCGAGGTCGAAACTCCGAGAATGGCGACTAACGTTCGGGTCGGTCTTCTCGTAAGATTTCTGAGAATCATCCTGGATTGAGCCGAAAGCGAACCGATATACGTTTCGATCCAATTCTTTTTAAAATTCATAGGCACGGGAGGCCGCATCGCCTGAGCCGGATCCAAACGTAAAACTCGCAGGATAGAATACGCCGTTCCGGCGGCGCCCGCGAGAACGCCGATCAAAATTCCGATCAAACCGAGAGAAGGATTGAGACGAAAGTCCAAATGAGGAAAACGATAGTATTCCGAGTAAAGATCGGTCATCGCTTGGCCGAGCCAAACTCCGATGATAACCCCGAGAACGGAACCTAGTCCGCTGATGACAGTGATGATCTTCAGATAGTGAAGCGCGATTTCTATATCAGAATATCCTAATGCTTTGAGGGTCGCGATCTGTTCTCTTTCCTTGGAAATGATTCTCGTGGCGACGATATGAAGAAGAAACGCGGCGACTCCCAAAAAGATCGCGGGTAGAAAATACGCCATCGTCTTGAGTTGTTTGAACTCATCCCGTAAAAAGGAGTGTGAAGGAAGTTTGTCTCTGTCATAGGAACCGTATCCTCCATACGGTTCCAAGATCCGGTCGATTCTTTTTAAGACGGAAGTTCTATGTGCGCCGGGCGCGAACGTAAAGATCGCGTCGTTGAAAGCGCCTATCATTCCGAAGGCGTTCTCCATTCCTTTGCGATCCATCCATAAAATTCCGAAATGTTTGTCGTCGGGCAGGGGATTGGTTCCCCGAAAGATATAAACGTATTCGGGGGAAAGCGCGATTCCGACCACGGTAAGAATTCTCCGTTCGCCTTGGAGAATTCCCACGATTCGATTTCCGAGCGTAAGTTTGTTTGCGATCGAGAACGCTTCGCTTAACAAAACTTCGTTGTCTCCTTTCGGCAATCTTCCCGATCGGAGATACGGAAGATTGATTCCTTCGGTGAGCGATACGAATCTTCCCGCGGTGGGAAGAGTTTCTCCGGGAATATCCAATACTGCGTCTTGCACGATCCGGGTGCGGACGACTCCGATTCCCGGAACGTTGGACAATTCTTCCAACTTCGATTCGGGCGCCCGTTTGAGGGAGACGAATCCCTGCGCAAAATACGAGGATACGTAGAATTTTGCGCGAGCTTCGTATAACGAGTCGTAGGCGCTGCGGGATGAGATGAAAATTCCCACGCCTGCCGCGACGACCAAGGCGATCGTGATTCCTTGCGCCTTCAGCGTTTTCATTTCCCGAAAGACTTTTCGGTCGAGCATTTTCACCAGTGCAATTCCCCCGATGTTTTCTTACGGGAATTTTTGCGGTTAGACGTTACGGAGCCGTCCCTCATCTCGACGACTCGATCCGCCATTTCCGCGATGATCGCGTTATGCGTGATTACCACCGTCGTCGTTCCGAGTTCGGCGTTGACTTTCGAAATCGCGTCCAATACGATTCTTCCGGTTTTGAAATCGAGCGCGCCCGTAGGTTCGTCGCAAAGCAGAACGTCCGGTCGTTTTGCGATCGCTCTCGCGATCGCGACTCTCTGTTGTTCTCCTCCCGATAATTGCGCCGGAAAGTGATCCTTGCGTTCGAGCAAGCCGACCAAGTCCAACGCTTCTTCCGAACGCATCGGATCGGAACTGAGTTCGGTCACGAGGGAAACGTTTTCCAGAGCGGTCAAACTCGGAATTAGATTATAAAATTGGAATACGAATCCGATATGATTTCTGCGATAAAGAGTGAGACTTTCGTCGTCCGAAGAAAATAGGTCCTTGTTTCGAAAGCGGACAAAGCCGGAAGTCGGAGTGTCCAATCCTCCGAGAATGTTGAGCAAGGTGGATTTTCCGGAACCGGAGGGTCCGAGTAGAACGACGAATTCTCCGGATCGGAGTTCCAGGTCTACGGAGTGAAGAGCGGGGACTTCGACTTCTCCCATTTTGTAGATCTTTCCGATCCCCTGCGCTTCGAATACGATTTCGGATTTTTTCCCGGTTTTCCGCGTCATTTCAGGAAACCATTCTGCGGATTTTTTGAACGAGGGAAAACAAAAATTATCCGATTCAGACTTGATTTACGTCATCGGAATCGTATTGTTTACCGGACGTACCGCGAACTTCGCGTACACTTTTTACGGAAGGAAATATTTTTTACTATGCCTCCTCACGGTCCGCCTCCGCCGCCCGGTCTGCCGATTCCGGAAATTTCTTTCACGATCACGATCTTTTCCATTCTCGTTCTTTGGTTTAAACGTCATCGTTTTTCGTTCGATCGATGGTTCGTGTTTTTTCTGATCGCTTTGAGTTGTCTTCACGTCGCTCATATTCTCAAGAGAAGTTTCGGGAGAATCTATTTCGATTTTTTTCATATACCGCAGCTTTTGTTCGGCCCATTGTTCTTTTTGTATTTGAAGGACATTTTGGGAATCGGAGTTCGTAAGAACGATCGGATTCATTTTGTTCCGTATTTAACGTTCGTCGTTTTGTTCTCCGTTCTGAGAATCGTTCCCGCTGCGGAACCGTTTTACGATTTGTTTTTCGGCCGGGACGGATGGGCTTTGCGGATCGTTACGTTTCTTTCCCTGCTTTCCTACTGCACATTCGGTTTTTATTATATTTTAAAAGCGGAAAGGGAGAGCGGCAATCCCCTGTTCGAATCCCTCCAATTCGGCTGGTTGAAAGTCATGATCGGCCTTGTAGTCGGGATCGTTTTGTATCACGGTGCGGGTTTTGTGCTGAGTCAGATTTCTCATTCTCCAGAACGTCCGCCCGTACTGCCTCCGATCCGCGGTTTCGACATTCTTGCGTTTACGATTCTTTTTTCCTTGTTCGGGGTTCGACAGAGCATTCTTCATTCCGCTTGGCTTTTAGGTCAGGGGAGCGCGTTCGACGGAATTAAAAAAAGAAAATACGAGCGTTCCGGTTTGGAAACGGATCGACTGAAGAATTATGTTCAAGCGGTCAAACAGCACATGGATTCGGAGAAGCCGTATTTGGACAGCGAATTCTCCCTCGACCAACTTGCGGATCGTTTACGGTTTCCAAGAGCACATATCACGCAGGCCCTCAACGAGGTCTTGGAAACGAATTTTTATAATTTCGTGAACGAATATCGGGTGAAAGAATTCATTCGTCTGGTGGATTCCGCTCCGGAAGAAAAGATTGCGGTTTTGAGTCTAGCCTTTGATGCGGGTTTCAATTCCAAATCCACGTTCAATCAGTCCTTTAAAAGAATCACGGGAACGACCCCTTCTTTGTATCTTTCCGAAAAAAAGCAAAAAAAAGAGTCTTAGCCGATTTGTTCGGTCGACGATTTTCGTCCACTTGCATATACTTGAGTGCCATTGCAAAAGGGTGCCTGATTCGGCACGGGCGCTCGATATAAAGGAGAAAATATGATTCAAAAAACGATTCTAATCTTACTCATCACGGCCTCTTTCGTAGTCTGCAAAAAGGATTCGAACAGCAACGATGATCTTACGATCGCAACCTTGGGCGTGATCGCGGCTACGGGATTTTGTAACGGAAGTCTCGCGACTACGGGAACAAGCGTTTCCAAACAAACGGCTACGATCGATTCTTCCTCGGGCTGTGTAACGGGTGTCGTTACCTGTATGGATACGGCCCTTCCTTCTTGGATTAAAGACAACTTTAAATGTTCTACGGCGTATGTTTCCGGTTCGAACTACATTTTCAAATCGCAGAACGTCCCGAATACGAAAAGTTATTATTACGGAAGCACTTCTCCTTTGTTCGAAGCCCTTCCGGGCGGAAATTCTCCCGCGGGAACCAACTCGATTTCCAGCCAACGGCTGGTTTATTTGATTCCTTCCACTCCTGCGAAAGGAACGGGAACGGTGAGCACACAAGGCGGTCTCGTTTCCATCGGAATCACGGTGAACGGTCTTGCCATCTTCAACAACGCAGCGGCTCCTCCCGATACTCTCGCGGTGGAAGCGATGACGTTTGACAACTTCGGAGGTCACCCGCAAAACCAAGGGGTCTATCACCATCACGCTGCCGTTACGAAAATCAGCAACAACGACGCGAACCTGATCGGAATCATCCTGGACGGTTATGCGGTTTACGGTGAAAAATGCGATAACGGAACCGCCGCAACGGGAGATGATTTTGTTCCTGGAGATTTAGATTCTTTGCACGGTCACACTAGAGCAACGGTTCACTTTCCGACCGCAACCTATCACTATCACTACGTAATGGACGCGACCGCAACGATCAAGACTCTCATGGGTTCTTATTTTTACGGTGTCATCGGAAGTGTTTCGAACTAAACCTTTTTTTCTCTCACTCGTTTTCTTGACGGCCTTTTTTTGGATTGGCTGTCAAGGAGGCGATACGGTGGAACACACCGATTCCAATCTCGTCTTCTTTAAGGACAAACTCTATTACAAACGAAACCTCTTTACCGGAATCCTGAGAACGGACGTTTCCGCGTTAGGCGAAACCCAGACCGCGCGTTATAAGGACGGATTGGAGGACGGAGAATTTCTTTCCGTCAACAAGGACGGCCGCGTGCTGGAACGGAGATTCTTTCGCGAAGGATTGAAGGAAGGAGTTCACCGAGCCTGGTATCCGAACGGGAACAACCGCTTTTACTCGGAATTTCGTTCCGGAAAATACGTAAACGACCGTTGGGAATGGTATGAAAACGGAAAACCTTCCCTTTACGAAAAGTTCGACGAGAATGGAAAACTGATCGTGGTGAAAAAGTGGAATCGAAACGGACAAATTTACATGAACACCGTGATCGCCGCCGACGGAAGTTCCCTGGGACTTCCCGGAAGCAAGATTTGCGAGCCCATCAAAAAAGCGAATTGAAGAATTCTTGTCGGATCGACGCGGCTTACGCGGTATAAAACCATGAAAAAAATTCAAATATTCGTATATTCTATTTTACTCATTTTATTTACGGCCGCTTGCAGAGGCGATAAGGAAACGTTTAATCCCGAGTTGACGTATTCTTCCTCGCCGAAGGCGGGCATTCTTCCGTATTTCAAAGGCGCCGTGATGGATCCTTTTTGGCCGGAAGCGGACGGAAAACTTCCCGAAGATCTCAAAAAAGTGCCCGAGATTTCGCTCGTTTCGCACGAGAACAAGGAATTCAACAACCGCGATTTGAGGGACAAATACACGTTGGTCGTTTTCTTTTACGCGAAGTGCAAGGGAATTTGTCCGATGATCACGCGCAACATGATGAACTTTGTTCCTAAAATCGCGGATCAAAAGGACGTTCAGATCGTTTCGATTTCGATCAATCCCGAGATCGATAACGTCGAGATTTTGAAGAAGTTTCGAAGCCAATACAGGATCACTCAGAATAATTGGACCTTTTTAACGGGTTCTCAAAAAACGATCTACAATCTTGCGAGAAACGAATTCGGCGCGGACGTCAAAGTCATTCAAGGTAAGGACGACCTCAACGATTTCGTTCATACCGAGAACGTCTTTCTCCTCGACCGCAAGCAATATCTAAGAGGAATCTACCGGGCGAAAGGATACGGGGATTTGGAACGGCTGAAGATCGAACTGGAAACGTTGCGGGAATCCGATCGGAAAAATTCTTCCGTGTCGATGTCCGGGTTTTGATCTTAAGGAAATGCCGAATCGGTGGAAAACAGGGTTGAGTTGCGAACCGCCGTTAAACGAACGCAAAGTATGAACGCTTTTTAATATACCTTCAACTTAATATGTTTACTCATCAATTTGAAATGTTTATCCAATGTGAATAGTATCGCCTTGTTCTGAATCGCGTTCTGAGCGATTATCAGATCGGGAATTCCTACCTTATTGATTCCGTTTTTAAGATTCGAAATTTGATAATCTATAATTTGTTTCCAGTCGATTTCTAAGGTAAGACGTTCGATCACTTCCAAAGCTGCGACAATTTTCGATTGTTTTTTCGTTTTTAGAAAAGGAATCAATTCCGCTAAGATGAGGTCGTTCGTGTAAACGTTTTCATTGTCGATCAATTCGTCGACTTTGCTCGAAATCGGCGAGTTTGCGTCCCGAAAATAATCGATCCAAACGGATGAATCCAATAAAATTCTGCTCACCGCTTCCGCATCTCGTCTAGGTTGATTCTTAAATTAACGACTCCCTTATATTTTTTAAGATTTTTCACTTTTTCCCTCCGAATCAAAGAAGCGAGTCCTTCCTTGATTACGTCTGTTTTCGTTTTTAAGTGAGTTAATCTCATCGCTTCTAAAAACAATTCCTCTGGAATATCCACGGTCGTTCTCATAGTATGCATAGCATGTTTGATTTATATGCACTGTCAAATCCGATTCTTTTTTCGGATGAGGGAGTATCTAAAGGTCGGCTCGGGAACGGCTGAAGATCGAACTGGAAACGTTGCGGGAATCCGATCGGAAAAATTCTTCTGTGTCGATGTCCGTGTTTTGATCTTAAGGAAATGCCGAATCGGCGGAAAACAGGGTTGAGCTGCGAACCGCCGTTAAACGAACGCACAGAACAAAAAATTAAATTCTCGTTCGTTCTCCGTAAAAAAAATTCGAATTTACGCGCTCGACTTTGCACGCGCGGAACCGCTCCGAGCGAGGGAGAATTCTTCCTCGCATACAGGAGCATCGTATGAAAAATTTAGCGCATATCATTCTGGACGGAAATCTCACGGCCGATCCGGAACTCAAAACCTTAAACAGCGGCAAGAACGTAGCGACGTTTACACTTGCGGTCAATCACGATTATAAGTCCACTCCCGAAGAACCGGGCGAGGTTTCGTATGTGGAAATCGAGTTGTGGGAGAGACAAGCGGTCAATGCGAACGAGTATCTCAAAAAGGGAAAGAAGGCGACTGTGATCGGCGAATTGCGTCAAGATCGATGGAAGGCTCAAGACGGAAGCAATCGGAGCAAGTTGAAAGTGATCGGTCATACGGTTCGTTTCGACGGCTTGCCGGGAAGGAAAGAAAGGGAAGCGGCGTAAATCTGCGTTAGAAGAATGGTCGACGGGCGTCTCAAAGGCGCTCGTCGCCGTTTCGATTTCGGAAGAACGAAACGTTTCGCCAACGATCTTTGCGATTCTGAGACAAAATCCGAATTAAATTTTCCGTAAAATCAGAGCGTAACGTTCTTCCATCTTCTCCATAAAAAAGAAGCGGGGAATGCGACCAAATACATAATCAATCCGTAAAGTAGAATCGTAATCAAAACCTTGGGATCGCCGGATTGTTCCTGCGCGAGCAGCAACGCGAGAGAAAGATTGCGGATTCCGCTTACGATTCCGATGCTTCTTCGATCGTCCGCTTTTTCGCGGAAAAGATAAATCCCGCTCGTAAACGAAACGACGATTAAAAGAAACAGGACGATCCAGATTAAAACTCCGAATTCTAGAATTTCTTTTCCGTATTTGATTCCTAAATAAAGAATCGAGAATGCGAGCGAGACGTTGCTGATTCTTACCAAAATAGGAAGAATGCGCAACGACAAAGGTTCGTTAGTCCTTCGAGTCCAGATTCCCAATCCTAACGGAATTCCGAAAAATACGAGTCCGATCGAAAGAAGTTTCGGAAGAACCGAAAAGGTTTGTCCTATTTCCGAAAACGAATTTCCGCCATACAAGGTGATTAGAATCGGCGCGGAAAATAGGCTCGTGAAATTCAAAAGGCTCAACAGAACGGCTCCGGTCGCGGGAGCGCCTTTCGCTTTTAAGATAAAAAGTCCGGCCGAGGCTCCTCCGCCCGAACAAGCGCAGAGAAAAATTCCCAAGCTGATCGCGGGAGAAAGTTCGAACATTCTGCAAAGAAGAAACGCGAGAATCGGCAGAGTAACGAGATTCAATATACAAACCCCGAGCCCCGTCAGAGCGGTTTTACGGATCGAATCGAGTTGGGCTGGAATCAATTCCAAACCGAGGGAACTCATCGAAGATAAGGCCAATACCATCAAAGCGGCTTCCAACATAATTCTTTTGCAATTTTCCCCGATTTCGTAAAATTGCAATCAAAGATAAGGGTTCCGTTTATGAACCGAAGAGTCCAAGAAAGTAGGAGATCCTACAGGGGAAGAAGATGGGATTTCGCCGAAAGATCCGGAAAATGAAGGAGTTCCAACACAAGTTGTTCCGACAAATCACCTGTACGTGCTTTCCTATGGACTCAATTCGAATTTCAAAAATCTTGGTTGTAAGAGTTCCCACACTTTCCAAAAAATTAACTTCTTACCGAAGCGAAGGAGTTCCCACAGTTCAATTCACGTTATGAGTTCCCGTAAAATCACAGTCTTACAAGTCCAAGAGCCGACCCGTTCCATTTCCTTTCTGACTCGAATTCCCGAGGAAGAATTACCGCACTATCGAAATTCCCTGCCGCAAGGATTTCGCGAAGAAGTCGATTGCGACGAGGACACGGTCTTATTTCTTCATACAAACTTCTCGCCGTTGTCGTTTGAAACCGTACGGGAACCCCTGTTTCTCCCTAAAAACGAAATGATCCCCGTGGTCGCGATCGATCCGCAAGGTAAGATTCTCATGCAGGCGTTCGGAAACGAAGAAAGTCAAACTCTTACGATCGATACCGGTTACGCGCACTATTTCAGCCGATCTAGAAATCAACTCTGGAAAAAAGGGGATACTTCGGGACATACGCAGAAAATTCTTCGGATTCTAACGCCGTCCGACCGTTCTTTTTTGGTCTATCAAGTGGAACAGGAAGTGGCGGCCTGCCACGAAGGATATTACAGTTGTTTTTTTCGAGAAAGAACGCCGAACGGAGAATGGAAACCGCTTCCGGTCCCTCGAAATTTTCTTCCAGAAAAGAGCTGAAATTGCAATCTGACCCTGGACCGATTCGAAAATTCGCCGAAGGATAAAAAGAAGAAGGAGTTCCAACATTTTCAGGAAAAACGCGCGCTTATGAATCTAAAGAAATTTTTGATATACTCCGGATTAACGGTCGCGGCTCTTTTGCTGATCGCGATCACCGCCTTCTTCATCGTAGACGAACTCAAAGGAGGAGCGGTCGGTGCGGGTCAAACCAAGATCGATCTTTTGATCGAATCGGGCGACACTCCGGGCAAGATCGTGGAAACGTTGTCCACACACGGGATGATCAAGTCTTCCAAATACTTTCTCTACCTGGTTCGTTTTACGAGAAGCGCGGGAAAGATCAAACAGGGACTTTACGAAATCAACGACGGAATGGATTCGAGAAAGATTCTTCAGGTCATCACGGAAGGCCGGGTCAAACTCGTTCACTTTACCATTCCGGAAGGTTACAACAACCGTCAAATCGGAGATCTTCTTACCTCCAAAAAGATCATATCCAAACGTCAGGATTTTCTACTCGCAGCGAGCGAACCCGAACTCCTGAGAGAGTTTAAAATTCCCGCGACTTCCGCGGAAGGATATTTGTTTCCCGAGACATACAGCATTCCGATCAATTATCCGGTGGATAAAATCGTGCGGATGATGTTGAAACGTTTTTACGTTCGGATCGCGAAAATCGAAAAAGCGAAAAATCTATCTCCGGCAGAACTTCATAAATTCGTAATATTGGCGTCGGTCGTAGAACGCGAAGCCAAACGAAACGAGGAACGTCCTTTGATGGCGGGCGTATTCAACAACCGTCTCAAACGGGATATGCCTTTGGAATCCTGCGCGACGATTCAATATCTTTTTGACAAACCGCACAGCCGGATATTCGAAAAGGATCTGAAGATCGTTTCTCCGTATAACACGTATTTGAACAAGGGATTTCCGCCGGGACCGATTTCCAATCCCGGATATCCGGCTCTTGAAGCGGCCTTTTATCCGAAAGAATCGGAATATCTATTCTTCCTCTTGAAAGGGGACGGATATCACTACTTCGCAAAAACACTCAAAGAACACTTGGAAGCGAAGAAGAAATACATCGACGTTCTTTACGACTAAAAAAATAAAAGCCGCGTTTTGCTAAAACGACATCGTTTATAGAAGGCGGGCGCGTTCGGAGTTGATTCGGGCGCTCCTGCTCGATCCGATCGATCGACGAGGATCGTATTCAAAAAATCGCAGGCCGAGCTTGTTCCGCGCTCCGGCTTCGCCTTCGGTCGGCTTTCGCCGACTGCGTTGCACGCTCCACATCTCTAGCGCAAAAAGGCCCGGTCCGCGTAAAAATTCTTCTGTACAGAAAAGGAAAGATATTGTCGAATAAAGAAAAGAAGGTCCAAGCCGATTCGGAAACGAAGTTTTTTGGGACCGTTCTTGGATCGAAAGCTATCGTATGAAAACTCGCGACCTGGAAATCAAAAACGTAACACAAGAACTGATCGAAGTTCAGAAAGCTCTGAACGTATTTCGTGAAAAACAGAAAAACCGCGAATCCCTGGACGAAGCGGCGATCGAATTCGTGACCAAAGCCGACCTGGTCATTCAAAGAGCGGAACGAAAAGAAATCTTTCTGACCGAGGATCAAAAAAGAAGGATCAAAAACAACCTCTTACGAATCCGCTCCTCTTTGGTTCGCAATCAAGCTTCGTAAGAAAAGCGCTTCCGCGCATTCGAAACCATCCGCTTTCCGGCGAAAAAAACTCGATTCTCCCTTTCCAACGCGACTGATTTCGCGGAAGTCTTGTCTCCAAATCCTTTTTGACACCCCAGGGCGGTAAAAATAGCCTATCTCCAGTGGAAAAGATTGAAGTCGGTGTAATCGCTGCGGCGGGCAAGGGGACCCGAGCCTATCCTCGGACAACTTACATTCCCAAACCCTTGTTCGAGTTTCAGGGGAAAACCATTCTCGAACGAAACGTTGAGCTGATGCAGAACACGTTCAAGGTCAAAAAAATCTACGTCCTGGTCGGTCACCTGAAAGAGATGGTGATCGCCGAAATCCAAAAGATCCAAAACAAATACCGCAACATCGAAATCATTCCTTCTCCTTGGACTACGAGAGGCCTTGCGAGCGATATCGCGAGTTTGGAACCGCAGATCCGTTCTCCGTTTATCACGATCCTCGGAGACGAGTTTTACTTTCATCCCGATCACAAGAAGTTTACGGACACGTTTCGGAAATATCCGAAACTCATCGCTTCCATCGGAGTTCAAAAAACTTCTCTTCTCTCTAGAATCCGGAAGAATTATTCCGTGGAACTCAAAGGGGATCGGATTCTAGAACTCGTGGAAAAACCCTCCGATCCTCCGAACGATCTTCTCGGTTTGGGAAGTTATCTTTTTACTCCCGCGTTCTTCGAATATTTTAAAACGACCCCTCCTTCCGCAAAGAGCGGAGTGATCGAGATCACGGACGTCATCGATCGGATGGCAAAGGACAGCGGAAAAGTTTACGCTACGACCCTCGACGTGGAATACTTCAACATCAATTCGATGCAGGATTATCATCACGCGGTTTACGAAATTCGAAACGAGGAATTCGCCCGTTTTAAAACGACATTGATCGTTCCCACGAAAAACAACGAACGTTCCATCGCGGACGTGATCGTGGACTTCAAAGGCAAGGTCGACGAGATTCTCGTCGTAGACGCAGGTTCCACGGATAAAACATTAGAAATTTCTAAAAAAGAAAAAGCGAAAGTGATTTCTTATGAACCGGAGAATGAGTTCGAAAAGAACGCGGACCTGTTCGGGAATCAGATTCGCCGGGGAATCAACGCCGCATCCGGGGACATCGCGATCGTAGTGACGCCGGACGGATCGTACAGGTCCAAGGATTATCCGAAACTTTTGGAATACCTCAAGGATTCGGATATGGTTATCGGAACAAGAACGACCCGTCAGATGATCGAACAAGGCTCCAACCTTCTTCCGGGAGTGCGTGTAATCAATCTTATCCTCGGTAAACTCATCGAGGTTTTCTGGTGGGGAATGGAACCTCGTTTTACGGACGCGATGTGTTCTTACTTCGCGATTTGGAAGGATTCGTATGCGAAGATCGAACCGGATCTCGAAATGAAGGACCAGAGAATCATTCCCGAACTCATGATGGAAACGGTGCGTTCATATATGCGCTGTATCGAAATTCCGATTTCGTATTATCGTCCGATCGAATCCGTGAAAAAGAACATGGCCCGCGAATTCTTTTCCATCGTTAGGCTTATGTTTAAGAAGAAATGGCTTGGAAGCTGAAGAAACCGAACGGAACCGAAAGATCGAACAAAAATTCGATTTAGAATATTGTAATTTTAGAATATAGAAAAGGGATATTTATGGCAAAGAAAGTTTTAGTGACCGGCGGATGCGGATTTTTGGGATCTCACGTCTGCGAATTGTTCCGCAAACAAGGTTGGGACGTGATCAGCTACGATAGCATGACCAAATACGAACTGAAAAGAACCGGTTACGGCACCGAAGCCACGAGAGAATACAACTGGAATTATTTGCAGGGAATCGGAGTCACGATGGTTAAGGGTGATATCCGCAACCTCGAACACCTAATGGATCGTACCACAGGCTGCGACTTTATCGTTCATACCGCCGCTCAACCCGCGATGACGATTTCTTGGGAAGATCCGGAATTGGACATGACGACTAACGTTGTCGGGACATTTAACGTTCTCGAAGTCGCCCGCAAAAGAAATATTCCCGTCGTAAACACGAGTTCCATCCACGTTTACGGAAACTCGATCAACGATACTCTCAAAGAAGGAGCGACTTCCTACGAAAGAACTCCGGTTGCGATCGGAGAGGATCAACCCGTGATGGTCGGGGAAATTTCTCCTCTTCACGCTTCCAAGATGAGTGCGGAACACTACGTGAGAACGTATGTCGACATGTATAAGATCAAGGCCGCTTCTTTCCGTTTTACCGGAATTTACGGAGAGCGTCAGTTCGGCGGAGAGGATCACGGTTGGGTCGCGAACTTCGCGATTCGTTCCGTATTCGGTTGGCCTCTGAGAATTTTCGGAACCGGCAAACAGGCGCGCGATATTCTTTACGCGGCGGACGGAGCGGAAAGTTATCTGCGTTGGTTCGAAAATCCGACTCCTGGAGTTTTTAACATCGGCGGCGGACCGGATCATAAGATTTCTTTATTAGAATGTATTCATATGATCGGAGACATTCTCGGCAAAAAACAGGAGATTCAATTCGACGTGGAAAGACCGGGAGATATGCGTTACTTTATCTGCGACATTACCAAAGCGAAGAAGTTCGGATTCAATCCTAAGTTCAAGCCGAAAGAAGGCGTGGAACGTTTGATTCGCTGGATCGAAGCCGATAAGTCCGTATTCGAAGTTAAAAAATGAAGAATCTGGTCGTTATCCCGGCTTACAACGAAGAAGAAACGATTCGAGAAGTCGTCGAACGAGCCTTGAAATATTCGGACGTGATCGTCGTCGACGACGCGTCCAAGGACAAAACTCCGGAGATTCTAAAGGCGTTGATCAAAAAACATCCGAAGAAGTTGTTTACGATCCGTCACGAAAAGAACACTCACATACCCGGCGGCATTCAGGACGGAATGAAGTTCGCCGTCGAAAAAAAATACGATTCCGTCGTGACGATGGATGCGGGACTTTCGCACGATCCGGATAAACTTCCCGAGTTTTTCAACACGGATGCGGATCTCGTGATCGGAAGCCGGGTGACTTCGAACGGAGTTCCGTTTTACAGAAAAGTAATCTCCTTTCTCGCTGCGAAAGTGATGAATTACTGCATTTCTCCCGGTCTTTTCGATATCTTTGGTTATCGTCTGAGGGACTGCACGTCCGGTTATCGGAAATATTCCAAACGTGCCTTTACTTGGATAGCACAGTCCAAGCTAGAATCGGTCGCATTCGACTTTCACATGGAAGCCTTATCCATCGTCGCAAAAAATCAAGGCACGATCCGGGAAGTCGGAATTCATTACGTATTTTCCAATTCTTCCTTCAATCGCAGGGTCTTAAAACAGGCGATCTCGTTCGCGCTCAAACTTCTTCGCAGAAAACTCAATCCGATCGGTTAAGAATATGCAAAAACTTGAATCTTTCTTCCGCAAACTCGATTCTCCCGTCAAGGGATTGATCGTACTCGTTTCGTTGTACGGCTTTGTGACTCTGGCTCTTTGGTCCCGTTACGAATGGAATCCTTCTTCGATGGTAAACTTCGGAGAAGAATTCATCAAAAAGAACGAAGCGGAATCGCCGCGCGGAGTGATCGCTTTTAAAGGTAAGGAAGGAGATCTCGGAGCCGGATACGACGGTCAGATCTTTTATTATTATTCCAGATCGATTTCCAATCTCAGCTTTCAGTGGCCGGAAGGTTTTGATCCGACTTACCGAGCACCCCGCATCGGTTATCCTTTGCTCATTTCCGTTTGGGGAGTTTTCGGGAAATGGGGCAACATCGCGGGGATGTATATCCTCAGCCTTTCCTTATTGTATCTTTCCTATCTCGCGTTGAGAATTCTTCTGAAGGACAAATCGCATTGGGCGATCTTGTATCTGATTTCTCCGTTTACGCTGGCGAGTTATTCGGTTCTCGTGAGCGACACGATCATGGTTTCCTTGATCGTTCTCGCGATTTACTTTTACGAAAAGGAAAACTACGTTCCGTTTTATCTTCTTTCCGGTTTGGCCTTGCTCACCAAAGAACCCGCGCTGTTTTATCTTTTCTCGTTGGGGCTTGCGGCCCTATCCGGAAAAGACGTAAAAAAAATGTTGATCGTGGGCTCTACGCTGTTGGTTCCGTTTCTCTGGCAAATCTATCTCAAATATACGCTGCCGAATTGGACGCCTACAAGACTCGCGGTCTTCATGATTCCTTTCGAAGGAATTTATAAATATCTAATGGAGTTGGGAGCGAGTTTTTCAAGCGGCGGAGGACTTAAGCCGATCATTCGTTCTTTTTCCAAGTTTCCTCTCGTGCTTCAGTTTTTGACGATGTTTCTGATTCCGTTTACGGGCACTTGGAGGAAGGCGACGTTTTACAAGGTCGGTTTTTCTCTGGTGGTTTTGATGATCGCGATCGCGAACCACTACCATTTCTGGTCCGAATACATCAATACGATCCGTCTTTTTACGTTCGCGATTCCTTTGTATCTTTTTATCAAAGCCGAAGACGACGACATCATCGATCGTCCGTTCGTGTTCTTGTTCCTGATCAATTTGGTTCTGATTTTGGCGAGGCTAACGGTTTTGTATAAGGTTCAGGATTACGTGGTGCGTTGAGATCGATCCGAACACATTATAATGTCCGATAAATATTTGACATCGGATTAGAACGGTTCATATTCTTGTTGTGAACCATCCATTGCTCAGTCGTATCACTTTGAATCCGGACGTTTGTCACGGTAAGCCGACGATTCGGAATCAGAGATACACCGTAGAATTAATTTTGGATCTGCTTTCCTCCGGAATGAGCGAAGACGAAATTAGAGAAGATTATCCGGCTTTGGAAAGAGAAGATATTCTCGCTTGTCTGGAATACGCTTCCAACTTGGTAAGGATAAAATCGATTTATAAAGCTTCTGCATGAAGTTCTTCGTCGATGCTCAACTTCCACCGAGTCTCGTTCAATATCTCAAAGATCGCGATATAGAAGTATGGCATACGGAAGATCTTCCGAAAAAGGAAAGAACTCCGGATTCCAAAATCTCCGCCTTTTGCAATGAACGAAACTTAATCCTGATCACGAAGGATTCCGATTTTTTAGATTCTTATCTTTTAAGAAACGAACCGAGAAAACTCCTCTCCGTTACAACCGGAAATATTCGGAATAAGGAATTGATTCTTCTTTTTGACCAATTGATGAATACGATTCTAATCGAGTTTGAAAATAGTCACTGGCTGGAGCTTTCCAACGAAGGGTTGATCGTTCATTAAAGGAATTGGCTTCACCTTCTTTTGCCGCGGATTTCCAGACATAATCTTTTCGATTCAGTCATTTTCTAAATACGTTCTCTTCTCACAGCTTAGGAACGTTCCGTTTTCCGATACCGCTTCCGATACCATTCTTCTCTGAGAATGCCCCTCAAAAAGCAAATGACAGGGGGAGAAGTCGTGATTTTGTAGGTTTAAGATTCGAATTTTTTACATCAGGATTAAAAACCCATGAGCGCAACCAAGACCGCCGTTGATCAAGCAACCGCGAAAAAAGCACTTTCCGTTTCTGCGGGAGTGATTGAAGAAGTTACAAAAGCCCTTGCAAAACGCTGCAGCGTAAACGGAAAAGTTTCCGTGGACAAGATGGACGAAAACCAACTCGTTCAATACCAAATCGCTTGGCTTACTTCCGAACAAAAAATCGCAGAGAAGTTCGTTGAATACGCGTGGGACTCTTCCCGCGGAACCGGCGATCTTGAACAAGAAATGGCGGTCGTGTTTGCGGCTGAAACCGTGAACCACGTTCGTTCCGAAATCAGTTCCCGTCCTTCCGAATACGGAATCAAAGCTTCGGATCTCGTTTCCAAAATCTACAACGACGAAATCAATCAATTCTTGGAAAACGCGATGGCGATCCAAAACTACAACGAGATCGCCGATAAGATCGTAGCAAAAGGTCACTTCGGCGCTTACGGTCTGGACGACGATCACGAAATGTTCCGCGAGACTTTCAAAAAATTTGCGGAAGACGTGGTGATGCCTCATGCGGAACACGTTCATAGACACGACGATATCATTCCCGAAGACATCATCGGCGGACTCAAAGACATGGGCTGTTTCGGTCTTTGTATTCCCGAGTCTTACGGCGGAATTCAACCGAACGACAAACCGGACAATCTTTCCATGCTCGTGGTTACCGAAGAACTTTCCAGAGGCGGTTTGGGAATCGCGGGTTCTTTGATTACAAGACCGGAGATCATGTCTAAGGCTCTTCTCAAAGGAGGAACGCAAGCTCAGAAAGACAAATGGCTTCCTCTTCTCGCTTCCGGAGAAAAAATGGCGGGGATCATGGTGACCGAGCCGAATTACGGTTCCGATGTTGCCGGAGTTTCCGTTACCGCAAAACCTGTGAACGGCGGTTGGGTAATCAACGGAGTAAAAACCTGGTGTACATTCGCGGGTTATGCGAACCTTCTTTTGATTCTTTGCAGAACGGAATCAGATCCATCTTTAAAACACAAAGGACTTTCCATTCTTCTCGCTGAGAAGCCTTCCTTTACCGGTCACGAGTTTACTTACACACAACCCGAAGGCGGAAAGATCGAAGGAAAAGCGATCGGAACCATCGGTTATCGCGGTATGCACTCTTTCGAAGTTTCCTTCGACAATTACTTTGTTCCCGCAGAGAACCTGTTAGGCGGAGAAGAAGGCAGAGGAAAGGGTTTCTACTTCCAGATGGAAGGGTTTGCGGGCGGAAGAATCCAGACCGCAGCGCGCGCTCACGGTGTGATGCAGGCGGCTCTCGAAGCGGCTCTTCGTTACGCTCAAGAAAGAGCTGTGTTCCAAAAACCGATCTACGAATACAACTTAACCAAGTATAAGATCGCGAGAATGGCGGTGATCCTCCAAGCTTCTCGTCAGTTTGCGAACCACGTTGCGAATCTTTTGGACGACCATAAAGGACAGATGGAAGCGACTCTGATTAAGTTCTACGCTTCTAAAGTTGCGGAGTGGGTCACTCGCGAAGCGATGCAGATCCACGGCGGTATGGGATACGCGGAAGAATATGCCGTTTCCCGTTATTTCGTGGATGCTCGCGTATTCTCCATCTTTGAAGGAGCCGAAGAAGTAATGGCTCTGCGAGTGATTGCGAAATCTCTCATGGATCAATACGCGGCAGGTTGATCTTCAAAATTAGAATCTAAAAACTCCGTTTGATTTTTCGAAATCATCGGAGTTCGGGCGATTGAAAACTGCATTCTCTTTTTTGAATGTAGTTTTTGATCGGAAGGCGGGTTCGTTCCGCCTTTTTTATTGTAAAAGGAAGAATCGATTCAGTCGCGGTCAGTTTTTGGGCGAATAAATATTTCGTTCTCCGGTGATTCCTTTCAATTTTCTCGCGCCGACGAACTCGAAGTTTTGCGTACCCGCTTTGTTCGCGAATTCTTCGGTGGTAAGAATGCTCTTTTCGAAATCCTTGCAAAGAGATTCCACACGAAACGCTTGATTGACTGCGTTTCCGATTACGGTAAAGTCTAGTCTGTCCTTGGCGCCTACGTTTCCGTAAACCACGTCTCCTACATTCAAGGCCATACCCAGATGAATCTGAGTTTCGGGGCGTTCCAAGTTCCACTGTGTTACTGAATTCTGGATTTTTCGAGCCGCGCTCAAGGCCGCCAAACATGCCTTATGCGGATCATTTTCTTCGGCGGGAAAAACGGCGAGGATCGCGTCTCCGATAAATTTTAGAATTTCGCCTTTTTCTTCCTGGATCGGTTGTGCGGTAAGTTCGAAATAATGATCCAGGACTTCCACGATTCGTTTCGGAGAATTATTTTCACTCAAAGAGGAAAAGTCTCTCAAGTCGGCGCAAAGAATCGCCGCGTAAATCGTTTCTCCCGTTCCTCTCATGAATTCTCCCGAAAGGACGCGTTTGGATGCGTTCGGTCCGAGATAGACTTCGAGCAATTCGTTGACCGCGAACTTTCTCGATTCCAAATCTAAACGCAGAGAAAGAACGCTTCGAATCGAATTCAGCGATTCGATCTGTTCGTCCGTAAATCCTCCGGGCGCGTCCGTTGTCCAAGAGATGGCACTCCGTATATTGGTGCCGAATACGGAAACGAAGATGCAATAATCGGTTCCGCCTTTTTCCCGTAAGTCGACGCAAATCGGGTAAGAAAGATCCGCGTCCGGGCCGACCAACTTGCAACGGATAAAATCTCGCGCGCCTTCGCGGATCAGAAAGATCGGGCTATCTTTGTATTGTTGCTGTTGAAGGCCGTCGTGAGGAATCAATACGACTTGCGTTTCTTCTCCTCTGGTCCAGATCAAAGAACGAACCATTACTTCCGGATGCATCGTGGGTATGCTTGTGAAAAATCTCCAGACCGGAATCCCCGCTTCTATAATTTTTTGATTTAAAGTCTCTATAAGTTCTTTGGATTCCAATTCCCTCGACGACGGACTGGACAGCCAATTCAGAATATCTTTCATTCCAATCTCTTCTTGTATTTCCATGCGGAATATAGACCGATGTTTCGATTTGATGGTTCGAAAATCATTCAAACATGGAATGAAAAACGACTTCAATCTCAAGCACAATTTTAGAAAATCTTAGAGAGTTTTGATGAGGAGAGAAAGGGCTTTAGGGGAATTTCGTTTTAATCGGATCGTTTGAATTTCGACTTACAAAAAAAGGTTTCTTGTAAATCGAAGCTCAGTTTTCCAAACGATCGACTTAATTTTCTCCCGGAAAGCTTGTCACGTATTGGATCTTAATGTCCGGGAAACTTGTTACGAATTGAACTTTCGTATCAGGAAAGGAATTTACGATCTCCCATTTACCGCAGGAGTCGGGGAAAGAAGTTACCTTCTGCACCTTTAAGTCCGGAAAGGAAGTCACTTCCTGCACTTTTACGTCCGGAAAACTCGTTACGATCTGAATCTTTCCGTACAATTTCTTTCCGTTGAACGTACAACCGGATTGAACGTTACCTGCATACGCAGTCCCCGCCGCTATCGCCAAGCAGATTGAAAAAATCACTAACAATAATTTTCTTGTCATTCGATTCTCCTATTGCTATGAATATAAGTCCTAAAATTTGTTTTTGGAAACTAATTTTTAACCAACGGCGATAAAATGGTAATGAACGACTAGTTATCGGGATTGTTCGTACGAACGAAAAAGGATCGATTTTAGTCCCGGATAAGAAGTTACACATTTGATTTTTACGGAGTGTCTCAAAACGATTCAATTAAACTTTGATATCGGGGAAGTTCGCTACAATTCGTATTCTTCCGTATAACTTCTTTCCTTGAAACATACGAACGCTGTGGCTATTCTTTGCGTATGTCGCATTTCCGCTTAAAAAAATAAGCAAAGAATGGGAATTTTCGTTTTCATAAGCGATCCGGCTCCCGCGTATATTTTCAAAGCGTCCATTGGAAGGATTCGATTCCTTAATGTTCCAAAAGAAGCGAATTTGCATGGGAAATTGAGTTGCTCAATCGACTCTTTTTTTCGGTATAGTGGAATGAAGGGAAGAAGCGCTTTGTACGATTCTTCCTAATGATGCGGGCAACGGTCCATGAACGATTCTAAGCAAAACGGCAAAGATAAACCATCCATCGATGAGATTCAGGAATGCATTCGCTTTCTCGAATCATTGACCGAAAAACCGGAATTGTTGACGTCGATTCCCGAAAAAGAACGCATCGCGTTGATGATCGTCGCCGGTAAAATTTCCCGTCCGGATCGGAACGAAATCCGAATTCGCAATAAAACGATCAAACATAGCAGAAGAAAAGAAGTCGTCGCTTCGGAAAAGAAAGCGCGTGCATTGACCGGAATCCGTTTGGCGCGGACCGCGACCGTATTCAAAGCCCCTTTGCAAATCGCGGATCAAACCGATATATGGAAAAGCGAAAGCGCGCCCGAGTTAGCTTCACCACGAAATTGTTATATTTGTAAAAAAGAATATACCCGTCTTCATTTCTTTTACGATGCGATGTGCGTCGAATGCGGGGATTTGAACTATAAAAAAAGATATCAGACCGCTTCCTTGTACGGACAAGTCGCTTTGATTACGGGTGCAAGACTGAAAATCGGTTATCAAGCTACGTTGATGCTGCTTCGCGCGGGTGCGACCGTAATCGCTACGACCCGTTTTCCCGTGGATGCGGCCCTACGATTTTCCAAAGAGGAGGATTTTTCCCATTGGTCCGATCGTCTTCAAATTTTCGGATTGGATCTGAGACATACTCCGAGTGTGGAATTGTTCGCAAGTTATATCGAACAAACCGTGGATCGTCTGGACATTCTAATCAATAACGCGGCGCAAACCGTTCGCAGACCTCCCGGTTTTTATTCCCACATGATTCAATCCGAATTATTAGAATACAATGATATACCGAAAGAAGCCTCTCAGCTTTTGAAGTTGCATCGGGATTGTAAGGAACGTTTGACTTCTTTCGGCGGAGAAAATCTCGCAAACGAAGCGGCTCTTCCCGTAAGCTGGAACGGAAAAATTCCCGGGGTCGGTATTCGATCTTCGGCGCAGCTTTCTCAGATTCCGTATTCTCACGATAATTCTTTCGAATTGGAGACGGTTTTCCCGGAAGGGCAACTCGACGCCGATTTACAGCAGGTCGATCTGAGAAAGACGAACAGTTGGAGATTGAAGCTCGGAGAAATTCAAACTTCCGAGATGCTTGAAGTTCAACTCGTCAACGCGGTCGCTCCCTTCGTACTTTGCAATCGCCTCGTCTCGATTATGCGAAGAGAAAACACGGGACAAAAACATATCGTGAACGTCTCCGCTATGGAAGGAAAGTTTCATCGGTTTAAAAAAGAGGACAGGCATCCTCATACCAACATGGCAAAAGCCGCGTTGAATATGCTCACTCACACGTCTGCGAGCGATTTTGCGAAAGACGGAATCTATATGAATGCCGTGGATACCGGTTGGGTCACCGATGAGGACCCGATCGAATTGTCCCAAAGAAAACAGGATTTACACGACTTTCAACCGCCTCTGGATATCGTAGACGGGGCTGCGCGTGTTTGCGATCCGTTCTTTGACGGAATTTTAACCGGCAAACACTGGTGTGGTAAGTTTTTAAAGGATTACTTTCCGATCGATTGGTAAACGCTAGGTTTTGTACCGTTCTTCGTAATTGAATGCGTAAAAGTCCGATTCCGGTTCGCATCGTAATCTTCGGATTACTCGATTGTCGGATAAGTCTAAGTGGAGAATATAACTGTAACATCTGTGGAATGTGGGAACTCCATCATTCATCGTATATACGATAGAATTTCCGATCCCCACGGTCTCCAACCAAAGAAGATAATTAAAAAGAAAACAGCGAGATACTCCGTGAGCTTGAGCCAAAGTTCCTAAAAACGTCCAGCTTCCGGTGCTAAGACGCACATTCACTCGTCTCATTTTCGAGTTACCGGAACTTACTTGATACAAAGTTCGCCCCGCCTTTTTTCCGATTCTTTTTGTCGCGGAAAGATATTTGCCGTAGGTCCTTAAAAGGTAAGGAATCTTTTTAGGAAGAGCCTTCGCTTCTTTTTCGGAAAAACGAATCCAGGTTTCTTCCGGAATTAAGAGAGTGACGGTTTCGGAAAAATTCTCCTGAAGTCTCGAATTGATTTCATAATCAGAATTTAATGATAAGCATCCCATATCGATAACGGTTTTCAAAATCGTATAAGGAGCCTCGATTATCGGATTTTTTTAAATTAAATCCTCAGGTTCTATTATTTTCAGTTTTCTAAAATAATCGAAAAATTCGTTTTCGATCGTTTCCCTTCTCGTTTTTTTTGCGGGGCCCAAGATCAACAGACGATTCTCCGCTCGCGATAAACCGACGTACAAAATTCTTCTTTCCTCTTCGAGCAATTCCAAGGGAGAATCCGGTTTTGCGTTCCAGCCGTCGGCCACGTCCACGAACACGGTGTGGAATTCCAAACCCTTGCTCGCGTGTATCGTCATCAGGAAATCTTCGGGAACTCCGGCTCGAACATATTCAGCAATTCTAAAGTTTGATCGACAGAGAATTTGAACGTCGTTCTCTGCCGGTTCGAGCGATCGAATCAAAAATGGAATCAAGTCCGAAACTTCTTCGATCGGAATTTTTCCCGCGAGTCCCTTTCCTGCGCGCGCCGGAAGAACTTCCTTTTCGATTTTTTCGCGGTTTTTCCCGATGGGAATCGCGGAAGCACGAATGATTTCGGGAAGAGATCGGTAGTTTACGTTCAAGAAATGAATCCTACAAGGCTGAAAGAGTTTTTGAAAATTCAAAAAAGCGAATGGAGAACAACCTCTAAATCCGTATATGCTTTGAGAATCGTCTCCGACGACCGTAATCGAAGCGCTTTGAGAAAGGAGTTTTAAGAACTCGAGTTGTTCCGAATCCGTATCTTGAAACTCGTCTACGATGATTTTTCGAAGCGTTCGTTTCGGTTCGAGCGTCCAAACCTCTTCGTTTTTCAGACCGTCCAAAAACATTCTCACCAAATCCTCAAAGTCCAAAAAAGCGTTTTCCAGTTTGTAATTTTGATAAGCGAACTCGAGATCCTTTTTCAATTCCGGAAAATATTCCCGAATATAAGGAACATTCTCCGCCCAAAAAAGCTCGTAAGGAATTCCGCCGACTTCTTCTCGCTTCGATTTCAGATATTCACGATAAAAGACGATCTTATCCTCCGGCGGAAGGATTTTCGGTTTTTGAACTTTAAACTTAGGATGCCAGCGGCTGAGCGCATACAAACAATAGGCGTGAAACGTCTGCACTCGAATCGAATCTTTTGCGGTGGCTCGTAAGATTCGTTCCGAAATTTCTCCTGCGGCTTTTCTGGAAAACGTCAAGACCAGAACGGATTCTTCAGGAAATAAGTTTTCAACTAAAATTCGTTCGATGATTCCGACCATCGTGCTCGTTTTACCGGAACCGGCCGCGGCCACGACTTGAACGAATCTTGTATCATCTTCGATGACCGCTTTTTGGGCTTCACTATATAGAACCTTCTTTTCCATTGGTTTGCTCCGTTGCCGAAACCGGTTCTTGAAAGCGAAAAACAAGGGAGAATATTCGGATTTTTTGATAGGTTCGGGAAAAAGGCTGTACTTTTTCGAAAAGAAACCGGAGGATTGAATCGGTCCTTCCGATTTCGATCGGGAAGTGACTTCTCACAGGTTTGAAGATCGAATGATGACGCAAAGCCCCGTTCCCATTTTACCGCGAAAAAGAACCCGATTCCGCGCAACGGTTGGGTCCGTGCTTCCTCATAAAAATCCGGAGTTGTCGAGAATTCTTCTGCAGGACATTTGTCTTTTGATTTCCGGAAGACCGGTGATTCAGGCACAACTCTTCTATCTTTCCCGAAAATTCCGATCCATGGATCTGAAACCGGGAAACGAAGTCGAGTTTGACGCAAGGATCAAACCCGATCGAAAAGGCCTTTCTTCCGATTCGATCCGATTGAATTATCCCACGAAAATCTTCCGTTTTAATCCTGGAAAAGAGCGCTTCCTTTTTTAGCGTTTTACGCGTTTGACTTACCCGATCCTCGGTAAATTCTATCCTAAAATGAATTTACGATAGAACCTCGCTCTTTCGAGCAGGGGAGGTACCTTGGAAACCCTTAAGTTTTTTCTCGATTTCTTTTTAAACCTGGAAGCGCACTTGGATACGATCATTCAAACGTATCAAAACGGCACTTACGTCATTCTATTTTTGATTATCTTTGCGGAAACCGGTTTGGTCGTTACGCCGTTCCTTCCCGGAGATTCCCTTCTTTTTGCGGTCGGCGCGTTTATTGCGAGAGGTTCCCTAGATTTGGGGAGTACGCTCGTCCTTCTTATCATCGCAGCGATTTTAGGCGATACGGTCAATTATTCGGTAGGGAACTTTACCGGAGAAAAGATATTAGAAAAAGAGAAAATACCTTTGATCAAAAAGGAACATCTCCAAAAAGCCCATCGATTTTACGAAATTTACGGCGGTAAAACGATCATCATCGCTCGATTTATTCCGATTATCCGTACGTTCGCCCCTTTCGTCGCGGGAATCGGAACCATGACATATGTTAAGTTTATTGCATATAATGTGATCGGCGGAATCGTTTGGATCTCGATCTTTATCCTCGGCGGGTATTATTTCGGGAACTTAGAATTCGTAAAAAGAAATTTTAAAATTGTAATATTCGCAATTATTATTATTTCTGTCATGCCTGCGGTAATCGAATACTGGAAGGAAAGAAGAAAGGGTAGAGTTTAATCTTTTCCGAACAAAAAAGCTCGCCCGGGTTGTTGCTAAACGATGAACTTAAGAGAAAGTTTTATTTCGAAATTTTCGGCGAGCTTTGTAAAACCCAGATTCGAGATCTGGTTCGCGGCCATTTTGATTCCTGAAACTCATCAGGCGTTTTGGGTCCGATATTCCACTCTCAATCCCAGAAGCAATCGGGATTTATTTCCATCCGGAGCACTTTGGGCATCTTTGTTCGATCGAAAAAATCCTAAAAATCATCGAACCACGGTCCAATCCTTTCCGTATGAAACCGTAACGATCTCCGACGATGCGATCGATTTTCCGGACGCGTCGGTCGGCCCCGATCACATGCGGGGTAAAATTCAAACGCAGCAAGGGGAGAATTTATCCTGGGATCTGGAGTTTCGTCATAAACAAGAACCCGCTTGCCATCTCCCACCTTGGCTCGAAAAAACCCCGATTCCGAAAACGAGAAGTATCGTATCTTCTCCGTTTACCGAAGTTGCGGGGTGGATTCAGCTCGCGAATCAAAAATTCACATTCCAAAATGCGAATGGACATTTCAATCATATCTGGGGAACCAATCGGGTCGCTCAGTTGTATTGGGCTTTTGTTCCGAAATTCGACAACGATCCGGACAATTGGTCCTTGGAAATCGTAACGGTTCGCCCGCAACCCTTCGCGCCAGCCTTGACCTTCGTTACGCTCTTAAAAGCGGGAATTCCGATCCATCAACATTCCATTTTCCGTTCTTTAAGAAGCGCCACAAAAGTGGAATATCCTAAAGTGACTTTCAAAACCCGTCTCGATGATTATGAAATTTTTGTGGAAGGGGAAATGGACCGAGAACAAATCGCGGGTTACATCTACCGCGATCCGGACGGAAGCCCGAGATATATCGAACAAAGCGATATCGGAACCGTAAAGTGCGTTATCCGACATCGCGGGAAAGAAATCACTTTAAAAGCGGAGCAGGCCGCGGGCGTTGAGTTTCACGGAATGCGACCTTGGAGAAACGATCACGCTTATTTGGACCCGTATCAGGTTCGATTTTAGAACCGGCTTTATTGAATGATCGATACCGCCGAACTACGGGAATCGGTTTTCAAAAAGGAAAATCTTACTCAAAAAAAGGGCGGATTTGACCCGGAAACCCGTCTAAGAAAAAAGATTAAAAATAATTTTGACGAGAATTGGTTTGCACCCTGAGAGGAAAATCATTTCACTTCCAATCGGACGATTCGATTTCGTCGATTCTTTTTATGGAGTCTTCGATTCGGCGTTCTAATTGAAAAACATGAACCTTCTATTCAACCTGAATCATAGAATTCTCGCGCTCCTGAGCTCCGTTTTGATTCTTTATACCGTAATTGCGCTGATTCGACCGATGGATTCCGGTAGAAACGCCTCACCGGCTGCGGCCGCGACGGAATCCTCGGAAGCCTCCGAAGCGGAGGCGGAAAAGGAAAAAGCGGCCGAACTCAAACTGGAGGATCTTGCTTCGCAAGAGAATTCTTTCGCACTTCATTATGATTTGGAATCGGCTCGTTACATCGATCCGGCAAATCTCGTTCCGGTTCAACACTTCACCGAAATAGAAAACCCACCCCCGGAAAAACTCCTGCTTTCGATCTGATTGTTTTCGAAATTTTCGGGCTTTGCCCGAACAGGAGTTTTTATGAATATTCTACAATCATTACCCCGTGTTTCCTGGGACGACTTGAAACACGATCTATCTTCGGGTTTGGTCGTCTTTTTAATCGCGCTCCCTCTTTGTATCGGAATCGCCTTCGCATCGGGCGCTCCGATCATCTCCGGCTTGATCGGAGGTATCGTCGGAGGGGTTGTCGTTTCCATGATCAGCAAGTCGCCTTTATCGGTCAGCGGCCCCGCCGCCGGATTGACGGTCATCGTTTACGATTCGATCCAAACGCTCGGAAATTTTAACGACTTTCTTTTGGCTCTCTGCATCGCGGGAGTCTTTCAAATCCTATTAGGTTTTTTGAAAGCGGGAATTCTCAGTAATTTTTTTCCGTCCTCCGTGATCAAGGGATTGTTGGCGGCGATCGGCGCGGTTCTGATCTTAAAACAGATTCCCCACGCGATCGGTTACGACATGGATTACGTAGGCGATATGGGATTTTTTCAGAAAGATCACGAAAATACGTTTTCGGAAATTTTGACCGCCTTTACCCGGTTTACGCCGGGAGCCGTGGTTCTGTTTGCAGTTTCGATTTCTTTGATTTTACTTTGGGAAAAGATGAAGCTTCAGAAAAGATTTCTAATTCACGGATCCTTGGTTGCGATCGTAGTGAGCGTTTTATTAAACGAAGTCTTTCGCTCGTTCGGATTCGGCATCGCCGTCGGTCAGGATCATTTGCTACAACCGATTCGTTTGGACAACGTCTGGGATCTTTTCCAGGACGATCTTTTTCCGAACATTTCCCAATGGAAGAATCAGGCGGTTTATATCATCGGTGTGAAGATTTGTATCGTGGCCAGTTTGGAAACACTTTTGAATTTGGAGGCGGTAGAAAAATCGGATCCGGAAAGAAGAATCGTTTCCAAAAACCGCGAACTGGTTGCACAAGGGGCCGGGAACTTAATTTCCGGAATCGTAGGAGGATTGCCGATTACTTCCGTCATCATTCGAAGTTCGGCGAATTTACAAGCGGGTGCTAAAACGAGACTCTCCGCATTTCTGCACGGTATTCTGCTTCTTTTTTCGCTCGTTGTGATTCCGAGCTGGATCGCGAAAATCCCTCTGTCTGCTTTGGCGGCCGTCCTTCTCGTTGTTGGTTATAAACTCACCGATTACAGCATTCTCAAATCGCAGTACAAAAAAGGGATGGATCAGTTCGTTCCTTTTATGGCGACTTTGTTGGGAATCGTTTTTACGGACATTCTGATCGGAATCGGAATCGGCGCGCTGTTTTCCATCTTCTTTATTATGAGAAGAAACGTTCTCAATCCTTACGTATTCAACAAGAAGGATATGGCTTTCGGAGTGGAAGCAAGGATCGATCTTTCCGAGGACGTCTCGTTTCTGAATAAGTCGAGTATGTTGTATAAACTCGAAAAAGTTCCGAATAACTCGCGTTTGATTATCGACGGTTCCAAGTCCAAATACATCGATCCCGACGTTTTGGAGATCATCGAAGACTTTAAGATCGTCGCGAAGTCGCGTAATATCCGGCTGGAAATCATAGACGTAACGACTCCTTATCAGAAGATCAAAAACAAACCTCTGGATGTCGTCGCTCAACAGGATTATCAAAGGCTCTTCGATAACAATCGGATTTGGGTCGAGGAGAAGCTTGCCAAAGATCCCGATTACTTTAAGAATCTTGCATTGGGTCAAGCGCCTCAATACCTTCTGATTTCCTGTTCGGATAGCAGAATTTCCGTTAACGAAATGACCGGTACGAGCGCGGGGGAACTTTTCGTCCACAGAAACATCGCGAATTTAGTGATCGATACCGATATGAACCTGATGTCCGTGCTTCAGTATTCGGTCGAGGTTTTAAAGGTGAAACATATCGTAGTTTGCGGACATTACGGATGCGGAGGAGTAAAGGCTGCGATCGACGGAAAGTATCACGGTCTGATCGACGCATGGTTGAGGCACATTAAGCAGGTGTATCGAATCCATAAAAAGGAACTCATTGGGATTTTGGATGAGAGCGAAAAACACGAACGTCTCGTCGAACTCAACGTGCGGGAACAGGTTTACAATCTTTGTATGACGACCATCGTCCAGAACGCATGGGCGCAGGGCAACGACCTTCAACTTCACGGTTGGGTTTATGATATCAAAGAAGGGAAGATTATCGATCTGCACATAGAGATCGATAAGGATTTTCGGGATTACGATATTTTCCGTTATCAATTCGAAACGAAATAACAACGTTTCGATGATGGAGTTCCGAATCGTTATGGGTTTGGAAATCGTAAGTTGTCAATATCAGGAACCGGAGAACCGCTCCGGCTTCCTGATCTAAAGCCGCTTTTTATGCGTCAATATTACATCCACTTATTCCCATCGGTTCGTTTAACGTTTTTAACGTTTCGCCTTCGAGTTTCTTAAGAGATAGGAATATTCAAAAATTTGAATATTTATTCGAATTTTTACTCTCATTTGAAAGCGATCCTGCGAAACGTTCTCAGTTTAAGCGGAGATGCGGGAAAAGAAAATCCGTTCCTGGACGAAATTCTCTTTTTCCGTTGACAAGCTAATCGTAGCTTTAAGCTGGAGATATGAGGAGCGGGATCTATAAAGCGGGAATTTTTCTTACGATGCTGTCCGTCGTTGTCTTGCTTCTGGATTGCGGACCGACTTGCGGATTTAACGGTTTAGAAGATACATCCCTTTATTCCGAATCCGTTTCTCCTTGCCATCAGGACAAAAATTCGGATTCCGAAGAGGAAAGAAACTGCGAATGGGATATCGGTTCCGTCTCGATTTCGGAATCGGATTCTCAATTCTCCAAATTCATTCGATTTTATTTACCGATTCACTTGTATTCGGCGAACGTATTCTTTTTGTTTGTCTTTTCTTTTCCGCAATCCGAGATCGTTCCAAACGAAATTCTTTCGACCGATCCCCAGCCGATCCGTTTGATTCGATCCGTCCGCATTCTAATTTGATTCAATTCTCCTAGCTTATTTGCGGACTATGATAGGAAACTACGTTGCGTTTTCTATCCGCAGTCCGAGATCGTTTCGATTTTTTAGGAGGTATTTATGAGATACGATTCGAATTCCGCTTTCGGGAGAATTCTTTTCTTATTCGCGGATCAATTCCGATCACAACAGAATATTCGAAAAATAATATATTCCGTATTTTTAATTTTATTTTTACCGTTCATGTCCTCGCATGCGGAATCGAACGAAACTCTGGATGTTCCCAAAATCGTCGGTTTGGCTGAAAAGAATTCTCCGTTGCTTTTGTCTTTGAACGCGGATTTGGAATCCTTGTTTTATCAGCGCAAACAACAGGGAAAAACGCAGAATCCGGCCGTCACGGTCGACTACGGACAAAGAAGCGCGGCCAACGAAAGCGGTGCGGAATACGCGCTTCAATTCGAACAGCCGATCTATTTTCCGGGAAGAAAGGAATTGCGTCAGCTTTTGGTCGATAACGATTCTCGAATCAAGGAAATCCAACTCGCCGAAGCTTCCAATTCCATCCGTTTCAACGCGGTCAAATTCGCGTATCGGTATTTGGTTTCGGCGGGAAAACGAAACCACGTTAAGGAACGACTGAGAAGACTTTCGATTCTTGAAAGTTATATTCGGGCGAGACCGTTCATCACTCCTCAAGCGAAGACGGATCTGTTCATCATTCAAAGAAGAATTCTCGCGTTGAGAAAACATTTCAACGATCTCGAACTGGATGCGAATAAACAGTACGAGGCGATGAACTTGTATCTGATGTTGGAATCTTCCCCTTCGTTGCGGATTCCGTTTTTTTCGGAGGGTGCCAAGTTCGATTTCAACCAATTGCAGACCAAAGCCGTTTCGCAAAATCTTAGTTTGATGGCGGCCAAGGGAGAAATCGAAAAGGCAAAAACGGAACTGAATCTCGCTACTTTGGAAAAATATCCCGATTACTCGATCATCAGCCAAGTCGGAGAAGACCGGTCGGGGGTCGCGAACCGGTTTTACGATTTCGGTTTAAAATTTCGAATTCCTGTTTGGGATCAGTTTCAGAATAAGGTTTCCGCCGCGGAAACGAACGTAAAGTCGAAACAGGGAATTCTTCAACATCAGGAGAATCTAGTAAAGACCGCGTTCAAGCAGGCGTTTCTCGATTACGAACAATCCAAGATCAATCTGAGGCTTTACGATCTTTCTAAGTTAGACGAAATCGAGCGCGATCTGAATTACGCGGACGTAGAGTTTAAAAAGGGAAGAATTTTGATGATGAGCTATTTGGAATTGGAAAATCAGCTTCATGAAACCCATCACGCGATCTTAGACGCGCAGATTTCCCATCTTGAGGCGTTGCTAAATCTTCTCCACATCACGAACGAAAAAGATATTATAGGAACTTTTAAACATGCTGTCCAGACTTTTGAATATCAGCTTAAGTAATCCGATCCTTTCGGCGGGGATCGTATTCTTCCTATTCGTTTATTCCTTTTTCACTTTGAAAGAGGTCCCGATCGACGCGGTTCCGGACATCACGAACGTGCAGGTGATCGTCACCGTAAAAACGGGTTCTCTCGATCCGGAACAAGTCGAAAAGGTCGTCACGTTTCCTCTCGAAACGGAACTGATGGGAATGCCGAATCTAATCGACGTCCGTTCCGTATCTAAATTCGGACTTTCTAATATATCTCTGATCTTTAAGGAAGGAACGGATATCTATCAGGCGCGCAGCATGGTGCTGGAGCGATTAGCGAGCGCCAAGGAAAAACTTCCCAACGGAATTTCTCCCACGATCGTCCCGAACACGACCGGTCTCGGAGAAATTTTCTTTTATACGGTCGAGGCAAAACCGGGAAGCAAACTCGCGTCTCTTCCGGAAAAGGATCTTCTTCTTTATTTAAGAACGGTTCAGGACTATACGGTTCGTCCTCAGTTGAAGGCGCTCGTTCCGGGGATCGTCGAAGTCGATTCCAACGGAGGATACGAAAAGGAAATTCATATCGATTTGAATCCTTCCAAGATGAAATCCTGGGGAATTACGATCGATCAGTTGATCGGGGAATTATCCACGATCGGAGAAAGTTTCGGCGGCGGTTTTATCGAAAACGACGGAAAGGTTTCGATCGTGCGCGCTTACGGAATCAAAAAGAATTTGGCTTCGTTGTCCGAAGTGACGGTTAAAAGAACTCTGACAGGATCTTCGATTCGCGTAGGCGACATTGCGGAAGTGAAGGAGCACGGTAAACAGCGATTAGGCGGAGCAAGCTCCGAAGGAAAGGAGATCGTTCTCGGAACTGCGATGATGCTCCGCGGCGAGAATAGTTATCGGGTGAACGCGGATTTGAATCAGGCGGTTTCGCGTCTGAATCTTCCCGAAGACGTTCAGGTTCGGGTTCTTTTGGAAAGATCCTTTTTGATCCACTCGACGATCCGAACTGTGATCAAGAATCTCGCCGAAGGAGCGATTCTCGTCGTTCTTACTTTGTTCTTTATTTTGTTCAACATCAAAGCTTCCGTAATCGTTGCGATGATCATTCCCGGTTCCATGTTGTTGACAGCCATCTTTATGAAGGTTTTCGGAATTTCCGCGAACCTCATGAGTTTGGGCGCGATCGATTTCGGTCTTCTTGTGGACGCTTCGATCGTGATCACCGAAAACGTTTTGACCCGTTTCGAAAAGACTTCGTTTATCAATCGAGAGGAAAAGATCGAAACGATTTTGAACGCTTCTTTGGAGGTTTTAAAACCGGTTTCGTTCGGAGTCGTCGTGATTATGCTTGTATACGTTCCGATTTTAACGTTAGACGGAATACCGGGAAAGATGTTTCGTCCTATGGCGGAGACCGTCCTTCTCGCTTTGGGTTTCAGTTTGATTTTGGCGGTTTTCTTTTTGCCTCCGATGCTTTTCTTTTTCATTTCACCTTCCGCTAAAGGACAAGGCGCACATCGAGAGACGAAAAAAAGCAGAATCGTAGAGTTGTATGAAACTTATCTTCCTATTCTTTTGAACAACCCGAAACCGATCGTGATCGGTTCGGTCGTATTCTTTCTTCTAACCTTGCTGATCTACTTCAGAATGGGAACGGTCTTTCTTCCGAAATTGATGGAAGGCGATTTGATGCTCGTCGTAGTGCGGGAAGGGGATATCAGCATAGAAGAGAGTCTAAAGGAACAGAAGGAAGTCGAAAAACTTCTCATGGAAATGCCCGAGGTGCAAAGCGTGTTTTCGAGAATCGGAACGAGTTCCGTGGCGAACGATCCGATGGGAACCTTCAACGCGGATACGTTCATCCTTCTTAAAAAGAAATCCTTGGACGATCTCCTTCAGGCAAAGAATTGGGAACTTTTTTTGGATCGGATTCATAAAAAGGTTCAGGATCGTTTCCCGAGTTCGGAATTGACGCTCAGTCAACCGCTGGAAGCGAGATTCAACGAGCTTCTGGAAGGAAGCAGGGCAGACATCAGCGTTCGGATTCTGGGAAAGGACTTAAACGTTCTATTAGGATTGCAGGAAAACTTGAAGGAAACGCTTCATAAGATTTCCGGGGCCGCCGAGGTGGAACTCGATCCGATCATGGCCCTTCGGAAATCCCGGGTGATCGACATCACTCCGGACCCTTCTAAATTAAAATATTATAATATATCCCTTCCTTCGTTTAACAACGTGGTCGAATCTTCGATGAGCGGGTTCGAGCTCGGAGGATATTACGAGGAGGAGGTTCGGTTTCCGATTAAAATCTGGCTTTCGGAGGAATTCAGAAATAGGGAATCGGAAATCTCCGATATCGGAGTCGGCACGTTGGACGGAGGGATGATTCCGATTAAACTTCTCGCCTCGATCGATAAAAAGGAAAAGGTCATGACGATTTCCAGGAATCGATCCAGACGATTCGTCGCCGTATCGGTGAATCTTCGCGGAAGGGATTTGGAAGGATTTTATTCCGAAGCGAAGGATAAGATTTCCGCGATGAACATACCGCAGGGGTATTCGGTTTTTTGGGGAGGTCAGATCGAGAATCTTGCGAAAGCGAAGGAAAAATTATCGGTCATTCTTCCTTCCACATTGTTGATGATCTTTGTCGTGTTGTATCTCGGATTGAGATCGGTTCGACAGGCGCTTCTTGTTTTCTTTTGTGTTCCGTTCGCTTTGACGGGAGGAATTTCGTTTTTATTTTTGCGCGGAATGGATCTAAGCGTTTCCGCTTTCGTGGGATGTATCGCGTTGTCCGGGATCGCCGTGTTAAACGGACTCGTTAAGTTGGATACGATTCATCGAATTCGAGAGGAAAAGAATCTTTCCGTGCGGGATGCGGTTTTGGAAGGTGCGACGAGCAGAATCCGTCCCGTAATTATGACTGCCCTTGTCGCTTCTTTCGGGTTTATTCCGATGGCGTTCGGTGGCGGCTTGGGTTCGGAAGTTCAGAAACCGTTGGCAACGGTCGTCATCGGGGGAATCGTTTCTTCCACAATGCTTACGCTTGTCATTCTTCCCGTGTTCTATTATTGGATGGAGAGAAAAACAGAAAATTAGAATATTCCGATTTTATGATATAGAAGATATAGACGAAAGAGATTCTTTTCTTTTTGAAAAATCCTCAAGCGAATGTGCGGAGTGAAACGGAACAACGTTAAAAAACTTCCCGAAATCGGAACGATCTCGGGAAGTTTTCAGCGAATTACTGATTGGATTTGGCGTTGTTAGCCATTTTCAAGAAGTAGGCGTTCGTGTCATACCAGAGTTGTCCCAAGTAGAGAGCGTTGGTCGCTTCCAAGTGGTCGATTCCGGTGGTTAAAAGAGGGATAGAGGGACCTCCCTTCCAAGTACCCCATCTTTGAGAAGAATCGGGAACGACGCCGTCGTTCGCGATGCTCATCCCGTAGAAAGGAGCGCCGATCGCGCAGATTGGATGCAGTAATCCCATAGCAGGATGTTGAATCAGATCCGCAACGCTGATTGTCGAACCGTAAGAAAAATACTTCACTCCGGAAGCGTTCGGTGCGGAAGCGTTGAACGTTTTCGCTCCGTCCGTTGTGAGCAACTTTAACGCCGCGGTTGCGTTTTGGCTGGAATCTCCGTAAACCACACCCGCAAGTGTTTCGATAATCGTGGAAACGTAAGGGAGCGCCCAGCTCGGGATCACTGTCAAAACGATGTTTGCGATCGGACTTCCTTGGTGCGGCGTATTCAGAGTCGTTACGCTTGCGACCTTGCTGCTCATGGAAAGATTAGAAACCATGTAACGCGCATCCAATCCGCCTTGCGAGTGGCCGATGATATGCACTTTACCGGTGTAATTGTTTGCAGCCATTGCCGCGAGGATTGCCGTCTTCAATTGAGAAGCTCTGCTTGCGCTGGAATTCAACGCAGTAACGGAAGGAGTTAGGACGGTTGCTCCTTGATTGCGAAGATACGCCGCGTTTCCTCCCCAATAGTCGACTACCGTAGAACCGTTTCCCCAACCGAACAAGCCGTGAGCTAAAACGATCGGATAACTTCCGGAGAGCGACTTTCCCGTTCCTCCGCCGGACGCCGACAATACGCTCGTCATAAAGAAGACAAGCACTACACTTAATATTCTCATCACACTTTTCATTTGTATTTACCTCATGCGATCCATCCGGAACCGCAGAACGAAGGATATAAAGGAGCGAACGCCGTTCAAGAAAAAAATGTTAAGCGACATGCAAAATGCTTCATTTTATCGCATAACGTACGTCCGTTATATGAAGCGTTAATTGAATATTCTTAAAGCATTATATTCTTTAAATTTAATATATTTGATCGTAATTTGAGGATGTTTGAACGGGCGGCCGTGTTTTGCGGAGAGAAAAAGAGGCTGAACGTCGTGTTCGAAGGCGCAAAAGAATCGCCCCGCAGTAATGAAACCGCGGGAACGGGAAAAATCAGAGGAATTGATCTACGGTTCTCAAAGAGAACGAGAATTCTTCTTATCCGAAAGAATCGAACGTTCTCTTTGAATGCGAATGCTTACTGATTGCCTTTTGCGTTAGACGCCATCTTTAAGAAGTAGGCGTTGGAATCATACCAGAGTTGGCCCAGATACAAAGTATTCGGAGCTTCCAGGTGATCGATTCCGGTCGTTAAAAGAGGAATGGAAGGTCCGCCTTTCCAAGTTCCCCATCTTTGAGAAGAATCGGGAACGACTCCGTCGTTTGCGATGCTGAGTCCGTAGAAAGGGCCGCCGATCGCGCAGATTGGTTGAAGCAATCCCATCAAAGGATGTTGAATCAGATCGGGAATCGTGATTGTCGAACCGTAAGAGAAATATTTCACCGCGGAACTGTTCGGAGTGTTCGCATTGAATGTTGTCAGATTTGCGGTCGTAAACATTTTCAAAGCGTTGGAAGCGTTTTGGTTGGATTGACCTAAAACGACCTGTACAACGGTTCCGACGATTGTAGAAACGTAAGGCAATGCCCAGCTCGGAATCACGGAATACATGATGTTCGCAATCGGACTCCCGCGGTGAGGAGTATTCAGAGTAGTTAGCGAAGCGATTTTACTCGCCATTCCGAGGTTCGCAATCATGTAACGGGAATCCAATCCGCCCTGAGAATGGCCGATGATATGAATTTTACCGGTGTAATTGTTCGCTGCGAGTCCCGCTAAGATCTGTGTTTTCAGCTGAGTCGCGCGAGCGGAACTGGATTCAAGAGAGGTTACGGTTGGAGTAAAAACGGTCGCGCCTTGATTTCTCAAATACGCTGCATTGCCGCCCCAATAGTCTGTGATGGTCGATCCGTTTCCCCAGCCCAGGGTTCCGTGAGCAAGAACGATAGGATAAGTTCCGGAAAGGGGCTTGCTCGAAGATCCACCACCGGATGCATATATAACGTTCGTTATTAAAAACGCGAACGTTAACAAAATTCTCAAATTCACTTTTCTCATTTTCTTCACCTTGTTTATTTTCAAATCGAAACGCAGTGGAACGTAACGTGGGTGGGGAATGAATCAAGTAAAAAACGGAATATAAGCGGGATCTAAGTAAATTATTTTAGAAAAACGTTATATATTCCGAACGTTCGTAATTTTAAAATTAGAATTCAATCAATCATCAATCTCCTTTAATTTTTCAGTTTTGCTATCGCATACGAAAAACTAAAGATTTAGATATGGATATAGAGTTACGGAGATATCGTGAACCAAGGCGTCTCTTCGAAATCTTTCCTTACTCTTTCTAACAAGTTTATCTTTAATTTATTTTGGGTTTCTAATCCGAGAGCTGGCGCCTCTCCTACATAAACCGACGGCGGAATTTCTAAAAGTCCTCCGCTTGGTTTCCAAGAAGAAGAACCGGGAGTAATTAATTCCATATATTTCTTTTGTATAGGATCGATTTTGTTAAAGTTTTTTGAAACAATCACTCGGTACGCGCCCATGTTATAAAATTGGGAAACATTAGGTTTTACTTCTACTTCGGAAAGTTTAATTAATGTCTCCGGATGTGCCGTAGGAAACGGCATTGTCGCTGAACTGGAAAAGCCGACTCCGCCGCCCAAGCTTCCGGATGACGATACTTTGGTTGAAGTAAAAGAACCTACTAATGCGTATGTTCCCGGCTCAGGATTGAAAATATAACCAACGCCTCTGTTGATCCAATCAGCTTGAAAAACGGCGTTTTGTTCACTTAATGGTTTATTAGGATTGAAATTTCGAACAAAATAGAAATTTGTAGATTTTTGGGGAAGATTGAAAAGATTTCCTCCCGCAAATTTCATCATAGCACTTTCAGCTTGGTTTTCTAATTCCACATAAACGCCTATCGCCGCTATTCTACTATTATCTTTTGGTAGAATGGTGGGCTTCGAAACGCATTGTGCAATAAAAACTACTGGAACTATCAATTTTAATAAAGTCAATTTTTTCATAGTGGAATCCATTATGAAAACTCATTTGTGATGGTAAATTGTTTTTTAAATCACAAGTGAGTTTTTCTTTTTAAAATCGGAACGAAGTATGAGGATATCGAATCGAATTCGACGAATTCAATGAAAATAGTCGCGAAATTCATTTTAAGCCACAGTTTCTGATTCGACTGATCCTGTTAATTTTTGGGAAATCAGAAAATGTTTTTATTTGATTTTTCTCCATACGAGATGGATTTTCATTAGAAGGGCTGACTCCCACGGGGCCGAACGATGTGGCGGGGACAAAACATATCGGGAACTCCGCGGCCTTTTGCAGATCCTTCTTCCCTGAATATATCGTAAAAACAGATTCAGAAATTTGAATGTAGATTTTATCGGATCTTTCGGACCAGCGAATTCTGTGGCCCGGCGTTTCTCTCCATTCGGGAAGATCGATTCTTGCATTCGCACTCAGGGAAGAATCCTCGTTTCGATCCAGCCAGATCAATTCGGGTTTTAAGAATTCCAGATCGTTGTCCAAAACCGCGACGATTAACGCCAAAGAATTTCCGTTCGGAGAAGGGACGAGTTGGATCGGGGTTTGTCCCGGTTGTAAATATAAGGAAAATGGAATATTCTGCTTGTCGACCAAACGGATTCCCGCGGGAATTCTGGAAAAGCCGCCGTATTCGTCGTCCTTGCCGCCGATCCAATAAACCGACTTAGATCCAGAATGATAATAAACGCTTCCCGGAAGAATCCAAGACGAGAACGGAATTTGTTCCAAGGGTTCTGACGAGGCAGTCGGATCGAAGATACGGATCAGGGAACGGTAATTTCTTTTGAGAGTGGTTCCCATCAAAGGATTCCAGGAATCCTTTTCTTCATACAGAGTTTCCATCTGCACGATTTCTTTTCCAGAGGAAGACCATCCCCGTTCCAGAGATAAGGAAGAATTCCTCCAAACCAAAAAGGAACAATCCGTTAAGAAAGACGGAATCGCCGCAATTATCGCAAAAAAGAAAAAAATTCTAAGAACGATGGTATTTTTTGTTTTCATAATATTTATTTTCATGTTGGAACGAAAGGCGGGTTTTTAATCCGAAGCGGATGTCGGAAAGTAAGACCGAAACGATTGGACTTTCGTTTCGATCGGGCAACCCCGCTCCCATCGAGCGGAATTGCGCATTCGATCGAGAGTTGTTTATCTCCAGCCCTCGTTTTTTAACTCACTGTGGTTGAGATACAATCCTGAAGTCCCAACGGAAGGGGCTCTTGTATGTCCCTGAAACTGAGTGTAAGTTACATTCGAGTTAAAGGGCCAAATACCTTCGCTCTGTGTCAAAGAAGATTGGCATTTGCTCACGCCGCCCGCCTTGTTGTAAGCGCAGGAAGAATGAAACGCAACCGCGTAGTCGTCCTCTCCGGGAAGAATCGCAGAAGCACCGAACATTCCCTTGTAACCGGGAACTTGATAAACGGTAACGCCCGCGGTGTTGTTGTGGTTGTATGCTCCTCTCGCAGTGGAAACGATGAGGGATTTATCCATCGCGTTTCCGCCGAACCCGAAAGTGATTCCGTTCAGAGCCGAAGCAAGTTCGGATCCGCCGGAAGCCGCAGCCAGAGCGGTAACTTTTGTAATGTTATATCCGCGGCTGGAAGCGCTCGCTCCCAAGTTTGCAAGCCAATACTCGGTTACGTAACAACCCGCACTGTGACAAACGATTTTGCAGGAATTGCTTCCTTTGCAATATGTGTTTACCACGGTTGTGAAGTTGGTTTGAGCACGAGCCGTTCCGTATGTCCTCGGATCGGAAGTACCATCGTAACCCACGAACACCTTCGCTCCTGAAACAGAATTTACGCTGCTTCCCCAGTAATTATTCACATCCACAGTTCCGGTTCCGTTGTGGTTCTTATCCGACTTTCCGTGAACGAACACGGTATAAGTTTGAGCGGAAAGAGCTCCCGCAAAAAGAAACACACAGAGTGCCAGTCCCATCATTCGCTTTGTTTTCCAATTTCTCATCATTTTTCACTATTCTCCATTTCTTAGGGGAGAAGAAATTCCTCTCCCGCTCTAAAGGTTTGACTCTTTCCGATTTAAGTCAAGTGATAGTATGCTGATTTATAAATAACGAGGAAAATAAATTAAAAATCTAAAAAGAACGCTAATTATAAATAAAAACAAATGTGATTGCTCTGCTTGGGAGAGAATTTACACTGTTCTCCGAAAAAAACGGCCTGGACCGCGTTAGGCGCTCTTTTCCGAAGATAAAAGAAGAGGAATTCATGAAATCCGGCAATAAATATGTGATCTATGGATCGATTGTGGCAGCGATCTTGATTTTAACGGTGTTAGCTTTCTGGCCCGATGAAAGCGGGGAATCCTGGTTCGAAACGGAAGCCGAAAAGAAGGAAAGAGCGGAAAGAATGGCGAAAACTTCTCCTCCCGGCGGAGGCGGTTCCGCTTTTGAATCCGATTCGAGCGGCACCTTACAGGACGTAGACGATTCCGTTCCGATCGAAAGAATATTAGAAGATTATAAAGAATGGTCCCAATATCCGCCGAACTCGAGACCTCTTACGAAATACAACGAAGATCTGATCAAACCGTTTTTTATACAGACGACTGCGATTCCGATGGCGGATTCTTCAGAATCGAAGGAGCCGAACGGTTATAGCTGTCAGCTCCAGCCTTTGAGTTGGGCCGTCGTTGGACCGCAGGATCAAATGCGCATAACGTTCGAATGTAGAAGTCCCGAAGGAAAGCGGATTCCGATCGATATCAAAGGCGTTCGCATGTGGAGAGAATTCGACGGAGAAAAATTCGGAACGCTCAGTCCCGACTACGGCGACAACGGAGTAAACGGGGACGATCTTGCAAAGGATTTGCTTTATACGTTTCAATGGAAACCGACGCAGAAGGATTGGGGAGATATGATCATGGAAGTCGACTTTCGTTATTCTCCCGGATTTAAAAAGACGGGAAAACTCAACACTTCGTTTTATTCCTCTCCGGGCAAACCCGCGGAGCTCAGCGGATCTTCTTCCGATACGACGAGCGACGGTTCGCTTGTGGTTCGAGTCGGCGTAAACGTTTACAAGGCCGGGAACTATCATCTTGAGGGAAATCTCAAACACGCGGAAACGGGAGAATACATCGCCTGGGCCACGTTCGATTCCAAGCTTCCTTCGGGTTACGGAGAAGCCGAATTCTTATTTTATGGAAAGCTAATACGGGATTCCGGTCTGGACGGTCCGTATGTTTTGACGGACGTGCGGGGACATCGGGTCAATCTCGCTGTCGATCCGGAATGGTTCGGCCAAGGAGAAGCGGGTCTTAAAAAAATCCAGGCTGCTAAAACCGTGGAACCGGATCGAGAACTCGTTCTTCCGTATAAAGAATTCTTTAAGACGAAATTCTATGACGCAAAACAATTCACATCCAAACTTTGGGACAGTAACGAGAAACAGAGAAGGATTAAGGAATTGGAAAGTATGGAACGATGATCGGAGCGGTCCGCTTTCGGAAAGAATATTCTAAATTTTGAAAGTTGCTTGAGTCAATCCCGCTTTTGGAAAGCGGGATTTTTTTTACGTCAAAAACGAATCTATCTCCAGCCTTCGTTTTTCAATTCGCTGTGATTCAGGTAAAGACCTGCGCTCCCGACGGAAGGCGCTCTTGTGTGACCTTGGAATTGTGTGTAAGTCACATTCGAGTTGAAAGGCCAAATGCCTTCGCTTTGAGTCAAAGAAGCCTGGCATTGACTGACTCCGCCCGCTTTGTTATAAGCGCAGGAAGAGTGATATGCCACTGCGTAATCGTCTTCACCCGGAAGAATTGCGGAAGCTCCCGCCATTCCTTTGTAACCGGGAACTTGATAAATCGTAACACCTGCGGTGTTGTTGTGGTTGTAAGCTCCTCTCGCCGTGGAAACGATGAGCGCTTTATCCATCGCGTTTCCTGCAAATCCGAAAGTCGCTCCGTTCAACGCGGATGCGAGCTCGGATCCGCCGGAAGCGGCTGCCAGAGCGGTTACTTTTGTGATATTGTAGCCTTTGCTGGAGGCGCTGGCTCCCAGATTTGCTAACCAATATTCGGTTACGTAACAACCCGCGCTATGACAAACGATTTTGCAGGAATTGGATCCTTTGCAATACGTGTTCAGCACAGTGGTAAAGTTGGTTTGCGCACGAGCGGTTCCGTAAGTTCTCGGATCGGTAGTTCCATCGTATCCGACGAATACCTTTGCTCCGGAAACCGAGTTCACACTTGTTCCCCAGTAGTTATTTACGTCGGTCGTTCCTGTGCCGTTGTGATTCTTATCGGACTTCCCGTGAACGAACACGGTGTAAGTCTGAGCAGAAAGCGATCCTGCAAAAAACAACAGGGCACACAAAATCAACCCAACGCTCTTCGTACTTTTCTTTTTCATTCTCTTCACTATTCTCCTGATATATAAATTAGGAAGGAGTTCCGCAGCATTGTTCAAAACTTCGGTAAGTTTAGTCAAGCCCAAGTGGAATCTTTTTTAAATAACGGATAGAATAAAAAATCTTTCCCTTCGATGTGTTTGTCTTACGTCAGACGACATTGTTCTTAAGAAAACGATGTTAGTTATATTCGTATTAAAAAAATTGTTAAGCGAAGTGGATTAGGATGCGCTCTGTTCTCTTTTCGACTCGGTAATTTTACGGATAAATCGCGATCGAAGGCGTAGGGACGGGAATTGCAGTTACCTTATAGACCCGGAATTAAGTTTTCTCCTTTTGTTAAGCGAATTCGATAGATGTCCGGAATTTTAAAAAGGGTTTTATTCAAAGGCATATCGTTCAGTAAATCGAGGCGTTTTCGCGCCGCAAAGAATCGTTTCCAAAGCATTTCCGCGTAATTTCCCTCGCCGGTCATGCGGACGGAATAATCGGAATCGTAGAGTTTTCCTCCTCTTGCTTGTCGAATTAAATGTTCCACCTTGTCCTTTTTGAGCGGATAATTTTTTTCTAACCAATCCATGAACAACGGCGCAACCTCATAAGGTAGACGAAGAAATACCATTCCCGCCGATCTTGCCCCCGCTTGTTTTGCGGCTTCTAAAATCCGTTCCAGTTCGATATCGTTTAGCCCGGGAATCATGGGTGCCGCCATCGTTCCCGCGGGAATTCCCGCTTCGGAAAGTTTTCGAAGCGCTTCCAATCTTCTCTCCGGATTGGCGGTACGCGGCTCCATTCTCTTCCAAAGTTCTTGATCGAGCGTCGTTACGCTGATATATACTTTTGCTAAATTGTTGGAAGCGAGTTTTTCCAAAAGGTCGATATCTCGGGTTATTAGAAAGGATTTGGTGATCATCGCTACGGGTTGTTTGAATTCAAGAAACACTTTGAGAAGCTCGCGCGTGATTTCCAATTTTCGTTCCGCAGGTTGATAGATGTCGGTTACGCCCGCGAGCTGGATCGTGTGAATCTGGTCTTTTTGTTTGGAAAGATATTTTCGTAAAAGTTCGGGAGCGTTCTTTTTTACGAAGATCTTCGTTTCGAAATCGATTCCCGGTGAAAGATCCACGTATGCGTGATTGGGTCTTGCGTAACAATAGATGCAGCCGTGTTCGCATCCGCGGTATGGATTGATCGATCGTGTAAATCCCAAATCCGGGCAGTCGTTTTCGGAAACGATCGTTTTGGCTCGTTCTTCCAAAAGGATCGTACGCGGAGACATTTCCTCGTCTTGAAATTCGAGGTCTACCTCGCGTGTTGTAGATTCGAAACGTCCGGGGATTTTAGAAACGGTTCCTCGATTGATTTTGGATTGTTCCATTGTTCGTACTATTCCTCGATTCAGAAGGTATGCTATTTATACGAATAGTAAACAAAAAATAAGTTAAAATTTTCTTCGAAACCGATTTTTTTGAAGGATTTCGTTTATTAAAACGTCTATAGTATAGGGGGGTATGGTATGAAACCAAAACACAAACTGCATTCCGATCCGAAAGTTACGGAGAATCTGCTTCTCCGTTTAAAGAAGATAGAGGGTCAAATCCGAGGAATTCAAGGTATGATCGAAAGGGAAGAATATTGCGACGACGTTCTCAATCAATTATCGTCCACGAAATCCGCTTTGGACGGAGTGGCAAAAACCCTTCTGAAAAGCCACATTCAAACCTGCGTCGTGGAAAGATTTAAGGAGAACGATTCCAAGATACTCGACGAGTTTATGACCACCGTCGACCGCATTCTTAAATAAAATTTTAGGAGATAGAATCATGAAAGAAATCAAACTTACGGTAGAAGGAATGACATGCTCGCACTGTTTAAAGACCGTCGAGGGGGCCCTTAAGGATGTCGGATTAACGGGAAAGGCAAACTTGGAAAACAAGGAAGTCGTTTATCAGGGAGAAGGAACGGAAGAGGAATTGGCGAAAGTCAAAGCCGCGATTTTGGAAGAAGGGTATACCCCGGGTGAAGTCAAATGAACGCTCCGCAACAAACGGTCGAGGAAGGAATCACGTTAGATCTGATCGGTATGACCTGCGCGAACTGCGCGCTTCGAATCGAAAAAGGACTGAAAAAAGTTCCGGGGGTTAAGGACGCACGGGTCAACTTTGCGATGGAAACCGCCAAAGTGGAATTCGATTCTTCGGTTACGGAAGAGGTTCTTCTGGATAAGGTCGATTCGCTCGGTTACAGAGCGCTCGTTCATAAGGATCTGGAAATTCATGGAGAATCGGAAAAGGCGCACGAAAAGGAATTCAAAAAATTAAAACTACGTCTCGTTCTTTCGACGCTTTTTTCCCTTCCGCTCCTTGCGAGCATGATCGGCCATTTCGGGAATAATTCAATTTCTGAATATTTATCTTTTCTAATGAATCCTTGGCTTCAGTTTGCGCTCGCGACTCCGGTTCAGTTTTGGATCGGAGCCGCTTTTTATCGCGGAGGTTTTCGCGCTTTGAAAAACGGCGGAGCGAACATGGACGTCCTCGTCGCTTTGGGAACTTCGGCGGCGTATTTTTACAGCGTTTATCAGACCTTCGTTTCCTTGGGTGCGCATCATCACGGAGACGTTCCTCTGTATTACGAAACGTCCGCCGTATTGATCACACTGATTCTTTTCGGAAAATTTTTGGAACATATTGCGAGAGGAAAATCCTCGAGAGCGATTCAATCTTTGGTCGGCTTGCAGCCGAAGACTGCGAACATCATTCGAGAGGAGGAGATTCAGGAAATTCCTCTTCTCGCCGTCCGCCCCGGAGATCTTCTGTTGGTGAAGGCGGGAGAAACGATTCCCGTGGACGGAACCGTGGAGGAAGGAAACTCTTCCGTCGACGAATCGATGTTAACCGGTGAAAGTATTCCCGTCGAAAAAACCATCGGAAGTTCTTTGTTCGGAGGTTCTCTCAATCAAAACGGAATTTTAAAATTAAGAGCTTCGAAAGTAGGCAAGGACACATTGCTTTCGGGAATCATTCGGGTAGTTCAAGAAGCGCAAGGTTCGCGTGCGCCGATTCAAAGAATCGCGGATCGGATTTCCGGAATTTTCGTTCCGATCGTGATCCTTCTTTCGGCGATTACTTTGCTTCTCTGGTATTTCTGGCTGCAACCCGGAAATTTCTCCGGGGCTTTGGAAAAGGCGATCGCGGTTCTCGTTATCGCGTGTCCTTGTGCTTTGGGTTTGGCGACTCCGGTTTCGATTCTTGCGGGTTCGGGAAAGGCGGCCACTCTCGGAATTCTTTTTAGAACCGCTGAAGCATTAGAAATCGCTCATAAAGTGGATACGATCGTTTTCGATAAAACCGGTACTTTGACAAACGGAAAACCGGTTTTGAAAGGTTTGGAAAGTTTGAATCCGAAGGATACGGATTCTCTTCTCATTCTTGCCGCTTCCGCAGAACAGAATTCGGAACATCCTCTTTCTAAAGCGATTGTGGATTTTGCCAAATCGAAAGGTTTGAGCCTTTCGATTCCGGAGAGTTTCGAAACCGTTCCGGGCGGCGGAGTTTCGGCCGTGGTCGACGGGAAAAAGATTCTGATCGGAACCGATCGTCTTTTCAAGGAAAGAAACATAGCTCTTAGCGAGATTCTTCTGAATTTGAAACGACTTCGGGAAGAAGAAGGAAACACCGTCGTTCATTTAAGCGTGAATGGGATTCACTCCGCAGTTCTTTCTTTGGCGGATACGATCAAAGAATCGACTCCGATCGCGATCGAAAGGCTGAAATCGCTCGGAATGGATTTGTATATGATCACAGGAGACAACGAAAGAACGGCGCATGCGGTCGCGAAGGCCTGTGGCATTGAACACGTGTTAGCCGAAATTCTTCCGGAAGGAAAATCGAGCGAGGTAAAAAAACTCATGAACTCCGGAAAGGTCACCGCGATGGTCGGAGACGGGATCAACGACGCTCCAGCGTTGGCGGTTGCAGATCTAGGAATCGCGATGGGAACCGGAACGGACGTCGCAATGGAATCGTCTGATGTCGTGATTATGAACGGGGATCTGATTTCGATCGCAAACGCGTTTGCAATGAGTAAAAAAACGGTGTATAACATCCGCCAGAATCTTTTCTGGGCCTTGTTTTACAACGCGCTCGGAATTCCGATCGCGGCTGCGGGGTTTCTCGCTCCTTGGATTGCGGGAGGCGCCATGGCTCTTAGTTCGGTTTCGGTGGTTTTGAACGCTTTACGTTTGCAACGAAAGTGAGAATTCGATTTGCGGAGGGGCGTTTTCGTTCTTCCGCAAATTAGAACATTCAAGAATTCTAAAATTTAAATGTTTTTCCGCCCGATCGTGTTTAACTTTTTTTCAGAGCTCCATCCAACCATTCCTTATAAGAATATAAATTGCTGATCTTGGAGATGTAAGCGGTCGCCTCCGGTCCGAGTTCGATTCCGTAGGTCAGAAATCTTCCCACTACAGGCGCATAAAAAGCGTCCGCAATTGTGAATTCTTTTCCGAAAAGGAAAGGCCCTTTGGAGTTGTTCAGACATTCTTTCCAGATGAATTCGATTCTTCGAATATCTTTCCACGCTTCTTCGGGGAAGGTCCTTCCGTGAAGTTTTTCAACGAGGTTCATGGACAGATTCTTTCTAAGATCCGTAAAACCGGAATGCATTTCCGCGACGACGGAACGTGCAACGGCTCTTGCCGCTTTGTCTTTGGGCCAAAGATTTTTTTCCGGAAAAGTCTCGGCGAGATATTCGACGATGCTGAACGTGTCCCATACTTTGATGTCGCCGTGGATTAAAACGGGAACCTTTCCGGCTTCCGAATAGAATTTGATCTTTTCGTAAAACTCGGGCGTGTTCAGGGTCAGTGAAATTTCAGTAAAAGGAATATTCTTTTCTTTTAATAGAATCCAAGGACGCAGGGACCAGGATGAGAATTTTTTATCGCCGATAACTAGTTGAAGATCCGCCATACAACCAGATTCGATCTGCGATCCGATCTTGAAAATTGAAATTCTCGGCGGATCGGATCAAATTCGTTCTTCCTTTGATGTTTGCCCGCGCGTCGCGGTTTTCGCTCAGTTTTTTTGTTTGTCCGAAAGGTAAAGACGAACCTGTGTTTCGGGAGTTTCCGCAAAGTTGATCGGATAAATTTCGTAATCCGTTGCAAAGGCTCTTCTGTTTTTGATTTCGGAATCGGACCAAACTTGTTGCCAGAGTTGAACGACGATATCCGGGCTTTTTCCTTTTTCGGTGGTCAATTCGAGATACGTTCCTTCGGGAAGGGAAACGGTTTCAAAACCGTTCGTATCGTTGGAAGCGGCCGGAACTCCGATAAAGTAGGAGTATTCTCCGTTCTCGTCACTTTCATAATCCCAATACACAGCGTAGATGGAATCTCCCGGATCCCCGAGTTTCGGAAAAACTTCCTGAAAGAATTTTCCCCAGAGCGGTCCGATTTTTCCGTTCGGTCCGAATTCGTCCGCGTTTTTTGTTCTCGTGCGGACTCCGACGAGATTCTTTTTCGGCATCGGGATTTGTTTCATGATTTCCTCTTTATTAAACGAAGTCTAACGGATCGAAAAATACGATACGAAACACGTTCAACAAGAGGCAATCCAATTCTCTCGACTTTTTGAATCGGATTTGGGCGAATATCGATCGTTCGCGAGCAGCGTCCATTACCTAACTAATCCGATTTCCTGATTTTTATCAATCTTTCCAAAGGCTTTTCGACGCCGCTTCGATTTGACGAATCGATCCTTCTATGGAGTACTTAGGTAAGTTTATGGAGAGTCTTGTTCAAAAGAATCTTATATCTCCAACGGGATAGGAGGAAGTCTATGTGCGTTTCAGATAATCAAAGTGGGTACGGATCGGGGAATACGAATCTTTCGTCCATTTTGACTTCTTACTTTTACCAAGATCCTCACGCGATCTTTATCACGGACCGCGACGGTAGGATCGAATACATAAATCCGGTGTTTGAGAATATTTCCGGATATAAACAAACCGACTTGATCGGAAAGAATCCGGGCTTCTTTCAGTCGGGCGCGCACGGACGGGAATTTTACGAACAACTGTGGAAGACCATTCTTGCGGGAAAAGAATACGAAGGATATTTTTTAAACCGAAATGGATTCGGTGAAACGATTTCCTGGAAGGAAAGAATCACTCCTCTCCGCGACGAAGAAGGGAATATTTCGAATTTCTTATGCAGAGTCGACGTTCCGTCCGAAAAGGCGTCCGATTCCGCGAATACGGAGCAGGCGTTCGGGACTTCCGTTCAGAAACACGAAACAGCCGGATTCTCCGCTTCTACGGAAATCGGAAAGGTCCGGGAATCCTTGTTTCCGAAACTTCAAAAGGAATACGGACTTACGTATCAGGAAGCGAAGATCTGCGATCTTTTGGTCGCAGGTCAAACTCGTGAAAGTCTGGTCCGGGAATTGGGAGTACATTCAGGAACTCTAAAGAACCATTTAAAGGCGATTTATCGTAAAACGATCGAAAAGGATTTGGCGGAACCCGGTCAGGGCAGGGACAAGCTGCAAAGACTGACGATGTTTCTAATCCGACTTTGTTAAGCGACATCGATTGGTTTCTATTCGCGAAATAAAAGAATCGGAGTCGTCGCAAAAACGATTCCGATTCCTCCGTATGACTTCGGTTTAATTTTTTCCCCAGACGTTTTCCAGATACGCCTCTCTTCCGGAACCTTTTCGATACGCTTTGTAGTGATCGGGATTGGTTTTGTAGTAATTCTGATGATATCCTTCGGCTGCATAGAACGCGGTGAAGGGAAGAATTTCGACCACGATCGGTCCTTTGAATTTTCCGGACTTTGCGATCTCTTGTTTGGATTCTTCCGCTGCTTTCCTTTGAGCCTCGCTGTGATAAAAAATTCCGGTTCGATATTGATTGCCTCGATCCGCAAATTGTCCTCCGTTATCCGTAGGATTGATCTGTTTCCAGAAGACCTTCAGCAATTCCGCGTAACGAATCTTAGAAGGATCGAATTCTATCTGAACGCTTTCTCGATGACCCGTTCTTCCGTAGCCGACGTCCTCGTAGGTCGGATTGACCTCTTTACCGCCCGAATAACCGGACGTAACGGAAATCACTCCGTTCAAAGATTCGAACGGACCTTCCATACACCAAAAACAACCTCCTGCGAACGTAGCCTTCTCCGTTTTGGGCGCGGACCAGAGCGGATAAAAAAAGAAAAGAATTCCGAGGGAAATCAATACTTTAGAGTAAAACACATAAACCTCTTTAAAAGAAAGTTCGAAACTTTTACGAAACGGTTACACGAAGAATAAGGAACCCTTTTTCAGTGAACGACTCGATCGAAAAACCGATTTTTCTGTTTTTCATTGCGAAAGAAAAAAATTCCTATGTTTTCTTTTCGAAGATCTAATTCTAAGAATAGAATATGAAAATCGCAATCTTAGGAAGCGGAATCGCGGGGCTCAGCGCTTGCTGGTATTTGAGTAAGGAACACGAAGTCGTTTTGATCGAGCGTCACGCTCTTCCCGGAATGGATGCGCACGGAACGGACGTTGCGTTAAAAGATAGAATCTTCCGTTTCGACGTTCCTTTCCGCGCATTCAAACAAAACTATTATCCTTGTCTCATCGAGATGTACAACGAAGCGGGAATCGAATTCAGACCCGTGGATTATTCCTTTTCTCTGAGCGAACGGGACGGAACTACGTACTTTCAATTCGCCACGTTCGGACTCGGCGGAAATTTTTATCCGTTCGTTTCTCCCGTTTGTTTTAAAAGCGGGGAATCCAGAAGAATCTTTTCGGATACGATCCGATTTTACGGAGAATCCGCGACTCAATGGGAATCTCTAAAAGGCGAACAACTTACGATCTCCGGTTTTCTGCAACGTTTCGGATATTCGAAAGAATTCGAGGACAAATATCTGATTCCTATGTTTGCGACGATCAACACTTGCACTCTCAAAAGCGCGAAAAATTACCCGGCCGAAGCGGTGATCCGTTATCACGCAAAAGGATTGAAGTTTCTCCGATTTTTAACCGCGAGCCACGGAACCAGGGACATCACCGAACGGCTTTCGGTGGGCGCAAAAGAGATCCGTCTCAAATCCAATCCGAAAAGACTCGAACTCAACGGTAAAAAAGTTTTTGTTTCCTTTGACGGCGGAAAGGAAGAATTCGATCGGGTCGTGATCGCGACCCCGGCCAATCAGGCGATTCCTCTTTTACCGGACGAAATGACGAAGGAGAAAGAACTTCTTTCCTCCTTTCGATACGAAGAATCGGAAATTTTGATGCACACCGATCCTTCGTTTATGCCCAACAAAAAAAGACACTGGGCTCCGCTTTGTTTTACTCTTTCTCCCGAAACCGACAAACCTTCGGCGACGATTCGTCTCAATAAGGTTCTTCCCGAAATCGGAAACGAGGAAATTTTTCAGACTTGGAATCCTTTGGAAGAGCCGAAACAAGGAACGCTCATTTCCCGTTCCCGTTTTGAAAGACCGGTGATCGATCTCAAAAACCAAAAGACCATCGACGAACTCAAGTTCCTTCAGGAGCAACCCGGTCGCAAGATTTGGTTCTGCGGTTCTTACGCGAGATACGGAATTCCCCTTTTGGAAGCGGGGGTTTCGACTTCTTTGGACGTAAGACGCTGGGTTGAGAATTCGATGCGGTCTTAACTTCGTTTCGGGATGCTCTTTCGATCGGACTTTGAATCCATACGATGCGGATCGTTTGAGTCGGGTTTGACCGCGGCATAAAGAACGAAGCGGAAATATCTTCTCATTCTTTCACTTCCTAGAAAGTCCGCGAATCTCGCATAGTTGTGCGCGATTCTTTCCGGAATGGATGTCTGCGGTTTGGCGGTCGCACGTTTTAAAAAACGGGAGAATCCTTCAAAGACATCCTTCTCTAAAAACGCAAAGCCGTCCTCAAACTCGAACCCGGCGTCGCGCAAGATTTGAGAAAGGGAATCAGTTGTGACCCGATTCCGTTTCGGGATGGAACTTAACGTACAGACCGCGCTTCGAAACCAAGAATCCAAAAGGTTCAAAGGCGATTCGTTCAGGATCAATTCGGCCGAGACCAATCGTCCTCCCGGCTTGAGAATTCGAAACGCTTCCTTACAAAACGCGATTCGATCGGAAAAAAAAACCGCGCTGTCCAAACAAAGAATCCGATCGAAGCTCCGATCCGCAAAAGAAGGAAGAGCCGTTTCGATCGGGGACAGGATGAGAGTCGGTCGAGGATCGGACGGAGAAAACCCGCGTAGGTCCAACAGATTTTTTGCAAATTCGGTTTGAACCGAAGAAGCGTTGACCCCGGTCAGATCTTCGAACGCAACGGAGAATTCTTCCTTCCAAACGAAGAACTGGTCCCCGCAACCGAAGCCGAGATCCAAAACCTTAAGTCCCGTTCCGAGTTCGGCCTTTTGTCCGAGCAGAACGGCTAACGTTTTGCAAGCGGCGGGATAATCGTCCGTGTCCCTCCAATAACCGAAGTTGGCCCAGGAAGAATTTTCCGGATTCAGATACAGATGCGTAAGAGTGTCGGGCGCTTCTTCGATTTTTTTTCGGGAAAAAAAACTCACCTTAGAAAATTCTCCTTAAAACGGGACTATTAAAATTCTTACAAGAATCGGCGATTTGAGGCGTTCTACGAAGATTCGATTGTATGTTAACAACCGTTCCGGCGCTCGAAGAAGGTTTCGATTTTTCAAGTCGCATTAAATAATATCTAAACATACATTAAGTTTGTCCGATATATCCTGTAGAATTATCGGGAAACATGTTCGTCATCACGCTCTTAGATCCGAATCAAACCAAAAGCAATTTATTGCTTCGCTGGAAAATCAAACTCGATCGCAAGCAAGTTACTCCGGTTCTAGTATTTCCGGAAGCTTCGATCAATTTGGAAAAGCTGCACGTTCTCGCAAAAATTTCGTCCAGACAAAAATCCCGATCCTCCGTTCCCGTTTTTTTTCACGCAGAGTCCCTTCTGAAGGCCGCGGACTTTCTGCTTTCGGATAGAATTCCCAAGGGAGAAAAAATTCTTCCGGTCTTTGTCGACTTCGGATCGATCGGCAAGGACAAGAACGGAAACGACTTCGAAGAACAAGTGGAAATTCTTCAGAGAAAGATTGAAAGAAATTTCTCGGCCGTTTGTTTTTTAGAGACAGGGAAGGCGCAGGCAAGCATAGAACGTTCGGGAAATCGGAACTGGCTCTTTCACAAGTCGTCCTTGGTCGTCGGGATGGAAGGAAGAGGCTTTAAAATTTTACGGAAGGACTTGCCTCAGGCTGAAGAAGGGGAGTTGTCAGCGGAGTCTTGGATTCCCGGTGGACTTCTCGAAGGCGGACGTTAAGAAAATAATTTACGTTTTTAGAATGGTTCTTCTTCCCTCGTCTTACGTTCGAGGGGACTCGCATTAAATATTACTCGAATTCAGTATTTTAATTGAAGTTTTTTTTATACCATTCTTGATAGATAAAAATTTTGCCATTGGCAATAAACGCAGGGATCTTCTGCATGATCGAGAAACGAATCAACAAATTCGGGGAGAACGGAACCTTCGCAACGAAGAACATCCCCAAAGGAACCTTGCTGTTCAGCTACAGCGAGTGGATCGAAGACGAAGAGTTCGGATGGAAAGTTCTGACGGTTGAAGAAGCCGAGTCTCTTCCCGATTCGGAAAAGGAAATCTTCATGAAATACGGTTACGACGTGGACTTCGGTCTGGTCACCGGCCCTACCAGCGATCAGTACGTGATCAACCATTCCAACTTCATGAATCATTCCTGCGATCCGAACATGTGGTACGATCAGGACGACAACATCGTCGCCAAGAGAGAGATTCAGGCCGGGGAAGAGCTTACGATCGATTATGCGAACTTTATCGTAAACTTCGATCAAACCTTCGAATGCGGCTGCGGATCGACGAACTGCAGAAAATCCATCCGGAAAGACGATTGGAAACTTCTGATCAACGAATATCAGATGAACTTCCCGAAATTCATCCAAAAAGAAATCAAAAAACTCTACGTAAAAATCCCAGTATAGAACGACCTAAAAACGAAAATCACTTTCTAACCTTTAAGATTCTTTCCAGGATTCCTCTCCGCAGAAGTCCTGGAGAATCTTCGGCGAATGCGGAACTGGTGCTCCGGGCGTTTTCTATGGAATAGAACACGTCCGGCTCGACGGTCTGTACGATTCTCATCGCCTGACGAATCTTCTTTCTTTTTAAAACCGTAAAAACGATCTTAACCGGGCCTCTGCTTCCTTGGCCGTTCATGGTCGTCACTCCGTAACCCGCTTTGGAAAGTTTGTCCGCGATTTCCTCACCGTGTTCGGGGGAAATGATTCTTAAGAGAGAATAACCGATCGCCAACTTTTCTTCGAGAATCATTCCGATAAACGTTCCGGTCGCGAAGCCGCCGGCGTACGCAAGATAACAAAGGACGTTGTTTAAATTCTTGATGACCTGCGTGATCACGATCACCCAAAGTAGAACTTCCAAAAATCCTAGAGAAGCAGCGATCGCTTTCTTTTCGCGTGTAAGAAGAATGACCCGGATCGTTCCGATCGAAACGTCCGTCACTCGGGCGCAAAAAATAAAACAGGGAAGAAGAACGTAATCGAAGATAGGATTTCCGGGAGAAGGAAAACTCAGTTCCATACGAACTAACATTGCCGAAAGAAGCAAACTCGTCGAGGAGAATTGATTCGTTTGGAATGAACGATCCGTTTTGCAGGAGTCCAACGAATCCTTTTTATAGACGGAAAGGAATCAAATACGGCAGAAACGAAATCAAATCTCGTTCGGGGATTTTTAAGAAAGACCGATCTACGCGCGTTGCGCCGAAAAAATCCGTAACCTACTCATCTGATAAACGACTTATAAATTTCTTAAAAAGAGGAAACGGAATTAAAAAAATGGAATCTTGATTTCGTTTAACGTTTCGCTTTTTAATCGTAAAAACGGATTTCCGGTTTCTTTTTCAAAAGAAACGTTGAGAATCCCTCCCTATGAAAAGAACCGCGTCGATCCTTGTAACGATTTGTTTCTTCGCTTATCAAAATTGTTCTCCTTCCGATTCGAAGGAAAATTCGATTCTTTCTTTGTTAAACACGAAGATCGACGTTAGGTCCGATTTGGAAAACGGAACAAAAACGTTTTTATCCGGAGAAGGAACGTCGAACGTTTTTCATTCTTTGGAATATCGAAATCTTCCCGAATCGAGAAGGATTTCCATCGGAGAAAAGACGTATTCGGCGAAAACCGATCCGATCTTTGTCGATTCTTTAGGAAGAGAGGCGAACTTTCGGGGATTTAATATTTCCGGAAATACGAAACTCGTTCAGCACGGATTTAAACCCTTCCAAAACGAATCGGACGCGGAGATTGCGTTTGCACGATTGGGAAAAACTACGGGATCGAATATGATTCGTTTTACGATCGCTTGGGAAGGAGTTCATACGGCCGTCGATACGATCGATTATGCGTATCTCGACGCCGTAATCGATCAAATGAAGAAGGCGATCGCGTTGAAGATGTATGTTCTTGTCGATTATCATCAGGATCTATTCTCCCGAAATCTATTCAACAAAAACTCGTGGTATACGGGAAACGGAGCGCCGAAGTGGGTAACCCCTGCGGGGACATATCCGAACGAATATTGCGGAATCGTTTGCGCGAATTGGAGTCAGAACAACCTTACCAACGAGGCGGTCCGAAAAGGATTTCGGAATTTTTGGAACGACGCTTCGTTTAACACTTCCGCGGGAACCAGAAGAATGCAGACCGAATTTGTTTGGCAATTGGGAAAGGCCGCAAAATACATTCAAGAACGCTTAACTACCGAAGAATTCGATTTCATTCTGGGAATCGATCCGTTCAACGAACCCGTGGACGGAGGAATGGAAGGACTTTCACCGGCACAATGGGACAATCGGAAGTTATGGTCTTTTTACGGAAGAATTCGTCAGGAATTGAACGCGAACGGATGGGAATCCAAATTCGTATATGCGGAACCTCTTGTATTCTGGAATACGAATGTAGGAAGCGCGATCGTTCCTCCCACGGGCGGAGGCCATCTGACTACTTTGCCCGGGCCGGGTTTTGTGTTTAATTCCCATTTTTACGACGCGGGAAGAATGGGAACGGATCTGACCGGAATCGACAACGCGACGTATTTTAAATATTTGGACGAGATCCGAACCGAAACGAGATTTTTGAAAATTCCCGTGTTCTTGAGCGAGTTCGGGATGTGGTTGAACGGAGTCGGCGCGAAAGACACTCCTAGAATGATTTCCGCCGTGTATCAGGCGATGGAAATTTCGGATGTGGGACAGTCGACTAAGACTCGTTATGCGGACTTTTATTCCCTTTTGGTTTCGGGAACACAATGGCACTGGGATTATTATTACGACAATCATTTCGAATATATGAACGGGAACACCTCCAAGCTGATCACGAAAAAGGACGCTTGGAACGACGAGAATTTTTCGGTGATTGGAAATTACGGAACGACCTGGAATGTGGATTATCGTGCGATTCAAAGGAGTTATCCGAGAAGGTCACAGGGAAGAATTTTAAGTTTTTATTATAATACACTCGGTGCGGATTCTTGGAACAATCCGTACGCCTGGGGAGGAATTCGACCGAAGATAAACGGAACCACGTATTTTTCCGATCGAAGATTTTCGATTCTGATTTGGAAAGGAAGAAGTTCAGAAGCGCCCACGGAGATCTTTATTCCTCCGCATTTTTCGGCGCAGAATCTGGTTTTGATTTCCGATTCCGGAATTTACAACAAAACTTTGTCCGCATCGATTGCGAACGGATTTAACGAATCGATTCTTATTCCCGATCCGGATAGAATGACCGGTTCCGGTTCCCTTTTGGTTTCCTGGGACGATTTGGAAGCGGGTGAAAATGAGGAAACGATCCATTACGTTTTGATTGTGGATGGAAACGGAGTTTCTTATACGGATGAGTGGTTGGCGTTACTGCAAGCGGATTTGAACCGAAGAATTTTGAACGAGAAAAAGAGTCCGGTTTATTTAATCGGAAAGATGACGTACGGGGGTTATCCTGCGCAGTAGGGGAGAATGTTGTAGGGTGATTTTATCGTAGTTCCTACGCTTTTTCCGTAAAACATCGAGCCCCGCCCTGTTTTTGGGTGGTGGGGTGATGAGCGACCCGTAGAGAGCGAGTCGCTGAGTTTTTAGGCGGCGGGAAATCTTACGAAAATCTCCCTATCACGGAAAAACTTTTCCGCAACGAAAAATTTTATCTCACGCTTTGTAGGAACTCCGACGACGAACGACTCAAAAACTTTTTCCGACCCAAGCCCCGAACAGAGCCAGCCCGATTCCGCCGAAAACGCTCACCAAACTATATGCAATAAGTAGCATATAGTTCTCCGTTCGAAACATCTGCAACGTTTCATAGGAGAAAGTCGAAAACGTGGTAAACCCTCCGCATAGACCGGAAGCAAGAAAGAATTTCCACTGGGGATCGAATGCGGGAAAACGATCAAAAACCGCATAAACGACTCCGATGATAAACGATCCGAAAAGGTTTGCGGTTAAAGTTCCCCAAGGAAGCATAAAACCGAGAACCGTTCCGAACCAATATTGAAGGCAATAACGAAAAACGCTTCCGAGTGCGCCGCCGATTCCGATCCAGAGTAAGGTTCTTTCAAGACTCATAAATTCTTGTTCCGTTCCTTAAAATAACGGTAGATCTGATACAGCCCGACTCCGAGCGTCACGATCGAATCATCCACGGGTCCCGGTGCCAAATTCGGAGCGATCCAATAGAGAAGAATGACGAGAACGGGCCAGAAAATTCGCAACGTTTCGACGGGTTTCGAATCCTTAATACCGAACCAAATCCCGACTAACAAGGCTAATACGACGCTGATGAGAATTCCCGCAAAAAGGAGAACGTGTTTTCCCGCAAGAAGAGTCCAATCGGCAAACGTATGCGCGTTTCCGTAATCGTCCTTCAGAAAGAGAATCGTTCCGCTGAGTGCGGCAAAAAAAGTGAAAAAGGGAATCAACATTCCCCATAAACAACCGTATTTGATTTTACCGGAAACGTCGGACATCTTTTGATTCTCTCGGAAAATATATTCAGAAAACTTAAAGCGTTTTCAAGTAAGCGAGAATGAAAGGCTCTATATCCCCGTCCATCACCGCGGCCACGTTTCCTGTTTCGTGATCGGTTCTATGATCCTTTACGAGATTGTACGGATGGAAAACGTAGCTTCGAATCTGAGAACCCCAGGCGATGTCTTTTTTTTCGCCCGACTTCTTTTCCAATTCTTCCTTCGCTTTTTCCTGTTCCATCTCGTAGAGTCTCGCCTTTAACATCTTAAACGCCGTGTCTCTGTTTTTGATCTGAGATCTTTCGTTCTGACACGCGACTACGATTCCGCTCGGAATGTGAGTGATCCGAACCGCGGAGTCGGTCGTGTTGACGTGCTGACCACCGGCTCCGGAAGAACGATATACGTCGACGCGGATGTCCTTCTCCTCGATCTTGATGTCGATGTCGTCGTCGATTTCCGGACTTACGTGAACGGAAACGAAGGAAGTATGTCTTCTTTTGTTGGCGTCAAACGGAGAGATCCGCACGAGACGATGAACCCCGTTTTCTCCCTTGAGAAAGCCGAACGCAAAATCGCCTATCACGTGTAAGGTGGCATTCTTGATTCCCGCGCCGTCGCCCGCTTGAATGTCTATAAGAGAATATTGATATCCTTTTTTTTCGAAATAACGCATATACATCCGAAGAAGCATTTCCGCCCAGTCTTGGCTTTCCGTCCCGCCCGCACCGGGATGAATGTTCAAGAAGGCCGGTTTTATATCTTCGGGATTTTTCAGAGCTCCCAGTAATTCGAGTTCGGCGAATTTTTCCTGAAGGCGATTGTATTCCGTGGAGAGTTCTCCCACTCCGTTTTCCCCTTTTTCGTCTAACGTTAAATCCACTAAATCAGGAAAATCTAATATATCTTGCTGAATGGTGAACCAAGGAGTGAGTTTTTTTTCGAGTTCGTTCTTTTTCTGACTTACGATTCTCGCTTCTTCCGGATTGTTCCAAAGATCCGGGTCTTCCGCCTTTTCGCTGAGAGCCTTTAGGCGATCTTTGTCCTGTTCCAGATTCAAGAGTTTCCAGCGGTTGATAAAGTTCTCTTGTAATTCTTTGGAAACTCGTTTGAGTTCTTTTGCCGATTTTACTTCCATATGCTTTGCTTCGATCGATTTGATGATTTCCGGTTATCCTTGGGATGAACGGAGTTATTGAAAAAGAAAGTCTTCCTTTTTTTCCCTTTCTTGTTCCCAGGAAAAAACGGTGTCCCTGAGTTGGGGTGTGTTTCCTTCCACGGTTGCTACTAAGACGTATTCTTCCTTCTTTCTGAATTCTTCCGGATTCTTTTTTAGGATCAATTTGCCCGAGCGGATCAGGTCCAAAATATGAAGAAGGAACGGATCTTTTTCCGATCTGGAAAGTTCTTTCATCGCGGAATAAAACGGCGTGATGCCTTTGTGAAACCAATCCACGATCTCATTTTTTCCGACGGGCCAGAGTTGATTCAATTGAATCATTTCTTCCCTAAGAAGCGATTTTCCCTGAAACGGTTTCTGAAGATGTCGGCATTGAAAATACAGTTCGTGATTGATCTCTCTCGGAAACGTTTTTCCGTAACCGGAACCGATCCATTCGATCCAGGCTTTTTTTTCCTTTGCGGGAAGCGAGGGGATGAGTGCGAAGAGATAATTCTGATTTTTGAATATTCGAGAAGTTGAAAGATGGTCCAGAACCTCGTACGGGATCATATATTGTCCCTTTTGCCATTCCAATACGAGAGGGATTTTTTCCACGTTTAGATACTCGACCGGAGTTTCGTTCTGTACGACGTCTCCGAATTGAGTGAGAATGTAGATAAAGGAAAGAAGTTCCTGACGATTCATCTTTCGGATCAACGTATCCGGATCGAGATTTCTATGCAGCGCGTGTCTTAACAGATTGTATTGTTCAACCGGAAATTGAACGGGAGAAAGAATGATCCCAAGAAATTTTTCCATTTTCTTGAGGCTATATCTCTCCACGAGATCTAAGTTTCCTGAAATCAAAAATGGCATAGGTTTAAAGGGCTCTGTGTCCGATGTCTTTTCTATAAAACGTTTTGGGAGCCTGGATTTTTTCCAGGAAGGAATAAGCTTCGGCCACCGAACTCTTTAGATCGGCGCCTTGAGCTACGACTCCGAGAATTCTCCCCCCGGATGAAAAAACTTTTCCATCTTTTTTTAGAGTTCCCGCGTGAAAAAGATAAACGTTTTGACCGGATGTTTCCGGAAGGTTCAGCGGAATATTTTTTTCATAAGAATCGGGATATCCTTGCGCTGCAAGGACTACGACAGCCGCGGCGCCTTTTTTAACCGCCGCTTGAACGCCTTTGATTTTTCCAGTGGAGGCTGTATAAAGAAGTTCTAATAGATCTCCGTCGAGCATCGCGAGTACGCATTGGGTTTCGGGATCTCCGAATCTGCAGTTAAACTCGACGACTCTCGGTTCTCCGTCCGAAGAGATCATCAAACCCGCATAAAGAAGTCCTCGATACGGATGGCCCTTCTTACGGAACGTTTCAAACATGCGATCGAATACTCGTTCTTTCACTTTTTGTAATATACTTTCCGTTACGACGGGAGCGGGACAATACGCGCCCATTCCTCCGGTATTAGGCCCCTGATCTCCGTCGAAAGCGCGTTTGTGATCCTGTGCCGCGGGTAAAAGAAAATACGAATCTCCGTCGGAAACGGCAAAGATGGAAGCTTCTTGTCCGTCCATGAATTCTTCGATGACGACTTGATTGCCGCTCGTTCCGAATTTTTTATCCTCGAAAATTTCTTTGAGAGCTTCTTTCGCCATTTTTTCGGTGGTTGCGACCGTAACGCCTTTCCCGGCAGCGAGACCGTCGGCTTTGATAACGATAGGAATCGATTTGGATTCCAGGTATTTTAGAGAAGATGAATATTCGGTAAACGTTTTGTATTCCGCAGTGGGAACGTTCGCTTCGACCATCAGGGATTTTGCGAAGTCCTTGGAGCCTTCCACCTGTGCGCAGTAGGAATCGGGTCCGAATACGGGGATTTTAAGCTCCGCGGCCCAATCCGCAAATCCGGCTACGAGAGGATCTTCGGGGCCGACGACGATGAAGTCGAAGTGGTTTCGCTTTAAAAAAGACTGAACCGATTCCTTGTTCAACACATTCAACGAATCGGAAGGAAGAATTTCTTGATCGGGAAAACCGCCGTTTCCGGGAAAAACCTTCAATTCGCTTAACAACGGAGATTTACGGAGATGAAACGCGATCGCGCTTTCTCTTCCTCCGGAACCGATGAGGAGAACTTTCAATTTAGCCTGCAAGATTTTGAATCCCCTTTTTCAGAACTTCCACTTTGTCGATCAGGTTCTTTAGTTTTTCCCTTTCTTTTTCGACCACGTCCGGAGCCGCCTTGGAAAGGAATCCCGGATTGGCAAGTTTTGCTTCGAGTTTTTCCTTTTCGAGTTCGGATTTCTGAAGTTCCTTTTCCAAACGCGCTTTTTCTTTGGCGACGTCGATCAAACCTTCCAAAGGAAGAACGATTTCTCCCTTGGTGAAATGCGAAACAGAATCCGTTTTCTGGATTTCATATCCCGCATCGACTCGAATCGATTCAAGGCGCGCGAGTTGTAAAAGTGAAACTTCGTTTTCGGTGATCGCCGAACGGGCGAGATCGTCCGAGGACTTTACGATCGCCTTACACTTCTTATCCGGTGCAACGCCGTTTTCGGAGCGCATAACGCGGATTTTCGTGACCATCTCCTGAAGAAGATTGAGTTTTTGAACTCCGAGTGCGTCCGAAGAAATCGGATACGCTTCCGGAAAAGGAGTCGTTGTAATGTATTGATCGGAGAACACTGAATGAACTTCTTCCGTTAAGAAAGGCATAAAAGGATGCAAAAGTCCTAATGCACGAGTCAATACGTCCGCGAGAACCTGTTTCGCAACTTCCGCGGAGCGTGGGGAAACTTTTCCATACGCTCTCGGTTTTACGAGCTCGATATACCAATCGCAGAAATCTCCCCAAACGAATTCGTAAATCGCCGCCGCCATTTCGTAAAAATGAAATTTAGAATGTGCTTTGTTGTATTCTTCGAGACAACGATTGAATCGGGAAAGAATCCACTGATCCATCGGTTCGAGATCCTTTTCGATTTCGGCCGTGATTCCCGTCGGCACGAAGGATTCTTCCAGGTTCATCAGGATGAAACGGGAAGAATTCCAGATCTTATTGCAGAAAGAGCGATACCCGTCTAACCGTGATTCGTCGAAAAGAATATCTTTTCCCTCCGGAAGTGTGGCCGCGAGAAAGAATCGAAACGAATCCGTTCCGTATTTTTCCATCATCACGAGAGGATCGATCACGTTCCCGACCGATTTGGAGAATTTCTTTCCGTCCTTATCCCGCACCAGACCGTGTATGAGTACTTTATGAAATGGTGGAGCTTGCATGAACTTCATTCCCATCATGATCATTCTGGAAACCCAGAAGAAGATGATGTCAAAGCCCGTAACAAGAACGGAAGTAGGGTAGTATTTTTTTAAGTCTGCGGTTTGTTCGGGCCAACCCATCGTGGAGAACGGCCAAAGCTGGGAAGAAAACCAAGTGTCGAGTACGTCCGGATCGGGTTCCACTTCCTTCGAACCGCAGGAAGGACAAACGGTCACCGGAGTTTCCGCGACTTCCACGTGTTTACAAGTTTTACAATGATACGCCGGGATTCTATGTCCCCACCAAAGTTGTCTAGAAATACACCAATCGCGAATGTTGTTCATCCATTCGAAAAAAGTTTTTTCCCACATTTTCGGAACGAACTCGACTTGTCCGGTTTGAACCGCCTGCACCGCCAAATCCGCGAGAGGTTTGATCTTTACGAACCACTGCGTGGAAAGATACGGCTCGATCACGGCGCCGCCTCTTGAATTGTGTCCTACCGCGTGAACGTGATCTTCTATTTTTTCGATAAGGCCTTTCGCTTCGAGATCCGCGAGAACCTTCTTTCGCGCATCGAAACGATCCAAACCTTCGTAAACTCCCGCGTTCGAGTTCATCGTTCCGTCCGGGTTCATCACGAGAAGAGGTTTGAGTCCGAGCCTTTGCCCCGCTTCGAAGTCGTTCGCGTCGTGAGCCGGAGTGATCTTAACGAGACCGGAACCGAATTCCTTATCCACGAAAGAATCGAAGAGCAACGGAATTTGTCTGTCGGTCAGGGGCAGATCCAAAACCACGTTTTTCAATGACGCATAACGTGTATCTTCGGGATTCGCGCAGACGGCGACGTCGCCGAACATCGTTTCGGGTCTTGTCGTGGCTACGACTAAGAACTGATCCTTTTTTCCGTGGATCGGATATTTGATATGATAGAGTTTTCCTTTTGTTTCCCTGAACTCGACTTCGAGATCCGAGATCGCGGTTTGAGAAGCGGGGCACCAGTTGATGATTCTTTCTCCTCGATAGATCAAACCTTCGTCGTAAAGGGATTTAAAAACTTTGAATACTGCTTTCGAAAGACCTTCGTCGAACGTAAATCTTTCTCTCGACCAGTCGACGGATTCTCCCAAAAGTTTTTGCTGGTTGGTAATCATTCCTCCGGAATGAGCCTTCCATTCCCAAACCTTGTTTACGAATTCCTCTCTGGTAAAATCGGTTCTTTTCTTTCCTTCTTTTGCGAGTTCCCGTTCGACGACCATCTGCGTCGCGATTCCCGCGTGATCCATACCGGGAAGCCAAAGAGTGGACTTTCCTTTTTTACGTTCGATACGGACGAGAATATCTTGAATGGTATGATTGAGTGCGTGTCCGATGTGCAAAGATCCCGTAACGTTGGGAGGAGGGATGACTATCGAGAAAGATTCTTTCGAGTTCGGATTCGGTACAAAAGATTTCTTCTCTTCCCAGAGTGAAATCCATTTATTCTCTACTTCTTTCGGTTCGTAGCGATCGCCTATTTGCTTTTTCATGGCCGTTAAAAACAGGTTTTCCTGCTTTTTCCCGGGGTCAAGAGGATTCAAACTGATCCGTCTTGGAGAAGGGAAAAATTGACCTTGAGCTTACTTTTTAGGCGATCTTGTATTTTGTCTCAAAGCGGTTTTTTTAGAGGAAGAATTTCCTTTGTTAAGAATTCCACCCTTTCGATCCGTCGACTTCGGCTTATATTTTAACACGGACCGGATCGAACTGCGTATTTCCTTCCAAGGAAACGGATCCGTATCGCGTATCTTCAAACGGGCTTTTCCGCCGATCAAGGATGGAAATTTCTTTCTGAGTTCGGTCAAAGCCTGCGACTTGCAGAGATAGATCGACAGGGAATTCTTTTCGGAAACGAGCGAGATCCAATTGTCGTCGACTCTGTATGTCGGCGTATGATTTTGCATCGATTCGAAGATTTCGGGAAACGTTTCCACGATCCAAGAACGGATCGCGAGAATTCTTTCCCTGCGAATTTCAGGCAGATTGTCGATATAACGAAGAATCGCCGAGGACATAATAAACGTGGGAACGGGTATAAACGAAAAGAGATACATATCGATTCGGTCAAAAATAAAATTCCAAAAAATTCTATTTCGCCTTTCCTCCTTTACGGTTTGCGGACTTGAGAGGATTCGATTTCGCGTTATTTTTGTTCTGATTTTGTTTTTCAAATTCTAAGGAAAACTTTCGGAGATTCTCAGCGGCGGAACTCAATTCTTCTTTTGGAAACGGAAACTCGAATGGGTTCTTGATTCCTAAAATGGATGAGAAAAGATAGTGGGAATTTTTCGAGTCCTCATAGATCGAATCGGGATCGATATCGTTGAACCCGAGCATGTAGAACGCGAATTTTTCGTTCTGCACGTTTCCCATCGCAACGATTGTCTCCGCCAAGAATTCCGCGGGCATCGTCGTAGAAAACGAACCGTCCTTTTGCCCTTCCGCGATCAAGTCCTTGAGGAATGCGACGTCCCGTTTGAAGATTTCCTTTTCGAGTTTCGCTTTGAGGGTCTGGTTTTCGGGCAAATAAATCGCTTTGAGAAAAAAGAATACCATCTCCGGATTCTTGTTTACCCAATCGAAATGAAGTTCGTGAATAATTTTAAGTTTATCTAATGTGTTTTTCGGTTTTCGGCCGTTCACATCCGAGAGCAGCTGCTGAGTAAGTTCGTCGCTCATGAATTTGATCAATTCCATGAGAAGTTCTTCCTTGGAATTGAAATGATGATAAAAGGTTCCTTTGGCGATTCCGAGTTCGTCGATGATGTCGTGAACGGAGGTGCTGTCGTAACCTTTCGTAAAGAAGAAGCCGCGCGCGCATTGTAGGATGTCGTCCCTGCGTTCCTTTCCCTTTTGTTTGTTTTGCGCGAACTTTTTCATGGCTAAAAACCGACCGACGGTCGGTCTATTTTCCGAGAGTGGGGACGCCGTGGTCAACCAAAAATTTTACGGAAGAATGTGGGAACTCCTTCTGAATGGGGACCGGGATTTCTCCGTTGGAGCAAGAAATGTGGGAACTCCTTCGTTTAAGAACGGAGAAACTCCTCGATTTCACGGAGTAATAACGCATATCCTTCCCCGGAAACTCCGTACCAAGCCGAACGAAGCATTGCGACTTGGTCCTCGCTCCGCATCTTTTCGCGCCCGAAGTCGGCTTGTCCCAATTCTCCCGCAAATGGAATTCCGTATTTTTCTTCGCAGAGTCGGGCCAGGGAAGAATGAATCGAACTGATCGAATAACAACAAACCTTCTTTTCCAAAAAGACCGCCTCAAAAAGCGACTGACCGAAATAACCGACAAAACCGGACGACTCGGCCAAAAGATTTTGAAACCGAAACCTCGAGACTCTGGGAAAAAATTCGATTTCCTCCGACGACAAAGGCGGAGTTCCGCCGATTCGAATCAAACGATTCGGGTTTGCCGCCGTCGCAGCCATTGACGACGTTTGTCCGGCCGAGATCGATGCAGATCGGTTTTTTG